>CAZDMI010000055.1:0-8712 GCA_964506635.1 uncultured Thermotogae bacterium
CCTCCCGAAAGTCCTCGATCGTAGATTCCGGAGCAGTTAATTCGAGCAGAGTGAAAAGGTTTGCGACCCCCGGGCTCATTTCGTCCCCCTGGGCTTTACCGGGATCAGTAACGGCGGATTTGATCTTTTCCCATATGGCGTCTTCATCCTCCATTAAACCGATGGCGTGCTTGTCGTGGGCGCTTTTACTCATTTTTCTTTCCGGGTCAGCCGTTGACATTATCCTGGCGGCCTTGCCGACGATTGGTTCTGGTTCCGGAAAAAACTCACCGAATCTGCTGTTGAACTTTCTGGCAATTCTCCTCGTAAGTTCTACGTGCTGTATCTGGTCCTCTCCTACGGGTACTCTGGAGGCTTTGTAAAGAAGTATGTCAGCTGCCTGGAGTACGGGGTAATCAAATAAACCGGCGCTGACGAAGTCTCGGTCTTCGGATTTATCTTTAAACTGTGTCATTCTGGTTAAATCCCCGTAAGACGTGACCGTATTAAAAATCCACTGGAGTTCGACGTGTTCCCGGACTTCGGACTGGATAAATAAGATCGATTCTTCCGGATCTATACCGCTTGCAATGAGATCGGTTGCCAGGTCCACCCCGCTCTCCCGGAGGGTTTCTGGATCGTATTCGGAGGTAATTGCGTGCAGATCAACTATGCTGTAAACGGTATCATGCTTCTGCTGTAGATCGACCCAGTTGGTAATCGCTCCGAAATAGTTTCCCAGGTGAAGGTCTCCGGTGGGTTGGATGCCGGAAAATAACTTTGGCATGGAAAGATTCACTCCTTTGTCTTAATTTTTTGCTTTGAAATTTGCGACGTCTGTTGCTTAGCCTGCTAACCTTTTAACCAAACTGTAAGTACGGTTATATCGGATCTGGTTACTCCCGGTATTCTCTCGGCTTGACCGAGCGTCTGAGGTTCGACTTCTTTAAGTTTTTCCCTGCCTTCAGTTGATAGGCCGTCAAGTTCTTCGTAATCGAGAGATTCCGGAATCTCCTCGTTTTCCATATCCCTGAACTGTTCGATTCTCTTTTCCTGCTTTTTTATGTAACCCTCGTACTTTGCCCTGATTACTACTTCCTTTTTAATCTCTGGATTCGTTCCATCGTCCAGTGAACCCAGGTCGAGTACGTCACTCCAGGAAAGCTCCGGCCGTTTTAGTAGCTCGTAGAGGCTTGCTCCCTGATCTTCAAGTGGTGAAGTACCGCTTTCTTTTAGTACTGTATTCACCTTTTCTCCCGGAGTGACACGAGTGGACTTCAACTTTTCCAGTTCTTCCTGAACCCGTTCTTTTTTGCGCTTGTACTCTTCGTACCTTTCCTCGCTAACGGTGCCCAGTTCCCGCCCTAACTCGGTCAACCTAAGATCAGCGTTGTTTTCCCTGAGTATTATCCTGTACTCGGCTCGAGAAGGTAACATGCGGTACGGTTCATCTATCCCTTTGGTAACAAGATCGTCAATCATTACTCCGATGAACCCCTGTGAACGGTCGAGGGCAACTTGACTATCGTCACTCTTTGCGGCGTTTATCCCCGCTATGATTCCCTGGCCTGCTGCTTCTTCGTATCCGGTAGTTCCATTTATCTGTCCCGCCGTGTACAGACCGTCGATCTTCGTTACCTCCAGCGTGTTTTTTAGCTGAGTCGGTGGTAGGTAGTCGTATTCGATTCCGTAGCCGTAGCGTTCAATCCGGGCGTCCTCAAGACCTTCCATGGACCTTACTATTCCTTCCTGTACGTCAGGAGGGGACGAGGTGTAAATCCCCTGAAGGTAGTATTCCTTGGATTCCTTCCCTTCCGGTTCGAGGAAGACTTTGTGATGGTCCCTTTCCGGGAAATCGACTATTTTGCTTTCCAGAGAAGGGCAGTACCTCGGGTGAGCGCTGACTACCGTGCCGTTGTATCTCGGGTTCCTGTCCAGGTTATCCCTGATTATCTCGTGAGTTCTCTGGTTGGTTCGGGTCAGGTGTACCGGGTAGTCTTCAGGTAGCACCTGTTTCTCCGAGGTGTAAGAAAACGAAAAAGGTTTATCCATGGTGTTCTGGGATTCCAGCGTAGAAAAATCGATCGAATCCCCGTTTATCCTGGGAGTCGTATCCGTGTTCATTCTTTCTAGCGCCAGTCCGTGGTTTTCCAAACTCTCCGATAATTTTTCCGAAGGCGGTTCTCCAGTACGTCCGGCGGCATAGGCAGTTTCCCCGAGGTAAACCGTTCCGTTGAGAAAGGTTCCCGTAGTCAAGACGACGCTGTCGGCGTAGTAGCTGACGCCTTCTCTCGTTGTTATTCCCTCAACTTTACCGGAATTCACGATGAGCTCCTGGACCATTTCCTCCCTCAGTCTGAGGTTGTCTTCCGTTTCTAGCACTCTTTTCATTTCTCGTCGGTACTTGTCCCTGTCCACCTGGGCCCTGGTTATCCGCATTGCCTGGCCCTTGCTGGTATTGAGCCGGCGCAGATGGAGTGCGGCCCGGTCGGTGTTCTTGCCCATTTCTCCACCAAGTGCGTCTATTTCCCTTACGAGCTGGGACTTGCCGGGCCCACCTATTGCCGGGTTACAGGACATACGAGCTGTTTTGTCGAGATCGATAGTCAATAACGTAGTATCCTTGCCGCTCCTTGCCGAAATTAGAGCCGCTTCGCAACCCGCATGACCCGCTCCTACGACGACTACATCGGAGTTCTTCTCCATTTAAATATCACCAGTGAGATAATAATTTATGGATCAGTCCTATTCAACGCGTGGAGAGACCTCTTGCAAAGGCACCGTACCCCGGATATAAATTTTCGGTGATTATAAATGATATCTGTAAACAAAGCAGATCAATACGAGAAAAAAGAGATAACTGACCTGGAAGGCGCCGAAAACGTCGATAAAGAGGTACTCCTTGGGGACCCGGAGGGGGTCGAGACTTTCGCCATGCGTAGATTTACTCTGGATGAAGATGGACATACTCCTTATCATGGTCACGACTGGGAACATGAAATATACGTTCTAGCGGGACAGGGGAGGATTAGGACCGGGGACGGGGATAAGGAGCTTGGGACCGGGGATACGGTTTACGTTCCCTCCGGTGAGAAGCACCAGTTTTTAAGTGATAGTGAGGGGTTCACTTTTCTATGTCTGGTACCGAAACGGGGCGAGCCAACTACGTCGAAAACCTAGAAGGGCCGAGAAGTAAAGGGGAGAGCGTCCTCGTCGCTATAAGCGGGGGCGTGGATTCTTCCGTTGCAGCACTTCTGTTGAAGGAACTCGGGTACGAGGTAGTTACAACTACATTCTGGCTCTGGGATTATCCAAATTCACCGGGTTATCAGGGGAAAGAAAACGCCTGTTGTTCCTTAAATACTGCCGAAATAGTTGCGGACCAGCTTGATCTACCGCATCGTAAATTCGACCTCAGTTCCCAATTCGAGGCTGAAGTAGTTCAGCCCACCGTGGATGCGTACTTAGATGGTGTGACGCCCAATCCCTGTGCCAGGTGTAACCGTTTGGTCAGGTTCGATTTATTGCTTGATAAGGCCGCGGAAATGGGTTTTGATCGCATTGCCACTGGTCACTACGTAAGGACGGAAAAGCGCGACGGATCGAGGAGGCTTTTGCGGGGACTGGATCAGGAAAAAGACCAATCCTATTTTCTTTACGGGCTCGGACAGGAAGAATTAAGTCGGGCCGTGTTTCCTGTCGGCAATTACCGGAAAGAAGAGATATACGAAATAGCTCAAGAGGAAGGTTTGGTTTCCGCGGATGTTGAAGAGAGCCAGGACCTCTGTTTCGTCCCTGATGGCGATTATCGCGATTTCTTGGAAAGTGAAGAAGGTCAGGCCATCGAAGGGGGCGAGATAGTTGATACCGAAGGAAATACACTGGGCCGGCATCACGGATTACCGTTTTACACCGTGGGTCAGAGGAAAGGCCTGGGCCTTGAGACCAACAGGGCCTATTACGTTGTAGAGATGAACACGGACGAGAATCAACTGGTGGTAGGATCCGAGAGCGATCTCTATTCTTCCGGTCTGGTTGCTGGGGATACAAGCTGGGTTGCTGGTTCACCCCCGGATAAGACTAGTTTGTCCGTCAAGATCAGGTATCGGGCTCCCTCCGTAAAGGCGGAAGTCGAGTTCGGCTCGGAAGAGTTTTACGTCGGTTTTGATCGACCTCAGAAATCAGTTACTCCCGGACAGATTGCAGCCCTGTACGACGGGGACGAATTGCTCGGGGGCGGGGTTATAAGGAAGGTAGTCGGCGAGGAAAACGGCCTTTAGATTCATTGCTCGTGTTGAGTTTTGGGCTAAACTGGCTTATCAATATATTGAATTAAGGGTGCAACTGGGAGTTTGAATTATGAAAAACGACGAAAATATGGTGGAAAATGAGCACAAGCAGGATGGGGGCGAGGAAAAAGCCTCTAGCTCGTCGGGCAACCTGCTTGGATTATATATTAACGAAATAGGAAAATACGAGCTTCTCGATAAGGCCGAAGAGAATTATTTAAGCAGAAGGATTAATCAGGGAAGTAACCTGGCAAGGAAGAAGCTTATTCTTTCCAACTTGAGACTGGTTGTAAAGCTTGCTCAGCAATACTCAAATCAGGGCGTAGACCTGCTTGACTTAATCCAGGAAGGCAATATTGGTTTAATGGAAGCAGTTGAGAGGTTCGATGAATCCAAAGGTTACAAGTTCAGCACTTACGCGACCTGGTGGATTAAGCAGAAGATCAGATTGGCTCTGGTTGACCAGGGTGAAACAGTTAGAATACCGCCCCATACTTACGACATAATCCGGAAGATAAAAAACCTGAAACAGCAGGAGAAGGAAGAAGAAGGCGAAAGGAACCTATCAAGGGAAGAGATAGCCGATAAGCTAGATATCTCCGTCGAAACGGTCAAGAGGGCTGAGAGGGCGGAGAAGAGAACGATCTCGCTTGATAAGCCAATAGAAGAGGGTAAGGACGAAGTTCTCGGTGACTTTATCGAATCCGATGACTATTCAACGCCCGAAGAAGATACTTTGAGGTTCCTTTTGCGTGAGGACCTTGAGTCCGGCCTGGAAAAACTTTCCGGTAGAAAAAGGGAGATAATTGAATCGAGGTTTGGGCTGGAAGAGAGAGAACCTGCGACGCTGGCAGAAATAGGTGAGAGGCTAGATTTATCTCGGGAAAGGGTGCGCCAGATTGAGTCGGAGGCACTGGAAGAACTTGCTCAGCCCCGTTTCCTCAATCACTTAAAACGCTACTTTGCAAAGCTCTAATAGAACTCTTCAGTCGCTCGGCACCACCTCTAAAATCCTTCAAGTTTTCCGTTCCTCATTAACTTTTTAAAAAGAGGTAAACATGAAGAAGTTGCAAGGTTTCTATAATACCCTAAACGAGCTGGAAGCCATACACTTTGATTTAGATGGTTCATTGATTGAAAGCGAAAAAGCCTGGTTCGAGAGCGAGATAGAATTATTGCGAGGGTACGGGGTTGAGGATTCGATTCCCGAGATTCGTGATATCACGCACGACGATTTAGTTGGACGCGGCCAGAAGTTTGCCGCCAGGTTTTACAAGGAAAAATTCGGACTGGCTGCGCCCGTAGAGGAAATAAGGAAAAAGAGGATCGGGCTGGTAAAAAAGTACTACCGACAGGTCCCGCTCATGGAAGGGGCGGATTCCGTTATAAGGCTGTTTGGAGAAAGCGAGATCAAGGTAACTTTGGCAACAAGTGCTCCGCTTGAGCTGGCGGAGATTTTTCTCGAGAGAAAAGATTACAGGAGTTACTTTGATCACGTCGTTTCCGACGACCACGTAGAGAAAAGCAAGCCCTCTCCGGAGATCTTTCTTGCTGCGGCAGCAGGGGTAGGTGTGGAGCCCAAGGATAGTCTGGTGCTGGAGGATTCAAAAAACGGAGTCCTTGCGGCCGAAAATGCGGGGACAAGCTGTCTCTGGGTGCCACACGAGAAGTACGCCGAAAACTGGAAGGATTTAGCTGAAAGAGCGGATTTCATAGTTGATAGTTTATCCGGACTGGATTTTGATGAAGTGCGTTCTAGACTAATTTAGCCAATAACTGCTGCAGAAGTGATTCGCGGATTATTATATTTCTTAAAGTGGTTAACTTTATATTAATGGAGTGATCCGGATGAAAAAAACTGGCGGGGACCCGGGATCGGCCGAAAAGTCCAGTAAAGGTTCTTTTAGCTGCGATAGTAAAGCTAGCCCTGAACGAAAGAAGAAAAGTGTGGATCTCGAAGACCTGCCCGTATGGAAGATCGTAAAGCTTCATAAAAAGGGTTTAGGCAGAGAAGAGATCAGGGAAGAGTTGACCGGTCTTTCAAAGAAAGAAGTCAAGGTGGCCGTATCACATTATTATTGCAACAGGAGAACAGTAGAAAATAAGATAAAGCGAGAAGAGGAGGAAAGTACTTGAGGTTTTCGGCTTGAAGTAAAGTATCTCCGTCATGAGGTGATTGGATGTACTGGGAAGAGCCCGGGAAGAAAAACACGGAACGTACTTTGAAGCGAGCTCGGCAGAAAATTGATAATTCTAAATTAAAGCACGTAGTTATAGCTTCCAACACGGGCGAGACAGTCGAGAAATTCCTGGATCTAACAAATGAGTTACAGGTTAACCTGGTCTGTGTAACCCATCATGTAGGGTTCAGTGAGCCTGGAGTTGACGAAATGGAAGACGGCAAGAGGGACGAGTTGCGAGAGAAGGGTGTAAAGCTTCTAACTACCACACATGCCCTTGCAGGAGTGGCCAGGTCAATAAAAAACGATTACGGTGGTTTATACCCGGCGGAAATAATGGCGGAAACCCTGCGGATGTTCGGCCAGGGAGTAAAAGTCTGCGTTGAGATCTCAATTATGGCCCTGGATGCCGGCTTGATTCCTTTTGACCAGGAGATAGTGGCTATAGGGGGCACGGGTTGGGGAGCGGATTCTGCCTGTGTCGTGAAGCCAGGTCACTCGAATGACGTGTTTTCGACTGAAGTAAGAGAGGTTTTATGCCGCCCGCGAAAAAGCTAATTCTCTAAAACTGGCAAAATTCAGTAAATCAATTGCCATTCAAGACATTATTTTTTGCTAAAATATATTCTTAATTCAAAACAATTACGAATACCCTTGAAAAGTTTTCCTTTACCCTTATAATAATTAGCACAATTAAAGAGGGACTGCTAAGTTTTTGGTAATGCTATAAATAGATCGAAACTTTTTATACTTAAAATTACCTAATATAGCAGTAATTACCCATTGAATAACAAAATTTTGATTGTAATGCCCATTTTTGGGGAAGCAAAGGGAGGTGACCCCTCATGGTAGAAACGAAATCAAGAGGAAACACGGACGGCAATCCCGTACGCAGGTACTTTGACGAAGTCGAAGCAGGGCCACTTCTTTCCCGAGAAGAGGAAAAAGATCTCGCAAAGAGAATTGAACAGGGAGACGAAGAGGCTCGGGAGAAGCTTGCCTCCGCAAACCTCAGGTTAGTTATCAGCATAGCAAAAAAATATAGAGGATACGGTCTGGATTTTCTGGACATAATCCAGGAAGGTAACATTGGATTGATGAAGGCGATCGACAAGTTCGACTGGAGAAAAGGCTATAAGTTCAGCACTTATGCCACGTGGTGGATCAGACAGTCGATCCTGAAGGCGTTGAATAATGAATCCAGAACAGTAAGAGTTCCTTCCCACGTTACCTCGCTCAACAGGAAAATCGACAGCTTTATCAACGATTACAAGGAGGAGCACGGGGAAAAGCCGAGCACCGATCAGATCGCCGATGAGCTGGAAGTAGATAAATCCAAGGTACGCAAGGCTAGAAGGGCGAAGAAGGAATCGGTTTCACTGGACAAGCCACTGAGGGAAGACGAAGGCGAAAGCGAGGCACTGGGAGACGTTCTGGCCGACGAGAATACGCCGCAGCCCGAAAAAGAGGCTTTTGGCGATATGCTCGAAGATCGGCTTAAAGGTCTTCTGAATAAGGCTCTTTCCGACAGGGAGAAGCAGATTCTGAAATTAAGGTACGGTCTCGAGGATTATCAGCCGCTCACCCTGGAGGAAGTTGGCGACGTATTCGACATCAGCAGAGAAAGAGTCAGACAGCTTCAGGATAGGGCAATAGACAAACTTAAGGACCCCAAATTCAAAGATCAGTTGGAAGTCTATAGAGAAAACTCGGAAGAAAGATAAACCTCTTAAAGCCACCCCGATTCCACGGGGTGGCTTTAATCCTTTTTATACTCTCTTCTTTTAACTTTCTTATTCCCTAATTACCCCAATTATTTATTTAAGCACACAACGTTTTAACTCTCAGAAGTTTGTAACTTTTTGTTCGTAAGCAGTACACTTACTATGTCGGGATAAACTTTCTTGACTTAGAGAACAGCTATTTACTCTAGTCCCGGCCAAGGTGTGTTTATTTTTGCTAAAAAGAAAGGAATTTTTGGAAGCTTTAAGGGGTATAAACCCGGCCCGTCTACCGGTAATCCCTTTTGTAATGCAATTTGCTGCAAGAATTGCTGAAGTTCCTTATAGAGACTACTGCCGAGACCCGGGGGCGATGGCAGAATCTCAAATCCGTTGTCTCGAGAGGTTTGACTACGATGCGGTAAACGTTTCCAGCGATGCCCACAGGTTTGCGGAAGCTCTCGGTGGAGAACTTTTCTTTCCGGAAAACGGAGTCCCGGTAGTCAAGAAGCCTCCTGTTGAATCAAAAGACGATTTATCAGA
>CAZDMI010000056.1:0-8276 GCA_964506635.1 uncultured Thermotogae bacterium
TTTCATCCCTGTGTCTTTGGTGAATTGCCGGAGCAGCTGGCCGCGTTAAATCGGTCAAATATGGCAGTTCACGAGCTGACCGTGCAGTCAATTCTTGATGAGGACAGGGAGGCCGCGATCAACGCCTTTATGCTGGACCCACTGACGGCCGCTGTCGCTACACCCGGGGAAATCAGGGATATGGCCGAAGAGCTTTTCGAGGCGGAAGGGGAGTTTATTCCGGACTACCTGATGAAATAGACGCGGTGCTGGATCAAATTTCCCACTTACCTGGAGCGTGAGAGGCGTGATTGAATCCAAAAAATGGGGAGAGCATAACGGAGAGCCGGTTAACCTCTATACCCTGACCAACGAAGAAGGTGCCAGTTTCAGTGTCACTGAATTCGGTGGCAGAATTACGTCGCTCCAGGTACCCGACGGGGACGGGGAGCAGGTAGAAGTCGTTCTCGGGTACGACGACCTGGAAAGTTACCTGGAAGACGAATACTTCCTCGGGGCGATCGTTGGCAGGTACGCCAACAGGATAGAGAATGGAGAATTTAGTCTGGCGGGAGAAAAATCTTCACTTACTCGCAACGAGGGCAAACACCATTTGCACGGCGGAGAGGTCGGTTTTCAGAAGAGAATCTGGCGGGCGGAACCGGTGAAGTTTGACGAGGGTCCTGGCATCCGGCTGCGCTACCTGAGCCGGGACGGCGAGGAGGGTTATCCGGGTAACCTGAGCGTCAGAGCCACCTACGTCCTGACCGAGGCCAACGAATTCGAAATGAGGTTCGAGGCGAGCGCGGACCGGCCGACGGTCGTGAACATCACGAACCACAACTACTACAACCTCTCGCGGGAAGGTGAAACCGTGCTCGACCACGAGCTGGTCGTCGACGCGGACCGGTTTATCCCGACCGATGAGGAGGGTATACCGATAGGAGAGCCCCGGTCCGTGGAAGGGACGCCGTTCGACTTCCGGGAGCGAAAAACTATTGGTGAGGGGATAAATAGCGGGGAGACCCAGATCCGTAACGCGGGTGGGTACGACCACAGTTTCGTTCTGAACGATGCCGGTCCCGATGCAAAGCTTCGGTCGCCTTCTTCTGGAATATCGATGGCTATTGAGACCGATCAACCGGGGATACAGGTTTACTCCGCTAATTACCTCGAGGAGGGTACCGCTAAAAGCGGCGACTCACCTTATGGGCCTAGATCTGCTATCTGTCTCGAACCAGGCAACTTCCCGAACGCCCCGAACGAGCCGCGTTTCCCTAATCCAATAGTCAGGCCCGGGGAGCCGTACGAGGCAACTACCAGGCTTGATTTTCGAGCTGAGTCATCCTGAGATTTAAGGACGGATGAGTTGATAACGAATTGAACTACCGGATAGACTGACAAAAAATAATTTGAGGAAGGGGTAAGATGAACCGGATTATTGAATTGGCGAAAGTTGATGGGCTGGAAAAGGAAAAGGTGGAGAAGGGCGATGGCAGGTTGATGAACTACTATCGGCCGAAGGGCGACGGGGAGGATAGCTGATGCCGGAACTTCGCTGGAATCCCGTACTCAAACGCTGGAATATCATATCGGATAAACGGCAGGATAGGCCGGTACTGCCCGAGGATAGCTGTCCTCTTTGCCCGGGCGTCCTGGAGGTCCCTGAAGACGACTACTACATTGTTACCTTCGAAAACAGGTTCCCTTCACTGGAACGCGAACCCGATGACCCGAACCCCGAAGACGATTCCTTTTATAAGGTGCGAGAGAACCGTGGGGTCTGTGAGGTAATTCTATACTCTTCCGACCACGAAGTTCCACCGGCGGACCTGAGTCTCGGACGGATGGAGGACCTCGTCTCCGTCTGGAGGGACAGGTTCCGGGATCTATCGGAAGAGGAGTTCATCGATTACGTCTACATCTTTGAAAACAGGGGCAGGGAGATCGGAGTTACCCTGGATCACCCGCACGGCCAGCTGTACGCTTTCCCCTTCGTTCCACCTCTGGCTCGTCGATCCGTCGAGAGCGCCAGGGAACATTTTGAGAGAGAAGATAGCTGCCTTTTCTGTCGGGTGATCGAAAAAGAGAAGGTTTTCGAGGACAGGATAGTCTGGGAGAACGAGGACTTCCTTGCCTTTGTTCCTTTTTACGCGCGGTTTCCTTACGAGGTCCACCTCTATCCGAAGCGCCACTTTCCGACGATCCTGTCCCTCCAGGATGGCGAGGCCGGCTCGCTCGCCCGCGGGATAAAAACGGTGCTCGAGAAGTACAGTGGTCTATTCCCGATTGATGATTTCCCCTACATCATGAGCTTTCATCAGGCACCGGTCGACGGTGAGGATTACCCGTACTACCACTTCCACCTCGAGTTTTACTCGCTCCAGCGGGCGGAAGACAAAATAAAGTACCGGGCGGGAGTCGAAACCGGTACATCTACGTTCATCTCTTCCATTGCACCGGAGAAGATGGCGGAGGATCTTAAAGAGGCAGGATCCGGCAGGAGCGAAGGTGAAGTCAATGGAGGCTGAGCGTTTAAAAAAGAAGTTCGAGGAAAGGTATAGTTCCGGTCTCGGGGTGGAGGTATACCGCGCACCGGGTAGAGTTAACCTTATTGGCGAGCACACCGACTATAACGGGGGCCTGGTGCTGCCGATTGCAGTTGATCTGTCGACCTGGGCTGCAGTCGCGGAAAACGGGACCGGAGTTGCCCGGATCTTTTCTTCTAGTTTGAACAAGGAAACCGAGATAAGAATCAAGGAAGGTATGGGAAGCGTCGGGGACTGGTCCGACTACGTCCGCGGGATAATTTCCGGCTTGATGGAGTTAACGGGAAAAGATTTGCCCGGTTTTGACATCTACCTAGCCTCCGAGGTTCCGGTCGGGAGGGGACTATCGAGCTCGGCCGCTTTGGAAATGTCCGTTGCGGCTGCCCTTAACGAGGAATTCTCCTTGAACGTCGGAGCGCTCGATCTAATCAGGATCTGCCAGAAGGCCGAGAACGAGTTCGTCGGAGCAAATACCGGGATCATGGACCAGTACGTCTCTTATTATGGAAGGGAAGGTTCGGCGGTTTTAATCGATACTTCTCGATCCTCGCACGAGTACGTGGAGCTGGACCTTTCCGGCTACGAGCTTCTGGTGGTAGATACGATGGTTTCCCATACGCATGATGGCAACGCGTACAACGAGCGGCGGAGGGAATGCGAGGAAGCGCTGCGGGGATTGAACCAAAAGAGTAATGGGAAGTCACTGGGATCTCTCAGCGAGATTGACCCCGAACGACTGGAGGAAACCGTATCGGGTCTGACAGGGACCCTTGCCGATAGAACAAGGCACGTCGTCGAGGAAAACGAGCGGGTCAAGAAGGCAGCAGAATACCTGAAAAAAGGAGAGGTAGACGAGGCGGGAGAGATGTTCTTTGCTTCCCACCGAAGCCTCAGGGATTTCTACGAAGTCAGCTGCCGAGAACTGGACTTCCTCGTCGCTTTTGCCCGAGACTGGGGGATACCCGGAGCAAGAATGACCGGTGGTGGGTTCGGTGGAGCTTCGGTTCATATAGTTCCTGAGGAAAGTTCGGACACCTACCTTTCGGAGGTGAAGCGTGAGTACCAACAGGAGTTTGGAATCGAACCGGAAGGGTTCTTCGTACGGCCAAGTAATGGGGTAAAAGGGGAACTGAGAGCCGAATAAATCCCATCGGCCAGGCTTGTAAGGAAGGCCCGCGTTGATTAACCTCTTATTGAAAACTTGAGTATTTATATCGACATTTGTTTAAGATAGTTATTATTCAAGGAAGGTGAAACTTATGATAACGGAAGAAGAAGTCGAAAACGCTCTTGACGAGGTCAGGCCTTCGATACAGGCCGATGGTGGAGACGTAATACTTGACGAAATTACCGATGACAATGTAGTTAAGGTACAGCTGGTGGGTGCCTGTGTTGGCTGCCCGATGTCCACGATGACGCTTAAACAGGGAGTCGAAAAGGTCCTTGAATCAAACATTCCTGAAATTGAAGAGGTCAAGGCAGTTTGACTGCTCTGGTTGAGTTAACCATCTCCAATTAGTATCATAGGTTTAACAAAAAACTGAGGTGGAACGAGATGGCTGCAAGTCTTAACCAGGTTATTTTGATTGGAAACTTGACGGAGGATCCGGAACTCCAGTATACCCAGTCCGGAGTAGCAAGAACAAGCTTTACCATAGCCGTAAACAGGCAGTACAGGGATAGCAACGACGAGTTACAGGAAGAAACCACTTTCGTACCCATAACCACCTGGCGCAACCAGGCGGAAAACTGCGCTACTTATCTCAGTAAGGGCAGGCCGGTTGCAGTTACGGGCAGGTTGAGCATAGATAGCTACGAGGACGACGACGGGAATAACCGAAAGTGGACCAGCGTGGTTGCGAACAACGTTCAGTTTCTCGGATTTGGCGGGGATGATGAATCAGGTTCCCAGCAGGGTGGGGGGAAGCCACCACCCGAGAAGCCGAACCAGGGACCGTCGGGAAGTTCCGGCGATGACGACGAGGAGATCCCCTTTTAACTGACCGTTTCCTGTTGCTTTTGCTGAAACGGAAAATAGTTAGGGGCAAGTGTCACCGGAATCGGCCTTCGGGCCTGACTCCGGTAGTCAAGCGGTGGGGACCTAGCGCAACTCGTCCATCAGCTTGGAACCTATTTCGCCGGGAAGGGTCTTCAGGATAGTTCCAACAACTGCGGGGTCCCGAATCATCCTCTTGGCAAGCGGGTAGAGATGGTCGATGTTGCCGTGTTCCGCTATCCAGTCCGATATTTCCCGCCGTTTTAGCAGGTTCAGTAGCCTGGTTAGTTTTTCGTCCGATACTCTATCCAGGATCCTGTGAAGCAACATCTCCCGCTTAAGATCTTCTCCGATCTCGTCCATCCATTTCTCGTAGTACAGCTTCGCGGGATTGTCGAGACCATTTACTGCCTTCAGGGCGATTTTCCCCGCGATCCTGGAAGTAATTGATAGAGGGAAGAGACCGCCCCCCGAAGTGGGTTTTACCTGTCCTGCCGCGTCTCCCACAGTAAGTACCCCGTCCTCACAGGAATTATCCGGGACTCCGATCGGAATAACGCCCGTGCGGAAGTCATCGGGCGTTTCTTTCCCGATTTCTCTCATTAGCCTCTCAAAGAAATCTAATAGATCCTCGCCCCGAGCCGTAGCAAGGCCAATTCTTGCCCTGTTTTTCGAGACAGGTATGATCCAGCCAAAGAACCCCGGTGCAATATCCCTGCCAAAGAATACTTCGACGTGATCGTACCGTCTGGCCTGAAACTCGGTTTCCTTCTGAATTGCGTAAAGCAGCTCCGAGGGACGATCCAGGCCGAACAACCGCCTGACGTCGCTTCTGGGGCCGTCCGCACCGATTATAACTTTTGGATCAAGGGCTTCCTCGTTTTTCCCGTCCACGGACCTCAGGGTTACGCTGGAATCGTTTCTGCCGTAAATTCCGGTTCCCGGACGAACACTGACGCCGTTTTCCTCTGCCTGAGAAAGCAGGTCCGCGTTTAACTGGTCCCTGTCCACGACGTAAGCTTTGACTTCGGGGGAGGATAGTCGGTAGTCTTCTCCCTCTGGTGGATGGACCACGACCCCTTTTATTTCGTTTACGATCGCTTCGTCCGAAGCCTCTAACCTATCCCAGGTCTCCAGGCTGACGAGACCTCCGCAGGCGCTCGACTTCCCGAGGTCGGATTTCTTGTCAATTAACAGGGTATCAGCTCCGCCCTCAGCGGCAACTCTGCCAGAAATCGAACCGGCCGGTCCGCCGCCTACAATGAGAACTTCCGGTTTCGCAGTCATGGTTTTTACCACCTTGCTGTTAGGTTAAAAAATCTATCCTTGCCGGCAGTGCTCGTAACTAGTTCAAAGTCGATTCCGACTTCACCCCTGTAGCCGAGTGATACCGCGCGCCTGGAGACGTAGTTACCGGAGGAAATATAACCCAGAACAAATTTATTGAGTTTTAACTGGATAGACCAGCGCTCCAGGCTCAGGTCGCCGAGAGAAAAAGAAACCGAATTGCCCATGTAATTGAGGTCGGTGACCAGTTCCAGTCCGGGGTTCTCCTCGCGAAGATCCAGACTGACTCCCTGGCTCCAGGTCAGTCTCTCCTTTCCCAAGGATAAACCCTTGCTACCGCCAAATAAAAGGTAGTTGCCCCGGGTATTGGCCACACTTCGCGAACTTTCCCTGTAAAGGTCAGTAAATTCCGTCCCCTCCTTTAGCGGAAACCAAAAATTCCCCGCATCGCCCGGCCCGGAAAGCCCGATATCGTAGCTTAAGCCAATATTACCTACTGTAAAGGAGCCCGTACTGCTTAACCTGTAATTTGAACCGCGAATCCAGGCGATCGAGTCGGAGGAAAGGGCCCAGCCGCCGATCCTGTAGTCGAAGTAGGAGGCCGCGATTCCGGTTGTTATCCATTCCAGTCCTGGTTCCTCGCGGGGAGAGGCTAGCCCGACCAGAAAAGGGCGGTAGTCCCAGTTCTCCGGGGCCGGTACGAGTGACTTGCTCAGCGAAAAGCCCAGTCCGTATCCTCCCTCCCGGGTCCTGGTAGCACCTATCCCGTAACCGCTTAACTCACCCACGGCAAGAAAAGAAGGGCCCTTAGTGCTCGACAAAAGTGTATTTTCGGCCCCTGCCTCTGCAGCTGGAAAAGATAAAAGCAACATCGAGGCCAATACCAGTACGGGAGCTATTTTTGATCCCAGTGGTCCTTCCTCGGAAAGACCAATCCCCTCGCGGAGTTTCATTCCTCCTCGAGTTCCTCCTTTGCCCTTGCCTCTGCCCTCTCCTTTCTCTTCTCGAATAGCATGTTCATTATCCCGTAGTGAGCCAGCAGGCTAAGGCCGATGGCGACCAGCACCGACTCTATCGCCTTGACCGAGAAGGAGTAAGCAACGGCCTCGCTGCCGCTGATGTTGAATAAAGCGTATATCCCTATAAGCCCCCCTTCGGAGATACCTATTCCACCTGGTGTTACCCAGAAGAAAGAGGAAAGGACGGATATCATGGCAAACAACATCGTTATCTCAACTATCGAGAAGAGCCGGCCCTGAGTGAAATAAAAGTAAATCTGAGGTCTGATAAACATGAAGAAAGTCGCAACGAGGTCGAATAGGAAGGCAACGCCGGTGTGTTTGATATGCTTTCCGAAAGCCATGCTGATTTCCTTTTCCAGATGCCTGATCACCTCTTCCGCTTTCTGAAGGATTTCCGTCCAGGGTAACTTCCTCTTCAAAAAGGCGACAAACCTGGAAAATATGAGGAGCTTCCTGTAGAAGTTGAGGATAAGAACGGTCAGCAGGCCAAGGAAAAGAATCGAAATAAGAACCAGATAGAGCATCGTGTCGGTCGGTATCTGGCTGTAAACGGCGAGCATTGCCCCTATTAGGATAGCCGAGACGAGGGCGGCCATCATCGTTATTCGCTCCGCCACGATTGTCGCAAAAACTCGGCTATAAGAAGTATCGGTTTCCCTTTCTATGACCAGGGCCCTCACCGGTTCGCCTCCAAAGTGCAGGGAAGGGGTAAGAAAACTCACGGAAAAACTACCGATTCTAGCCCAGAAACTTAGGGGGTAGGGGGCTTCTACCTCGTATCCCTTCATGAGGACTATCCATGCTACCGTCCAGAAGAAGAACTGAAGCAAAATGGCCCCGATCATTGCTGAAAAACCGTCCCAGCCAAGAGCGGAGAACTGCGTGAAAACTTTGCTCGGTCCGATAAAGCTTAAAATTGCTCCGAGAACTGCTGCTCCAAATATTACGGAAATGATGGTTGTTGTTCTACGACTGGTGTTCAACTCAACCTCCCAATCCATTGATTCTAACTCAGTTGTACAAGGCTAACGGATAGGTTATACTTTAGCAATATTTGCCTCAAAAAGGGGTGTATTATGCCAGAGAATTTTGACTTCGACGAAGGAGGAGGCCGGGGAGGGACCGACTGGGAAAGGTTCAAGCGTACCCTGAAAAGGTTTGGTGGCAAGACTGGCTGGATTATCATAGCCGTCATAATTGCCATTTACCTGCTTCAGGGCTTATATCAGATTGGCCCGGCCAAAGTTGGATTGGTAAAGCGATTTGGAAAGCACGTTAGGACGGTAAATTCCGGTTTGAATTATCATTTACCTCCCCCGATAGAAACTGTGCAGAAGGTCGATATCCGCTCAGTTCGCAAGATAGAAATCGGTTACGAGACGATTTCTCCGCCTCCCAACCCTCAGTACCGAATTGACAAGGAGGAGGCGCTGATGCTCACGG
>CAZDMI010000057.1:0-5182 GCA_964506635.1 uncultured Thermotogae bacterium
TTGGCTATCTGGAATATCTTTGACTCTATCAACTTGGTTAGTAAATCATCGAGCTGCTGGTACTGGCTATTGATCTGTGACAGTGTGTTATTTACCTCTTCTGGCACCGCCGAACCCTCTCTCATGTTTTTTAGTGTACTGTTAAGTTCTTCCATTATCGGCTGTACCTGACTAGACAGGTTATTTAACTGATCGGAAACCGATTCGAAGCCCGGTGCTGACCGCATCGTTTCCACCATTGCCATATCGATCTCGAGCTGGGCTTTTAATTTTTCCGCCTGAAGAATGTCCGCCTGCTTGCGGTACTGGGATTCGGATATCTCTCCCTGGATCGCTTTTTCTCTCAGTTGCCGTAACTCTTCGTCCTTCTGCTGGGCACTCTCCCGCTCTTCACTCACCGCTTCCGTAAATACCGTGAAGGCCTCCGTGGCGTTGACGTAACCGATCTTCAGAGCGGCAACACCTGCTTGACCTTCAGGACTGAGCTCGCTAATTTTGCTGTTTAGTATTGACCGAACTCCCTGCAAAGACTCAAGACCCTGCTCGGTTTTTCCTTCATTGATTAATTGCTCAGCCCGGCGCAACTCTTCAATTAAGAGATCGGCAGAAAACTCTTCCGCTCCGGATCCGACGAATGAAACGGTTAGACCTAAAACCATTATAAGAGTTAGACCGATTGAAAGTTTACTTTTCATATTTCCTCCCGTAATATTCTGAATTCAGTGAAATTATTCCTTTTTATTATACGGTTCCCCCGGGTCCCGATTTCCACTCCCCTTGAGTCCAAACCAAGAGTTCCTAATTCTAACCGGACTGATTCGGAAATTATTTATGGATTAATACCGGATATTCCTGAGGTTACAGCTGAAATAAGGATCGAACTCGTCCTCCGAAAAAAATTGAGTTATTTTCTATTTTATCTTATAAAACTTCTGGGAGGTGATAGCAACCAACCGAAATTATAACTTTTTTAGACCAATGACCACGAGAAAAATCTTACATAAATCATCGGGCGGTCATTCCACTCCCAAACCAACTTTCCACTAACAATAGGGGGGAAATATGTTAAAAAGAAGGTCAATTCTAGTGCTGGCTCTATTTCTGATTACTTCTCTTCTCTTACCACAAACTGCTGGTGCGGAGAACGAAAAAATCACGATTCAGGAGGTCCAGCTTCAACGAACGGCCGAGGGTGCTTCCAAATTCGTCGATCAGACCGTTACGACTGAAGGAATTGTCACCGCTATGGGTGATTCCGGCTACTACCTCCAGGACGGTTCCGGGCCCTGGAGCGGTATCTATATCTATACCGATCAAAGTCCCGAAGTCTCTCCCGGCGACGAAGTACGGGTGAAGGGTAAGGTCAGCGAGTACTACGAGCTCACGGAAATTGAGCCGGAATCTACGGAAATACTGGGAGAAGGGGAAATTCCTGAGCCGACGATCCTTGACACCGGTGAAGTAAGCCAGGAAAGGTACGAAGGCGTTTTGGTCAGAATCGAAGGGCTCGAAGTTACTGCTGCGCCGGACGAACACGGAGTCTGGACGGTAAATGACGGTACGGGGGACGTCGCGATAGATGGAACCAACACCGGAGCAAGCTACCAACCGGATTCGACAGGCGGAAAGATCGATTACATAACCGGGCCCGTTACCTATAGCTATGGCCAGTTTAGAATCCAGCCGAAGAGTACCTCAAAATCGGAAAAAGAAGCAAAGACGCCCGAGGTTACAGTTCACGATATTCAGTCGACCACTTCGGATAACGGTGCTTCAGCGTACGCCGGGCAAACAGTAGTCACCGAAGGTACTGTAGTCATAACCGACGACAACGGGTTCTACCTCCAGGACGGCAAAGGAGCCTGGAACGGTATCTGGGTCTACACTGGGGGCAGCCCCGAGGCCGCACCGGGCGATAGAGTCAGAGTCAAGGGACCGATAGACGAATACTACAAAATGACCGAGTTCAACCAGCCAGAATCCGTCGAGGTGATTGGCTCCGGTACCGTTCCCGAACCAGTAACCCTTAAGGCCAGCGAGGTACGACAGGAAAAATACGAGGGTGTACTGGTCGAGTTACAGGGGCTGGAAGTCGATAACCCGGCAGCGGGAAACGGCAACTGGTACGTGCGGGACGGTTCCGGAAAACTACTTGTTTCCGGCTCACACCTCGGGGGCGCGGCAACTCCAACTGAAGAAGGACAAAACGTTGAACTGATTCGAGGGCCGGTCGATTTCAGTTACGGCGAATTCCGGGTTCGGCCGACGGAAGTCAAAGGCCTCAAGGTATCCTTTCCAAAACGGGGGAATCTCGGTAAGTCGGTAAAATACCCTGATCTTCCAAAGATAGATGAGTTCAGGGTATTTCTGCTGGAAGAAGAAGTTAGCTTCTCCGGCACGGATACAGGGGTTAATCTCTCGTTTTCGACCAATAAAGCTGGAGAAATCGCCGTGGAATACGGGAAATACACCCCGAGAACTGGACCTCAGCTCCCGGAATTCTCATACACTAAGGAGATCAGCTACGAAACGCCGCAAAATAACCACGAGGTCGAGCTGGATCTGGAAAAACTGGACCTGGAGGGACCAACGACAATCCAATACAGGCTCTTCGTCGACGGAATTCCCTACGGCGGTCGCTTCCGGGTAAACCCGGGAGAAGAATACGAGTTAGTACCTTACATCAAAGAAGGTCCTTTTGTCGATCTGGTAGAAAAAAATAGTGCCGTTATCTCCTGGGAGACAAACGTGCCGACAGCTGGCAAAGTCATGGTGGGAGAAAAAACCTTCGGTGGGGACGAAGCCACCAGGGAACACAAAGTTGAACTAACCGGACTCTCCCCGGAGTCCGAGGTCAAGTACAGCATAACCGTAGGGGACCCGGATTCGGATTACCGGATGAGTACAAAAAGGTTCAGTTTCGAGACCGAATCCACGGACGGTGAGTTCAAGTTCGCCTTCCTCGGAGACAGTCGCGGCGGATACGAGGGTTCCGAACACACCGAAGGATTGGTAAATTACGCCAACAGCACGAACTACGATACGATGACCAAATTGATGGAAAGCATCTACAGGCACGGCATGGACTTTACCGTTTTTGCCGGTGATCTCGTCAAAGGTTACACCAATAACGTCCAGGGTTTTCACGGTCAGCTGGAAGCCTGGAAGGATACCACGGAACACGTTGGCGCTTACGTCCCGATTTACGAAGGAATGGGGAACCACGAATCCCTGTACACGGCCTACGATGACGGAAGTACTTACGGTATCCAGTTCGACAAAACGGGAGAAAACAGTACCGAGGCAGTATTCGCGGAAGAGTTCGTCAATCCGACTAAGAGGCCGGACTCCGGGGACCCGAAAATTAGTCCCGAGCCGGAAGGGGTCAACGCACCCACTTACAGCGAAAACGCCTACTACTTTGACTATGATAACTCCAGAATCCTTGTCATCAATACCAACTACTGGATCAGCACCAACCCGGAAAAACACGGCGGCAACCTGGAGGGCTTCATCCTGGAAAACCAGATGGACTGGATCGAAAACGTCGTTGAAGACGCAAAGAAAGACCCCGAAATCGACCACGTGTTCCCGGTAATGCACGAACCGCCTTTCCCGAACAGTGCACACATAGACGACACCATGTGGTACAAGGGGCAGAAACGCTACGTATTGGAAATGAGGGACGAAACCCTGAAAATATTTGGGGAAAGCGGCATCGTTCCCGTGGTCCTGGCGAGCGACGAACATAACTACCAGCGGCTCCTGGTCACTGATGATACTCCCGTTTATACGAACATGACTTCGGCCGATTACGGCAGTTCTTTCTACGAAATAGTCTCCGGCGGTGCCGGGGCACCGAAATACGAGCGGATGTACGCCCCCTGGGGAAGTTATCTGAAAAAGTTCAAATCAGCGGCACACTACGTCGGTATCCACGTCGACGGGGAAAAGGTAACTGTCAGGGCAATAGATAAATCGGGTGAGGTAATCGACGAGAAGGTAGTCAACCAAAAAGAAGAACCTTCCGAAAAGGAAGTCAAATTCGCTACTTTCAACATCGAAAACCTGACGACTGAACAGGTTCAAAAGAAAGGCGACCCTCAAGCCTCAGCGGCAGCGGAGGTTATTCAGCGAGTTAATCCGGACGTGCTCAGCCTGAACGAGATCGCGAACAACATTCAGCAAGGTAAGATGACGGGAGTATCGAACGCCCGAGCTTTCGTCAACAATTACCTGAAAGAGCCACAAGAAGATGGTTTACCGGGTCTGAATTACGAGTACATATACGTAGCCAAATCAAATACCGGGATCCCCAGTGGTATGGACCTCGACAACAACGGAAAAATAGTGACGGAAAAAGGCACGGAAGCTTACGGCAACGACTGCTACGGTTACGGTGAATACCCGGGGCAGTACGCTATGGCCCTGTTGAGCAAGTACCCGATTAAACGGGACGAAATTCGGACTTTCAGAAAGTTCCTCTGGAAGGACATGCCGGACAACCTGATGCCCGTCGGTTCGGAGCACGGGGGCATGTACCTGACCGAAGAAGAAGCCGACAAGTTCAGACTCTCCTCCAAGAGTCACTGGGACGTACCGGTTAACATAGACGGGACGACGGTACACGTGCTCATGGCGCACCCAACTCCCCCGGTCTTCGACGCGGAGGCAAATGTCAACGGACGGCGAAACCACGACGAAGTAAGGCTCTTGACTGATTACGCAAAAGGAAAGGACTACATCTATGACGACAGCGGCGAAGCGGGTGGTCTCCCCGATAGCGCTAAATTCGTCCTGATGGGGGACATGAATGCATCGCCCGGTGGGGCGGATAACTTCGAAGCCGCCAGCTTGCTTATCGAGAACACGGGTATGAACACTTCTACTTTCCCGATGAGTCAGGGGGGAATTGATATTGGAGCGTCCGCCAGATTTAACACGATGAGCGATCTCCGGGTTGATTACGTCCTGCCATCAGAAGAAATCGGGATCAAGGGCTCGGGCGTATTCTGGCCCGGACTTGGACCTGACTCGCTTCTTTTAAAGGAGGTAGTTAAGGAGGCCTCGGATCACAGAATGGTCTGGGTCGAGACAGCAATTTCGGAAAATGACTAGTTATCACCTCAGAGGGTCCCCTGGCCGGGGACCCTCTTTTTGAAATTACTTATCTTATTAAATC
>CAZDMI010000057.1:5282-8272 GCA_964506635.1 uncultured Thermotogae bacterium
TGATAAACCATATATACTTTCGTAATTACTTAAAATTATCAAGTAATTGATACTGATCAATCTTACCTGTAAAATAATAGGGATTTTATCGTTGCAATAACCAGGAGGCTATATTTTATGGTAATAGATGAGGAAAACAGGCAATCCACTGGTATCAAGGGTCTGGATGAAATTCTCCACGGCGGTTTGATCCCGGAACGTTCTTATCTGTTGCGAGGAGAAGCTGGTACCGGAAAAACCATACTTGGATTTCATTACCTGGCACAGGGGATCAGCGAGGACGAGAACTCGCTGTTTTTAACCTTCTCTGAACCGGAAAAACAGATAAAGGACAACGCAAATAGGCTTGGCTTAAACTTGGAAGGGGTAGATTTTCTGGACCTGTCCCCTAATTCCACGAGGTTCACGGAGGAAGAGTCTTACGACGTCTTTCATCCTGCGGAAGTCGAACAGGAACCAATTGTCGAGGACATAAAGGATAAAGTTACCAGCGCAAATCCGGACAGGGTTTTTATAGATGCAATCACGATACTGCGCCACCTAACCAACGACCAGCACCAGTTCCGCCAGCAGGTACTCTCACTATCCCGGTTTTTCGGTAAACAAAGCGCGACGGTCCTGTTTACGTCGGAAAACAGTCCCCAGAATCCTGACGAGGACCTCCAGTTCATGTCCGACGGGATCATAAAGCTGCAATCATCCGAGAATCGAAGGTCTCTAAAAGTTCAGAAGTTTCGCGGGTCGGATTTTCACAGCGGTAAGCACTCTCTAGAAATTACCGACAGCGGCTTGAATGTTTATCCCAAGTTAATGGCGAAAAGGTACGATAAAGTCACCGATACTGCCTCGCTTTCCTCCGGAGTTCCGGAAGTTGATGAAATGCTGCACGGCGGACTGGAACGGGGCACGGTTACGCTGTTTACGGGCCCGAGCGGAGCGGGAAAAACTAGCCTGGCGTTACAATTTGCCAAGGAAGCAGCAGGACGTGGAGATCGTACGGCTGTTTATAATTTTGACGAGGACAGCGATCTCCTCAATTCGAGGAGCAAAGCAATAAATATCCCGATTGAGCGAATGAAGGAAGGAGGAAACCTCTTTATAAACGAGATAAAACCCCTCGAGCTCACGGACGACCAGTTCGCTCAGCGCGTCAGAAAGGAAGTCGAGGAAAAGAATACCGAGATTGTTATTCTGGATAGCGTGAACGGCTTTAACCTTTCCGTCCGGGGCGAGGAACTGCGAAAATCTTTATTCAACCTCTGCCAGTACTTCCGTAATATGGGGATTACCGCCATCATCACCAACGAGGTCAGTAAGATCACCGGGGAGTTTCAAGCTTCGGATCTCGGTATCACGGTAATTGCCGACAACGTCGTGTTCTTCCGCTACCTGGAACTTCAGGGTGAACTTCGCAAAGCAATCGGGGTTCTGAAGAAGAGAGTGAGCGATTTTGAAAGGAGCCTGCGCGAATTCAATATAACTGAGCACGGGATCAAGGTGGGCTCTCCGATGAAGGACCTTCGCGGGATTCTGAGTGGCCAGCCCGAGCGGGGCGACGAAGAGCGTCACGGAGAGCAACGAGCCAGATGAACGAAAAAGAAATTCTCGTGGTGGCGAACCACGAAAAGAACCTGGAGCTTTTAGCCGGGTTTCTCGATAAACAGGGCTACCAGGCCACGACGGCCTCCAGTATAACTGAACTGGATCAGGTTTTAAATCAAGGAAACGGAGTTGATATGGCCCTGATAGACGTCTCCGGGTTTGACCATTCCATCTGGGACCGTTGTGAAAAAATTAGAAATGAAGGCTTGCCCTTCTTCATAATTTCCCCGAGGAAGAGCAAACGGGCAAAGGAAAAAAGCTTGAGCGAAGGTGCCAGGGACGTACTGACTAAACCACTGGAGAAGGAGAGGTTGCTTAAGCTGGTTAAAGTAATGCTTGGAGAATAATTAACTGTGCCCACTATACTGCTTGCTCTGGACAACAAGAGAAATTCCGAGCTAATAAAGCAGAACCTGAAGGAAAGTTATTCCGTAATTGAAATAAGCGGCAAAGAGGACTGTAACAAATCGTTTGACCTCGTAATATTCGACCTGCCAACCTTCAAATCACTCCAGAACGAATGTCAGGAAAGGATAGAAAAGGAGAAACCGCTTTTCCTCCCCGTACTGCTGCTAGTAAAAAAAGGTACTGCAGGGGCCTTCGAGCAGTACCTTGGCGATCCCGTTGACGACATCATAACCAGTCCGGTAAGGAAGGTCGAACTGCGCTCCAGGATCAAATCTCTGTTAAAGACCAGAAGGTTTTCGCTGAGGTTAAAGGAACAGATGAAAAAGAAATCACTTAAGGATCCGTTGACTGGTCTTTATAACAGAAGATACTTTGAAAACACCCTGGATAAAGAAGCGGAAAGGGCGCGGCGGTACAAACACCCTATCGCCTTCTGCATGATGGACATTAACAATTTCAAGGAGGTAAACGATCAGTATTCCCACATGGTCGGCGACGAGGTTTTAAAAGAAATATCAAGTTTGCTCAAGGACAATATAAGGGAGTCCGACATGCTCGTTCGCTACGGGGGGGACGAGTTCATGCTGGTCATGCCGGAAACTAACGGTGAATCCAGGAACGTGGTGGAAAGAATCAGAATCAAAATAGAACGCTGGAACAGGGAAACGGATCTAATCGACTTCCCGCTCAGAATAGCAATCGGCCACTCACACTGGTTACCCAACCAGGAAGGTGACATCGAGGACGCACTGATGGAAGCCGATAGAGAGATGTACAAGAACAAAAAGGCAACGAAAGAAGACAACCATTACAGCAAGTAAATCGGGACTCAAAGGTAGTAATTAAGTACAATAATCGCAGGGGAGGTCCAAGTGAGCACTTCGTCCCATTGGCACTTTTTGTGTAATTGGTCTTTAAATAAGGCACTAATGCTCCGAAGCAACAAAACGGACCGGAACAACTACATAACCTCCGAATAA
>CAZDMI010000058.1:0-8228 GCA_964506635.1 uncultured Thermotogae bacterium
AAATCATCAAACAACCCCGATTCCGGGTGAAAATGACCGTACGTTCCAACCGAATTATATCTCCTTAACCCATCGTGTTTCCCATCGATCCCGCGGCCCTTTAAGTTATCGAAGACGAACTCGACCCCGGAATCGACCTTCATCCGGGAATAGTGAAACTCGTGGCCGCGATAGCTTCTGCCTGAAGGGAAATCCGGGTTCTCGTCCCTGGCTTTCACTTCAACGTAGCCAAGCCCCTGAAGCCCATCGACCATCTTGACTTCTCCCGGAAGAATCCCCGCCATCTCAAAGCTTTCCCCGTCCGTCGTCGCCAGGGAACGGCTCATCGCCATCATGCCCCCGCACTCTCCAAAGACCGGAACCCCCTCTTCGGCCAGTTCGGCGAGCTGATTCAGCGTTCGACTCTTTTCTAGTTCTCCCGGGTGGAGTTCGGGATAACCGCCCGGAAGGTAGATAGAATCGGCGTTCGGAACCTCCTCTCCCTCAAGCGGCGAAAACGTGACCAGTTCGGCCGAGGAGAACCTTTCCCTCGTCCGGGGATAGATAAAGTTAAAGGCCTCGTCGTAGGCCATAGCGACCGTGCGAGCCTCACCACTCTCCTTGCCTGCCTTCCTGTGATTAGTTAAATCGGGTTCGGAAGCCGTACCCAGTAGCCTTTCGACTTCGAGGAATTCTCCCGCTTCCCTCAGAACGGAATCAGAAACTGGAAACTGGTCCCCCATGTGAAGCCCCAGGTGCCTTTCGGGAATTTCCAGCTTTTGCATCGGTGGTATCCTGCCGAAATATTCTAAATCGGGAGGCAGTGAACTAATTATTTCTCTTTCGTGCCTTCCTCCCCCGGTCCTTCCAGCAATTATTCCGGCAACGTCCACGTTCCTGCCGGCGTAACTCGCGTATTCGCTAAAGCCGAACGCCGTTGCCGCTACGCTTTCCATTCCCGCCTTTCCATCCACGATTAGAACAACGGGCAAATCCAAACTCTCGGCCACCATCGCCGTACTGCTTTCTTCGCCATCGTACATGCCCATGACCCCTTCGGCCAGACATATCGTACCCTGACCGCGGTAGTAGTTTTTAGCCAGCCCTTCCTCACCTTCGAGCCAGAGGTCCAGAGTCCGAGAAGGCTTATCCGTTACCGCACGGTGGTGGCTGGGGTCGATGAAATCGGGGCCAATTTTGGCTGGTTGTGGTTCCTCTCCAACATCAATCATTGCTTTCAACGTGACCAGAGTGGCCACGGTCTTGCCGGAACCGGAGCTGGTCCCGGCAAGGACGATTCCTTTCAAGAAAACCTCCAGGTTCTATTGCCCACCGGGATTGAGTTCCCGACCGACCAGGGCGACCAGCAGCCCTTTGAGCAGGTCAATCCAGATAAATGGCACGACCCCGAGTGCTATCGTTTCCCTCAGGCCGGCGTTGAGAAACAGGGAAAGCTGCAGGGAGCCAAAGAAATAAATGACCCCGAGACCCGACAGGCCCGCGAAAAATATTTCAGTAATTCCGGTTAACTCGAAGCGTTCGGAGAGCCAGCCCAGGAGATAGACGGCCGGAAGGAACCCAAGGACGTAACCACCGGTCGGTCCGGCCAGAGCAGCAATACCTCCGCTCAAACCGGAAAACCAGGGAAGTCCCATTCCACCGAGGCCGACGTAAAAAAGCTGACTCCCGGTCCCGAGCTTCCTCCCAAATAGCAGTCCGATCAACAGTACGGCAAATACCTGACCTGTTACGGGCACCGGACTGAAAGGTATTGGCAGCCTTATCTGTGCCGCAATTCCTGTTAGAAAAGCTAGACCAAGGCTCACGAGGATACCCCGGGTCAACCCGGGATCCTCCCTCAGAGCCGGGAGCTTTTCCAGAGCCGTTTCCTTTCTCCTCGTTAGACCTTCGACAAGTTCCATGTATATCACCTTTTATTGAATTCTATAGCCATTTCGTTGAGTTTATCCCGACCGCAGCTACGGTTCAACCGGGTTAATTAGTTAATCGAAGAACCGTACAAAAGACTCAAAAAACCAGAAAAAGAGAGATCAATACAAGCAGATAAAGATCAATTGATCTTATCGCGAGACCGATGGCCGCCCTCATATCGTCGGGTTCCGGTAGTTCGTACTCGCTACCAATGGTATAAACTCCTTTTTTGATCAGTTTTACACCAAGACCACCCGCCGCGGCACTCATCGGCCAGCCGCTGTTTGGACTGGGTGGCTCCTTCCAGTCCCTGCGGGAGAGCGAAATCGCGTGAAGGGAAAAAGCTGCCAGGGAAACGAACAACACGGAAATTCTGGCCGGAAACCAGTTAAATAAATCGTCCAGCCGGGCCGAAAGGTAGCCGTAGTCGCGCAGCTTCTCAGTCCTGTAACCCAGCATCGAATCCAGGGTGTTTATCGCCTTGTAGAAAATTGCAAGCGCCACTCCGGCTCCGTAGCCGGCAAGAGCACCGAGGGCGAAATAAAAGAGCGGAGCGATTACCGAGTCAACGATGTTTTCAAAAAGCGACTCTATCGCGGCCGAACGCATCTCTCCTTTGGATAGCTCCGAGCGGTCCCGGCCCACCAGGGCAAGCAGTCTTTCCCTGGCACTCTCCGGGTCGGACTCTATATCACTGCCGACCGATTTGACCGTCCCAAGTAGGCTTTTTACCGAAATGGTCGATTTGAGCAAGGGTATTCCCAGGATCGGACCGGCGAGCCCCCAGAAGAAAGCACCGAAAGTAACGACCAGGTAGGCAAGCGCACCTGAGACAACAGGAATAAGTACTGCAACTATTCCACCCGCAAGTTTTCCTCCCCAGCTCTCCCCGAACCCCTCCTTGACCACTCCTATTACCTTCCCGATCCAGACGACCGGGTGAAGGGCTTCGGGCGGCTCGCCCATCAGAAGATCCAGGATCAAAGCTCCGGCAAAGGTCACCAGACTCCCCGGTATCACGCCCCCCATTACCTCTAAAGAGATGGTTTCCTGAAAAAACACTCTTCAAACCCCCGAATTAAGAATCGATCGCCCGCCTCAAAGCACTTAGCAATTTTCGGTTCTCTTTTCTCTTCTTAACTGCAACCCTGACGTGCCAGCGGTCCAGCCCGTAGAACGAGTCCGCATTTCTCAGCAAAATCCCGTCCTCCAGGCACCCCTCGACCAGCTCGCTCGCATCGTAACCGACACCCTCCGTCCGGAAGAGCAAATAATTGGTCTCACTCCGGTAAAGCGTAAATCCTAACTCTTCCAGTTTTCCGGATAGCCATTCCCTCTCCCCGGCCAGGTAATCGCGGGACTCGGTGATCAGCTCGTTCTCTTCCGCGAGAAACCGGCTGCCGACGTAAGCGGCAAAATGGTTCAGGTTCCAGGGGGGTCTCAACTTTTCCGCACGACCGGCCATCCCCGGAGGGAAAACCCCGTAACCAATCCGCAAGCCGGGAATCGTAAATTCCTTGGTCAGGGACCTGGCCACCACGAGGTTACTGAACTCCTTTACTTTACCAATCAAGCTCTCCTCCGGTCGGGATAGTTCGATAAAAGCCTCGTCGAGCAGGGCGTAAGTTCCGGCGGCCTCACACCGAGATACAAATTGGATAATTTGGTCCTTTGACCTGAGGGTACCCGTCGGGTTGTTTGGATTGCAGAGAAATACCACGTCGTAGCTTTCCAGTTCCTGGCGATCGTAATCCAGCAACTCTTCTAGCTTGACCCTTTCGACTTCCAGACCATGCAAACGGGACTGAAGCCCGTACTCGCTAAAAGTGGGATAGGGAATCAGACCCTTTTCCGCACCGGCGTAAGCGACCAGCTGTAAAAACAATCGAAAAATCTCGACCGAACCGTTTCCAGGGACCACGAGATCAGTTTTTAAATCGGCTTCTCCGCGCGCCTCCAGAAAGTTTACCACGGATTTCCGGAAGTTTTCGTACCTATCGTCGGGATAAAGCGGGAGGCCGTCAATCGCGTCTTTGACCAGCCCCTCCAGGGAATCCGGGGGAGCCAGCGGGTTCATGTTTGCGCTAAAATCAATCAATTCTTCCGGATCGATTCCCCGTTCTTCCGCTACCTCTTCGACTCTCCCCCCGTGCCTTGGCGGGGATATTTCGTCCAGATAGCCCTGTTTTACCGATTCCATATTATCACCAGATCGTAAGGTGCTCTTCAAAAAATATCGGCATTACTTTAGCTGCAGCGGAAGTCCGGCCACCATCAAAACCACTTCCTCGGCGACTGCTGCCGCCGTCTGATTTACCCTCCCAAGTGCATCCCTGAACTTTCTCCCGGCGGAGGTCCCCGGTATTACGCCCATGCCGACGACGTTCGACACTACCACCAGATCGTAATTGGCTTCAATTGCCGGCTCGAGTTCTCTTTGAACCCGGGCTCCGACCTCTTCCTCCAGTTCGGGTCCGGATAGGTCTTCGGCTTCTCGCAGGAAGTTGGAGAGCCAGAAACCGAGACAGTCCAGTATCACGACTCCCGAGAACCCTTCCGAATCCAATTTCTCAAAGGTTTCCCCGATTTGTAGCGGCTCCTCTATCGTTCGCCAGCCCTCCGGTCTGTCTTCCTTATGCCTCCTGATTCGCGACTCCATCTCTTCGTCGGTGGCCACGCCGGTTGCAAGGTAGACTACTCGATCGCTATCCCGAGCGAACTCGGTCGCCTTGCCGCTCTTTCCACTTCTTGCTCCACCCAGAATTAACCTCATTGCTTTCCTCCGCTTGTCCTTCAGAAATTTTTACCAAAACGAAACCAGGGGTTCCAGCCTGGGGAGTAAAACCAGTGATACGATAGCCAGCGGTCGGACGAATTCCCCGCCGGCACCAATTACGTCCCCACTTGTTCCGCCGGCAACCGTCTCCCCTAACCGGACAAATAAAGGTACGGCCAGTACAACCAGAGCCATTGATAGGAAGGCGGAAGGCTCACCCAGCCAGGCAAGTGCCAGCCCGGTGAAACCCGTGCCGAGGAGGAAATCCTTAACACCCGCCTTTTCGATGAAGGTGGAACCGAGCCCTTCATGGGCGCTTTCCCCGAGAAACAGTAACGAAAGCATGGTTTCCTTGCTCAGTACTTCCGCAATTAGAATCACAAAAAATATCTTTACCGGTTCGCCCGTCGCAAATAATTCAACCAGCCCGGAGAAAAGTACCAGGTTTACGACCAGAATTCCAACCAGCCCGGCAGCTCCGGTTTTCTCGTCCTTCATCACCTTCGTCCTTTCTTCCTGCGCGCCACCTGCCGCCAGACCGTCGGCCAGGTCAGTTAACCCATCCGAATGAATGATACCACAGAGGGCATAATAAACCAGTATAGCCAGGCTAGCTCCGATAAAACCGGGCAGGTAGGATAGGCCAACTCCGACGATCCCGACCAATCCACCGAGAAAAGCGCCAAGAACGGGATAAAGGTAGAGTCGATCTATAAAAGCCTCGAAGCTGGCCTTACCTCCTTCGACCGGCAGGGTCGATTCGAAGGTAAGTCCACCGATAAAACCATAAAATAAATCTTTCATCTGCCTTCCTTAAGAGAGAGTTCCGTCGGTTTCGCAGGTCAATATTCGTACCCCGGCCTCTGGACGACGCCCTGGTCGTAGAAGTGCTTGACGTTTTCTATCCTGCTAACCAGGTCGGCTTTTTCTACCAGGCCTTCCGGAGCCTCACGGCCCGTACAGACCAGTTCCAGGTCGTCCGGCTTGGAATCGAGCAGGTCGAGAAAATCGTTTTCTTCCATAAATCCGGAGGATAGAGCAATATTTATCTCGTCCAGTACAAGCAAATCGAAGGCGTCCCCGTCGGTGCGAAAGAAATCAGCAAGATGTTCCAGTGCGTTCTCGCAGCCTTTCCTCGCCGCTTTCTCGCTCGTTCGCCCGAAATCGGGGTGATCGTGGACGAAGTTCTTCAGCGGCACCCCCAGTTCCTTCATTACACTAAAAGTACCTCGGTCAAACCTTTCTTCATTCCCCTTAAAAAAGCTGACGAACTTCGTCTCCATCCCGTGTCCGGCCGCCCGGATGATCTGCCCAACTGCCGACGTGGTTTTTCCCTTACCGTTTCCGGTATGAACCAGGATGTAACCGCTATCCTCGCGCCACTCTTCTTCAAAATCATTCATTTTACTTTACCCCTCATTAATTACCGTTTCTTGGAAATATATGAATGGAACCCTTACTTTCCGAATCCTCAACTTCCACTTCCACTCCAAACGTATCAGCTATGTTGTCCCCGGTAAGAACCTTTCTCGGCTTACCTATAACCTTTATACTCCCCCCGGAAAGCAGAGCAACTCTGTCGGTGTACTGAGCCGCCAGGTTGAGGTCGTGGATCGCGGCTGCGACGGTCAGGCCCTCCTTCTTTAGCCTCTGGACCGTTTCCATTATTTTCACCTGATAGTTTATATCCAAACTCGCCGTCGGCTCATCGAGCAGGAGCAATTCCGGCTCCTGAGCCAGGGCCAGGGCAAGGAACACGCGCTGTTTTTCTCCACCACTCAGCTGATTTACCGGCCTCTCACAAAATTCTCCCAGGTCCGTGACTTCTATCGCTCTCCGGATTGCGCGTTCGTCACCCTCCGTATGCTTTTCAAATCTGTCCAGATGGGGAAAACGACCCATCTCGATAACTTCTCTTACGGTAAAGTCAAACCCGACGGTCGTCTCCTGCTGGAGAGCGGCAACCTTGGTCGCCACTTTTTTTATCGGCATCGAAGAGAGTTCCTCTTCACCCAGGTAAACCAGTCCATCGTCCGGGTCCAGCACACCCCCCATGTTCTTCAGTAGAGTCGTCTTTCCGGAGCCGTTCGGTCCGACTATTCCAAGGAATTCTCCTTTGCGAATCGATAGATCCAGATCCTTCAGGACGTCCTTTCCATTGTAGGCAAAATTCAACCCATCTACTTCGACCTTCATCTCATTCTCCCCCCTGCAATTTTCTTCCTCAGCAGGTAAATAAAGAACGGTGCACCAAAGAAAGCCGTAATCACCCCGACGGGCATTTCTACGGGCTGCATGATTGTCTTCGCCATGACGTCAGTGTAAATGAGAAAAACCCCTCCACCGAGAGCCGCCGCCGGCAGGAGTACTCTGTGGTCCGGACCGACTATCATCCTCAGAATGTGAGGTATAACCAGCCCGACGAATCCAATCGACCCGGCGGCCGAAACGGACACTGCCGTTATTGCAGTCGCTATACCGAGCAGCGTCTTTTTGACGGTATCCGGCTTTACTCCAAGGTGTGCCGCGGCGCTTTCTCCCAGAGCAAGAGCATTTAAATCACGGCTCCAGGCACAAATCACACCAGTGCCAACCGTTACGATCGGAAGAATTATTTTGAACAGAGTCCAGTTGGACCGCCAGAGCCCTCCCATCATCCAGAAAAGCACTCTGTGCTGCTGGTAGGGCCCCGCCACAAATATCAAAGCCGTGGTAACAGCGGAGAAAAGCGACGACAGGGCAACCCCCGCAAGAATCAAGGTATAGGATGAACTTGATCCGCCGCTCCAGCTTATACGATATACCAGGGTAACTGCCGTTAGTGCCCCGATCAAAGCACCAAGCGGGAGGGCGTAGCTGGACTGAAACCCGAACACCACGGCCGTAGCCGCACCGGCCGAACCGCCGCTTGCCACTCCCAGAATGTACGGCGTCGCAAGCGGGTTCCGAAAGATACCCTGCATTACCGTTCCGGATATAGCGAGCGAGCTCCCGACGAGCAGACCGGTCAGAACCCGCGGCAATCTCAACTGAAATACGATCGACTGGAAGTTAGATGGTAGTCCGGAGATCTCCAGCCAAGGAAGTTTATCTGTTAGAATAAGCAAGCTTTTGCGGAAGGGAATACTAACTGGACCTATGGCGACACCGGCCACTAAAGCAAAAGCCAGCAACACGAAGAGGACCAGAAACGTGACCTTCGGCCTGGCCCTATTCATGACAACAAAGAATTCTAAACCGGAGATCCCCGGCTACCGGAAAACTAACCAAGATCGACCTTTTCCCCATAAATGTTTTCAAACAGGTTTATTGCTCCGTCCACGATCTTCGTCCCCGGTTGATTCAGCAACGAAGCATCTTCACTGGGCAGGAGCATCACGTTCTCCTCTTTTATTGCTTCTACGTTATTCGAACCAATCTCCTTCATTAGTCCTTCTTCCGACAGACCCATGTCTTCCGTCCCGATTATCAGTTCCGGGTTCCGCTGAACTATTTCTTCCGTACTGACCGGCTTGAAACCGGAAACGTCGCTGAAGACGTT
>CAZDMI010000059.1:0-1402 GCA_964506635.1 uncultured Thermotogae bacterium
GGGTCGAATAGACTATCGCGTCTTCGGGACAGACGTCGATACACCTGTCGCAGTGGTAGCATTCTGCCTTGTCGTCACCCCTGGCCGCTTCGTTTGTCGGGCAGGCTTCCTCGCAGAGCCCGCAATCTATACAACTGTCGTTGCGTCTAAGTTTGTAGGGGCTCTCCTTGGCGGCAAGGGATAGAAGAAAACCGTACGGGCACACCCCCCGACAAAATGGCCTGTAAACGAATACGGACGAAACCAGAATGCCGAGAAATACGAAAAAGAAGATCGATCCGACCCTGAGGTAGAAAAAGTCCTGCAGACCAAAGAAGCCGAGAATCGCCCGTGAGGCGAAGACACCGACTCCAAGGAAAACCCCGAAAACGATCAGGTGTATCCAGAAGAGCAGCCTTTTATCGGATATTTCGAATTTTTTACCTGGAATCAAGTAGGCCAGTTCCTGGATCGTCCCGAAGGGACAGAGGTAGCCGCAAAATATCCTGCCGAAGGCCAGGGTAAGCCCGATAAAGATCAAAGAACCCAGAATAAGTATTAAATACTGCCGGCTGAGCCCCCCGGGTTTCATTGTCAGCAGGTTCTGGAATTTGATCGGCATCGCGGGAGCAAATATTAAGAATCCAAGGCCCGTGGTGACTACCAGGAATAAATACCTGATCGTTTTGTTAAATTTCCGGCTTTTGAATAAGAAGAATAGGATGAGGAGGGATATTGCGGCGTACCCCATCCCGAATAGGTCCGGCACGTTTTCTAAAATCATGGGTTCTCACCTAAATTACTTTTGGTTATTGTCGAGCTAAAACAAGTATTCTGCCTGAATATATACTGCGTCCCTGTTTAACGTGGAGGCCAGGCCTCCGCCCTCTTCCAGTATTTGATCAAGCCCCACCACAAAATTCGTGCTGCTATCGTAGTTATAGTCCAGCTGGAACTTTGACATCAGCGATTCGTGGTTGAGATCGTAAATCAGATTGGCAGTGGCGGTTAGATCGTTGCGCATGTACTGTCCCTGAGCCAGGAACGTCATCTTGGTGGTGTATTCATCCGTAATTATGTCGTCCTCGTAATCCAGGATGAAATCCTGATCGATCTGAAATTTCAACAAATCGATCAGGTAATCGACACTGTACTCGGCTCCAAACATCCACTCCAATTGATTTTTTTCTACAACGAATGAATCGGCAAGCGAATCTAGGAATTTCTTTACTTTTTCCGGGTTTTGTAAAGGAGTCTCAGGTATTTCTTTTTTATTAATTTCAATTTGTCTATTGAATCTTTTCCCGTGAGTGAAGAGTGTTTCACCGCGAAGGATAAAATCACCCATGGTGGTACTCGCGCTACCTCCCACCAGGCTCAACCGATGGTGTTTGCGGGTTATTGAGGGGGTTATTTTATCCGA
>CAZDMI010000059.1:1502-8085 GCA_964506635.1 uncultured Thermotogae bacterium
CCACCCATTATCTCGTAGTCCAATTCCGTCCCCATGGAAGAATATTGCAGGGCGTATTCCGTCTCTTCCAGATCAAACCCTAGCTCGCCCTCCTCTAACTCGCTTTCCTCCAGGCTGGAGTCAATTCCTTCCTTTTTAATCTCTATTTTAGATGGGTCGAATTTCTTTGATATCTCTTCAGGAAGTGCCCCTTTTATTTTCTCTAATTGAGTTTTAAAGACCTCATCGCTCATGGAAATCGGTTCGAACTCTGGTATCCAGACTCCCTCCCATGTATCCATTCCCTGATAGTAGTCCATCTTCACCATATAAATGTTTTTGAACCTGTCTTCAAAATCGATCGTTGGATACGTCGTAAGGTCCTGAGGGTTGACCACGTTTGTAATTACCAAACCGCTGGACTTGCCCCAGTTTACTCTTTGTTTTCCAAACCTGAAGTCCGTCTTGTCAAGGTAAACGTCCAGGTAGCCTTCTTTGAGCTCAAGTTCCGGGTCGCGGGAGTCAGACCCGTAATACAAGCTAAATTGCGGTTTCAGGTAGAGAGATCCGAAATCGTAACTCTTCTCCGCTTCCATTTCAAAAGTTGAGTAGCCGCTGAAAGGGTCTTCCGTTTCCGAGTCCAGATCGAAGATAAAGTTATTTTCCAGGGAATAGGACTCTCGTACGTCTTCCCCGGACATCAGTAACCCGAGCGGCCACTCAGGATTCGATACGGATTCTCCGAAACCTGAGGTGCCCGAGACCACAATAGTCATTATCATGAAGAGAATCAGAAGTGTTCTTTTCTTTTTCATAAGGAATTCCACTCCTATAAGGTTCCCAAATCAGTACCCTGCAGAAAAATAACGTTTATAAGCCCCTCTGCATCGTTCTCTGGGTGAATTTTCGTTCCGGGATACCAGTATTGAATTCGATGTCATCCAGCTGAATTAACGTTTTATGGTCTTCCTGAACGTTATGCATTTCGCTTTCAGTAACTGTTAGAGTTCCATCTATTTCCTCGTAATCCTTCACCCTTAAAACCTTTAAGAGTTCTCCATCCGGGTCATAAAACTCTTTTTTTAAACCTATCCAGTTATTTTTTGATACCCAGGTAATAGTTTTCGAGTACATGTAATCCTCTTCCTTGGGGACGCTTTCAACTACATAACACTCTTTCCCGTTCAATTTTTCTTCACGGAGGAGTTTATGCTTGTCCTCGTCCAGGGTTCTTTCCCCTAAGTCTTCGTAAGTAAAATCCGAACCCATGAATCTATCGCTCTGATCTCCCCCGGCAATTCTCCTGATTGACCCCAGAGCCGGCATGTAGAGCCACTGATCGTCTTCAGAGTCGTCCTCGTAGCTCCAGTTCATGAAAGCCGTTCCCTCTACGCTCCTGGGAGAGGTGAAGACCATTATTTTCTTATCTACCTCGCCAAAGTCCCCTTCTAACTGTCTAATCTCCCGCACCTTTTCGTCCCCTTTATCGTTGATCAGGGTCATCTTCATGCTCGATTTTCTGTCTTCGTAAGTATCCCGTTGATATACCTTTTTTATGATCTCTCGGCCCGTGAGTTGATTTGATTCATCAGCCAAAGCAGCCAGGCCGCCCGCAAGAAGTAGTAAGCTAACTGTCGTCACGACAAGGAGTTTAGCGTAGTTGTCCATGGATTTAGTCATTTGATAAAACCTCCTGGTTTAATTTAGATTAAAATTTTAATTTTGTATAATCTTTATTTTTCTCTGACGTGAGGATGATTAATTACGAGTCTCCGTCCACAATAAAGCCGCAGGCAGAAGAGTCAGAGCAGAACCTCCGGATAAAACCATGGTTAAAGCAACCAGCGCACCAAGCGTGGCAATGGGGGTGAAACTGGATGCAATTAAAACCCCAAATCCGGCAGCCACGGCAATTACGTTATAGGAAATCGCCTGTCCAGTAGTCCTGGTGGAATTTATAACAGCGTTTTCTGGACTTTCTCCTTCTTCTAAACCCTGCCTGTATCGAGAAATAAAGTGAATTGTGTAATCGACACCTGTCCCGATTGCGATGCTGGCCAGCATTGTCGTGGCAGAATCCAATGGTATTCCGAGCAAACCCATAAGGCCGAAATTAACGGCAATCGTGAAGCCGAGCGGTATGGTGCTCATCAAGCCATACCTTGCCGATAAAAAGAAGAAACCAATTAACACAGCCACGGCAAGCAGGGCAATGGCTAAACTGGTTATCTGGCCTCTAACTAGTAGATCCGTCAGCACTTTAAAGAGGTAACTGGAGCCGGTAACCTGAACGTCAAATTTATCTCCTGCTATCTTTTTCGCTTTTTCTTCGGCCTTCTCTACTACTTTACCCAGTTCGCTGCTGCTTACCGAAGACATTCGGACACTTATTTTTGCTTTATCGTAGTCGTAATTAACGAACGATTCGAGATCGGAAGGGTCCCCGGACATCTCGTAGAGCAGAAGTTCCTGAGCCACGGCATTTCTGGTGTCGGGTATTTTGAATTCGTCACTTAATGCCCTGTTGATCTCCCTGACGAGATTAGCAATCGACATCGAATAACCTATCTGTTCGATGTCTTCAAATTGTTCCTGCAATTCGAGCATTCCGTTCAGTACCGCCGGGTCCTTTATATCACCGTTGACCACGACCGATAAGTCTTCCGAACCACCGAAACTATTATCTATAACAGCCGTCGATTTCCTGATCTCGCTTTCCGGCCGGAAGAAACGTAGCGTATTTGTCTCCACAGTTAACAACGTGGTTCCGTAGATGGCAACCCCTAAAATGAGCACTCCAATTACGAGTGTTGCCGTTTTATGATCAACTACGAACTTCCCCAGGCTTGCAAGTATTTCACTGCCTGGATCTTCAGTTCCTTCTTCCTGAGATGTATCTCTCTTGTCTTGTCCGTGGTTTGTCAGAGTTATTAGTGCCGGAATCAAGGTGAGCGAAATCGTCAAAGCAGCCATAGCTCCGAATGCGACAAACATTCCAAACTCCATTACCTGACTAACAGGAGAGGCAGATAGTGAACCGAACCCCACCGAGTCCGTAATACTGGTTAGGACTATTGCCATCCCGATATGTATAACTACAGAATCTACTGCTTCCTTGATCGACTTCCCTTCACCCAGCCTGTGATAATAATCGTTCAGGATGTGAATTGAGTCGGCTATTCCAATAGCGATTAAAATTACCGGCAGGGTTGTAGAGATCATCGCCATTTCCGTTCCGGTTAGTGCCATAAGTCCAACTGTCCAGATGGTACTGAGAACCACAACCGCGAGCGATATAAAGACTCCGCCGGTGGTCCTCAAGCTAAGGTAAAGCACTAAGGCTAAGACTAAAATAACAAAAGGAATTAAAGTAACTAGATCGCTCTTCATTGATGACGTCATTTCCGCGTTGACTGCTGGTCCACCGGCGAGAGAAAAGCTTTCCGGGTCTTTTTCCTTCTCGATTATCTCGTTTAAGTCGCTATACACGGCACTATCCGAGGCGTCTTCCGCCAGTTCCAGCAGAAATCCCGCGTATTTGCCTTCCTCGGACAGTACCGTACCTCTCAGGGTTTGAGTTTCCTTAACGTAGTCCTCTATTTTCGGAACGTCCTCCGGGTTAACTCCAGAGTCGGGGACGAGATCGGAAACCTTCAGAGTTCCCCCGCTTCCTTCTAGCTCATTGGAGTTTGCTATGCTTTGAACATCATCTACTCCTTCAACCTGAGTGAACTTTTTCGTCAGTTCGTTAATCCGGGAGAGTTCTTCTACGCTAAAAATATCCTCGCTCCGGTAAGCAACTATTATCGTGTCCGTCCCTCCGAAGGTCTCGGTAACCTCGTCGTACAGCTCTTTTGCCGGATGAGACGAGGGCAACATATCGTCGACTGAATTGTCTATCTCCAGCGAAGGAATCCAGAACCCGAAAAATAGCGTTACTATCAGAACCAGAGCGATCGTAGTTTTTGGGAAACTCGTTATTATTCCCGATAAGCTTTCAAGCCACTCAGTTAATTTCTGGCTTATGTCCATTTCTGCTCCTTTTTTAATCTTTTGTTAGTTAATATTTACTTACTTATTTTCAAAAAAATTAAGAAGTAATGGCTTCCTCAAATACTCCCCAGAGCTTCCGGCTATTGCGGGTTAATGAAGAACTCCTGCCGGCTAAAGACCATAAAAGTACTTTGGACTGAATTAGTCCGATGAACATTAACGCTACTCCCTCGGGGTCCATACCGGGTTTTATTGCTCCCTCTTGCTGGCCTTCCTCAATTATTTCTCCTATAAAACTCTTTCTCCCTTCCACTATACCTCGTAGAAGTTTCCGGAGTTCTGGGTCGTCGAAATGAATATCGTCGGAAAAAAGCAGTCGGGCATTTCCCGGGTGGTCTTCAATGTACTCCAGGTGGTGGAAAAATACCCGTTTGAGCTTTTCCTTTGCCGATTTTTCTTCCGGAATTTCTGATAATTGGGACCTCATTCGTTTTCCAACGAACTTTATACTGGAACCGATTATATCGAACTTTCCATCAAAATGACGATAAAGTGCAGCTTCCGAGATCCCGACCCGTTCGGCGATGTGAGCCGTCGTCAGGTTCTGGGTTCCGCTCTCCGCAAGTAGTGCGAGAGTTGCCTCTATAATTTCTCTTTGCCGCGTTTCTGTATCTTTTCTGGCCATGATTTCTCCCTTATAGTCTTTTTGTTAGTATATACTTACTAACTTATAGTGAATATTATCAACCTACATCTCACTTTTCAACCCCTAACAGAGATAGGAATAGAATTCACCGGTAGCTTAGGAAAGGATCAGGCCAGGAATCTCACTGGTTGGGGGATAATGTACACCTGGAAGGAGACAAACGGTCAAAAGATTTTAACCTCGACGTAAACCGGACTAACGGAGGTTACAAATTCGACCGGAGTTCCGGTGAGTGGTCGGATATTTGACTATCCGAACCAACACTCGTATCATTTTTTATCCATAGGATCCCGGAGGCTCGGTTCAATGACAGAATACCTATCGGAAGAAGCTTTCAAGAACGCAACCGACTTCATCCAGAGTTCTGCCCGCTACCTGGAAAGGAGCATCTATAACTACCGTTTTCAAGATAAAGACTGCAATAACGTATTTGCCGCAATAAAGGATTATCAAAATTCGGACGGCGGGTTTGGTTTCGGTCTTGGACCGGATCTGAGAGCCCCAATCTCCACTCCTATAGCTACCACGCATGCCTTTCAAAAACTGGAGGAGTTTGATAAAGCCGAAATCGACAGTGATCTGGTAGAAAACGGCATTACGTATTTTGAAGATACATTTAATTCTACCCACAACCGATGGTTTGCCGTATCGAAAGAGGTCAATGACTATCCCCATCCGCCGTGGTGGCACTACGATGAAGAAAAGGAAGGCATGATGGTCGACGAGCCCTGGGGCAACCCGACAGCGGAAATAATTGGCTACCTCCATAAATACGAACGCTTCCTTAACGAAATTGACCCGGATAGGTTGGTTGAGGAAGCCCTTAACAGGTTATCTTCGAAAAGTGAATTCGACTCAGAACACGAAACCTACTGTTACATCAGACTTTACCGGGCCCTACCGTCGGATAAGGCAAAAGAAATGCGGGACCCTCTTAGTGCAGCGGTTCAAAGTCTGGTCCGTAAGAACACCGAAGAATGGACTGACTACGTACCAAAACCCCTCGACTTCGTCAAAAGTCCCGAGGGGTACCAGTTTGGGATGAGCGACGAGCTTATTGAAGTAAACCTGGATTTTCTCGTTGAGACTCTGGAGGACCAAGGTGTTCTCCGTCCCAGCTGGGAGTGGGGTCAGTACGAAGATGCCTGGGAAAGGGCAGAACAGGAGTGGATTGGGGTGTTGACTCTGGAGGCTTTAACGCTCCTCAAGAGATTCGATAGAATAAGAAGTTAATATTTCCAATTTATAGTCACCCTTTCTAATAGAACTTTTGCAGAATCTTTTTTCAGAGTTGATTCCAATTATATCTCTGCAAATTTGGGGATTGTTTTACTAATCTTTTGCTATGTGAAGCAGGCTAAATTACGCTACAATGCCTTAACTCTCTAACCCCGCTTAACAATCTGCAAAATAAAATGCCGGGCGGATTCCTCCACCCGGCCTCGTTCAACAGCTATTGTCCGTTACTTAGTTTCCGTTTAAGCTCTACCTTTTCCTTGACCCTGACCGCGGTTACCCTGGGGACCAGTACCGTCACAGGTACCGTCACCGGATCCGTATTTTCCTTCTCTCTGGCCCAGGCTCTGTCCTTTTTCGCCCGTTGCACCGTAACCACTACCGTCCTCGAGAGGAGTCCAGTCTTCGTCCTCGTGGTTAAGCACACCATCACCATCATGATCTCTTTCCAGTGGGTCATCACAGCTTCCATCGGCCGGACCGTTACCTCCAGCCAGACCTACTACACCAGTTACCAGTAGTCCAAGTACCATCACAGAAATAATTGCTAGTACAGAGTTCTTTTTACTTGACATCGTTAAAACCTCCAGTGTTTGATTATGTTGGTACAAGACTACCGGCCCGGTATGTTGATTGAATGAGGGTATTGTGTGGAAAATGTGTAGGTTT
>CAZDMI010000060.1:0-7936 GCA_964506635.1 uncultured Thermotogae bacterium
CAGGACGGGCTCCCACGCCCGTCCGAAAGTCCCCCTTCTGACCTACCGCTCGAGCATGGGAGCTCGAGCTGCTGAGGAGAAGGTATATTTTAGTTCGCTTCGATCAGATTTAAGAGGGATTTCAAGTGGTGAAGGAAATGAGAAATAAAAACTATAAGCACCACTGACCTTTTAGCTAACCTGTCAAAACATCTTAGATTAGGTAGGTATTAGCTCATATCTGGCCTGGTTGATTTACTCTAACCCGGAGCTACATAATTTTATGAGGTTATTCATCATCAGGGAGGCCGAAATTTTCCCCGAGTATAAGTACATACTTAGGGATCTGAGCGCGGCTGGCTCGAGGGTAACGTGGATAAGCTGGAGAAGTCACGCGACGACGGACGGTTCGCCCGATAGATTTAACTTCTGGAGGAATTGCCATGAGAAAAGCCATGTTCTACGAGGAGCTGGATGGGAATGAGGTTAGGTGTCACCTCTGTCCCTGGAACTGTAAAATCCCGGAAGGTGAAAGTGGTGTCTGCCGGGTTAGGGAAAACAGAAAGGGGGAGCTATATTCTCTCAGCTACGACAACGTTTCTTCAGGAACTCCCGACCCGATAGAAAAAAAGCCGCTTTTCAATTTCGCTCCAGGTACGAGGACTTACTCGATAGCCACTCCCGGCTGTAACTGGAAGTGCAAATTCTGCCAAAACTGGCAGATAAGCCAGGGACCGCTCAATGGAAGGTCTATAAGGCCGGAAGAGATAGTCCGGGCCGCAAAAAAGTCCAACTCAAAGGGGATAAGTTATACTTATTCCGAACCGACGATATTTTACGAGCTGGCTTATGATACTGCCAAACTTGCACACAAAGAGGGTCTCTACAACACCTTTGTAACGAACGGTTACATAAATAAGGAACCGATAAGGAAGATTGCTCCCTACCTCGACGCAGTGACCGTTGATTTCAAGGGTTCCGGAGACGACGAGTTTCTCGAGGAATTTGCCGGCGTCCCTTCGGCCGATCCGGTTTTTGAAGCGCTCGAGGAGTACTATTCTAATGGTCTTCACGTTGAGGTTACGGATTTAATTGTGCCGAAGCGGGGTGATTCCGAAGGCAAAATTAAAGAGATGGTGGGCTGGATCGTAGATAATCTCGGGGAGGAGGTACCGACCCATTTTTTGAGGTTTTATCCGGCAAACGAAGTTCAGGATCTACCGCCAACTGACGTGAGCAAGCTGGAGAAGGCAAAGGAAATAGCTGAGAATGCTGGCCTTGATTACGTCTATTTAGGTAACGTTAGGAGGGAAAACGATATTCGTTGCCCGGAGTGCGGAGCTACTCTGGTGGGGAGGTCCGTGAGGCAAACCAGGCGGGTCAATCTGGAGGGTAACAGGTGTCCCGAATGCGGGGCCGAGGTAAACGTCTCCGGGTTAAAATGGGTTGGGGGTTGAGTGTACTTCAAATGGGGTATGTTATTGGCCATTACGCTTTGCATTCATGGTTTAGTAAAGTTATAGTCTATTAATTGTTAATTGTATGTGAAAGCATTTATAGTGAGTCTCAAATGGATCTAAAATAAGGTGATATATATGGAGCGTTTAGAAAATACTCGTGTAGCTTTTCTCGTCGAAAACGGTTACGAGGACCTGGAATGCTGGTATCCAAAGATCAGGCTTGAAGAGGAAGGGGCCAATACGGTAGTTGCTTCTCGATCGGCCGGCATCTACGAAAGCAAGCATGGCTACCCGATTGAAGCTAGTTATCCTGCTGGCGAGCTGGATCCCAATAACCTGGACGGGGTTGTGATCCCGGGCGGAACGGGTTCACCGGACAAACTCAGGCGTTCTAGCGATGTTACCGGTTTTGTCCAGGAGATGGACCAAAAAGGTAACATGGTTGCCACCATCTGTCATGCGGGATGGGTAGCAATATCAGCGGGGATTCTGGAAGGTAGGACCGCCACCAGTTACGAAGCCATAAAGGACGATATGGTGAATGCGGGAGTTGACTACAGGGACGACGCAGTCGTCTTAGATGACAATCTGATCAGCTCCAGGCACCCTGGCGACCTGCCCGATTTCCTGAAAAAGATAATCGATTACCTGTCCTAATTTAGCGGAATAAACAAGTCAGTGACTGTTAAATTAATGGATTCTCCATACGGTGATTTCTGTAAATGCTTGATATTGAAGAATTAAGAGAGAACCCGGAAGAAATAGAAAATAGACTTAAAACGCGAGAAAAGGATCTGGATATTGGGAGAATCATCGAACTCGATGATAGAAGACGTGAGTTAATAGGAGAAGTTGAGGAACTGAGACATGAAAGGAACGAGGAATCCGAGAAGATCGGGGAATTAAAGCGGCAGGGCGAGAACGCAGAAGCGGAAGCTATTATAGAAGAAATGAGTCAGGTGTCGGATAAAATAGATGACCTGGAAGACGAACTCGAAGAGGTTAAATCGGAACTCCAGGACCGTATGGCCGAGTTACCCAATCTGCCACACGAAACAGTTCCCGTTAGCGATTCGGAAGAGGATAAAGTAGTTCTGGAGGAATACGGGGAGAAGAGGAACTTTGATTTCGAACCGATGAACCACCTGGAGCTTGGAGAGAGAAACGAGCTATTCCGCTTTGATAAAGCCAGCAAGATTTCGGGGGCCAGGTTCCCGTTCTACTACGGTGACGGGGCCCTGATGGAAATGGCCCTGGTCAACTTCATGTACTTCTTCCAGGTTCGGGAAAACGATTATACTCCGGTTTTCCCTCCTTATCTGGCAAAAAGTTCAAGTTACTATACATCGGGTCAGTTGCCAAAGTTCGAAGACGACCTCTACCGGATAGATGGTAGAGGTGACAGGGAAGAAGACCTTTATTTGAACCCGACTTCCGAGAGTATAATGGTGAACTACCACCAGGACGAGATATTGCCCGAAGAGGAACTCCCGGAGAAGTTCGTCGCTTTTACAACCTGTTTTCGCAGGGAGGCAGGCAGTTACGGGGAAGAAGAAAGAGGTCTGATTCGGACTCACCAGTTCAACAAGGTGGAACTTTTTCGATTCACCCGGCCAGAAACCTCTTACGAACATTTGAACGAGGTGATAGAGGACGCGGAGTCAATACTGCGCGAGCTGGGTCTACATTACAGGAAGGTTTTGCTTCCCACTGCCGACCTTGCGCAACAGTCGAGCAAGACGGTGGATTTGGAAGTATGGATACCGACTCAGGAGAAGTATTACGAGGTATCTTCAATTAGCAACTGTGAGGACTTTCAGGCGAGAAGGGGGAATATCAGGTACAGACCGAATGAGGACCTGGGGGAAGGTAAACCGAAACCTGAGTACCTTCACACGCTTAACGGATCCGGTCTGGCTACCTCTCGTTTGCTGGTAGCTCTGCTGGAAAACAATCAGAGGGAAGACGGAAGTATAGAACTACCCGAAACCCTGGCAAGACATGTAGGGAAGGAAATAATAGGTTGAACTCCAAAAGCATAAAAGTCAGAACGGTAGATCTGACCAAGAAGTTCGAGATAAACCGGAAGGAAAAGATTACCGCCGTAAGGAAGATGAACCTGGAGGCGACTTCCGGTGAAGTTCTTGGCATATTAGGTCCTAACGGAGCAGGAAAGACCACGGCGCTCCGAATGGTATCCACTATACTAAAACCCAATTCAGGAACAGCTGTCGTGGATGGTAACGACGTCGTGGAGAACCCTCTCGAAGTCAGGCAGTCTATAGGTTATCTCGCGACGGAGATGGGTCTCTACGGGAGGTTAACCCCGAAAGAAACCCTGACTTTCTTTGCTAGAATAAATGGCCTTGAGGAGGACAGAATAGAGCCACGCATGGAAGAGGTTTTTGATATCCTGGACATGGAAGACTTTCTTGGGCGAAAAGTCAACAATCTGTCCACAGGAATGAAACAAAAACTTTCTCTAGCACGCAGCATAATCCACGACCCGCCTATTTTAATATTTGACGAGCCCACCCAGGGCCTCGACCTGATGACTTCCAAAACCGTGACCGATTACATAGAAGAATTTAAGGAGGAAGGGAAAACGATCATTTTATCCACTCATATAATGCACGTTGCGGAAAAACTCTGTGATAAGGTTGCCATACTATTTGAGGGAGAGGTAAAAGCATTTGGCGGCGTAAACCAGCTTCTGGAAAGACACGGCGAAGAAGACCTGGAATCCCTTTTCTTCAACGTCGCGGAGGCTAACAATCAATGAGGAATATCTGGCTATTATTCAAAAAGGAAATCCTGGCAGCTCTCCGTGACAGGAGAACGGCGATACTGGTTATAGTATTTCCTCTCGTATTTTACCCAGTAATGCTTGGGTTGATATTCCACTTTTCCAGTCAGAACGTTCCGACGGAGGAAGGTACGACGTCTGAGGTTATATACGTAAACCGTGAAGCCTCTCCCGTACTGGCGCAAATGTTACGCAGTGAAGAAGACGTGGTAACCACGTTTTACGAAGACGAGGACGCCGCTCGGAACGCTTACGAGCACGAGCGGGGTGATGTACTTGTACTCGTATCGGAAGAAGGCTCTTCCGGTTTGAAAATTGATATTTCTTACCGCCAGTACGATCAGGCCTCGGAGGTCGGTGTAAGCAGGACCAGAGCGGCTCTGGAGAGTTACCTGGAGAAAACGATGCGACAAAAACTCGAGAGTATGGGGATGAGTTACGAGGAGATTTCCCCTCCGATGGAGGTAAATGTAAACGGAACCGGCGACGCTCAGTCGGCGATTGGCGGAGAAATGCTGAAAATGATGTTGCCTTACTTCGTTATCCTTTCGATAATTACCGCTGCCATGGGGCTTGGTGCGGAAATTACTGCAGGAGAAAAGGAGAAAAAGACGATTTCTACCCTGCTGGTATCCAGGTTATCGCGGGAGGAGATAGTTTTAGGCAAGTTCTTAACTGTCTTTCTGGTTGCATCGGTTGCGGCCGTGTTTAGCGTTATCGGTTTGATTTACGGGCTCGGTTTCTTCGGGGTGGAGTTACCAATGGAAAGCCTGACTTTTGGAATATTCGTCAGTATTCTCTTTACGGTCTTGCCTCTGGTGGCACTACTATCTTCTCTGGTTATTGGTATTGGCTCCTTCTCCCGCACTCAAAAAGAGGCTAACGTCTACCAGACTCCGGTTCTGATGCTTGTCGTCCTCACGGGGATTCTTTCTATGACTGGCGGGCTTGATTTTGGAAATGTTGCATTCTTTATACCCCTGCTGAATTCGCTCGAGACCTTTAAAGAGTTAATCGCGGGAACCATAAATCTCTTTCACATAGCTGCTACGTTTTTGACCATGGTACCGCTTACACTACTGTTGATTTACCTCGCGATCACCCTGTTTAAAAAGGAAGATATATTGTTCAGGCAGTGAGTTCTTTTGATAAAATATTGGGATTTCACTTTTACAATTTCCTCTCATTCCGGGGATTAGTTCGGGCGAGTTGAATGAAATCGCGGAGAGGTATATCATTCTATAAACAATTTGCGGTAGCCATAGGATAATCGAAGGTGGGGTAGATGAGTCTAAAAAAAAGCTTGATTCCGATTTTTGCTCTATTTCTACTTTTCGCACCGGTTTTTTTGGGGGCCGTTCCGGTTGTAAGAGGTCAATCAACGGAAGTTTCCAGCGACCTCGTGGGGGCCGTTGAAGCACTTGAACGGGGTAACTACAGTACTGCTATCGATGTTCTTTCCGATTACGACGATAACCAACCACTTGGTTCCTTCTTGGATTTACTACTTGCGAGAGCGAGAATTGGGCGGGCAGAATATAAAAGCGGGCTTGAAGCAATCAGTCAAGTCCAGCCTGCTTCCGAGGAGGAACTAGTTCGGTTTCAGAAAAAGTACCGGGAGGCGCAAGCTCAGCTGGGACTGGGCCGGCTGGACCGTGCCGCCAGCCTGGTGGACGAGGCTTCCGGGCTCGCTGAGACCTCCGAAGAAAGGGAGAAGATTGGACAGCTGCGACTGTCTATTGCGCAAAAAGAGGGAGATTCTCTCGAGGCATTAAAGCAGGTTACGGTTTTAATGCAAGTTACGAATCTGAGATTTATCGGGAAGAGGCGGGACGAACTATTTGACCTTGCAGAGAAGCTGATTCAGCAAATCAATATTTCTAGAAGCGAGGGAAGCGAGTACCTGTTTCGATTCGTAGAGAAGTTGGTTGACTACCGCGAGTACCGGAGAGCCAGGAGCCTGCTGCTGCGGAATATGGGCAACTTTACCGAAGAAACGAAGGTAAAGGCTTACTTCCGGCTGGCCTGGCTGGATGGGTTAAAGCTGGATCACCCCGAGGAGTCTATCTGGACTTTTCAGAGACTTTTTCAGGCTAATTTGAGTCGCTCCATGGAGGCCAAAGGTCGTTACTACGAGGCTCTTACGAAAAACAGTATTGAGGACGATTACGATCTTACCTCTCAATTACTGGGAATATACGAAAAATTCCCGGGAACGTATTTTGGCCGGGTGGCCGTGGGGCGAGCTTTTGAAAGAGTAACGGAGGGCGCTTCGCTCCAGGAGCTGGATTCAGCGCTGGAACAGTACAAAAGCCGACTATCCCGATCCGCCGTCAGGGATGCTACCTGGCGTTTATTCTTCAAAAGTTATCAAAGGGGAAATTATAAGCTGGCCCTAGATTATACGGGATACCTTGAATCCTATTACGATAAATTGCCCCCGAAACTATTTTACTGGCGCCGAAAGGCCAGGCTGGCAAGCAAGGAGGTGGAACCAGGGAATTATATTCGTGTAGTTAGGTTCCAGGAGAACAACCCTCTGGACTATTATTCCCTGCTGGCCGGTAAAAACGGATGGTCACGTGAAAGTTTTAGAATAAGCGAGACCTGGAGCCAGCGAAACCTTGAACTGGAGGAAGTGGAAACCCGGTTGCTGGAAACTGACCTGTCGGCCTCCGTGCTTCAAAGGTTGCGGCTAGCTCTGTCGCTAAAAAACCATGGATTGCTTTCTCCAGCACTCGCCGGGCTTGAGAGGTTAAAGTCAAATTTACGGACTTTTGATTATCTTTATCTCAAGTTTCAATGGGAAAAGTTAGCAGGAAATTACAGGGAATCTCTAAAAGCGGCGGTCCGGCTAACAGGTTGGTACTACGACCAGAATCGGAGGCCACCGGTTGAAGTTGTCAGGGCAGCGTACCCGACGTACTATTCTCAAGACGTAAGGAGGGTTGCGGGTAAATACGGGCTGCCGGAAGCCCTGATATACGCAGTTATACGGCAAGAAAGTGCTTTTGACCGGGATGCTTATTCCACGGCAAAGGCAGTGGGGCTTACTCAGGTTATCCCTTCGACTGCAAAAGGAATTGCTGAAGATCTTGGTGTGGACGATTTTACCCCGGAAGACCTCTTTAATCCCAGTAACTCGATAGAATTTGGCAGCTTTTATATAAACAAGCAACTGGGTCGCTTCAGTGACCCCCGACTTGGCTTAACCGCGTACCATGGTGGGCCTGGTAACCTGGGTAATTGGAAGGAAAAGTTTACTACCTCGGATATAGACTTATTTGTGGAACGGATCCCGCTTGGGAGTACGAGAAATTACGTAAAATCGGTCTACCGTAATTACCTTGTCTACAGGCAATTGTATTGACGCGTTTGATGGGAGCGTTGACCTTCCAGCCGATATTTATTTTGACCTGATTCCGTGACGCCAATTTACTGTAACGGCCACCAAACATAAAGTACAATAGGTTCATGAGGGATTCAACTTCCTCAAAACTCTTCACCGAACGGGTGAACAAAGAATGGCCATCTTCGACATAGAAGTAACCGACGAAATAATACCAACACAAAGCGGTCTGGCCCTTCTGGGTCTGTTGCTTTCCAAGACCAAACTGTCCGAAAGACTAGACCAACTACCGACAGAGTCCGGCCACGACCCGGAGATACCCCACTCCGATATCACAAAGTC
>CAZDMI010000061.1:0-7935 GCA_964506635.1 uncultured Thermotogae bacterium
TGAAATATATAAAACGAGCTAACGGAGGTAGTTAAGGAAAATTTTTATCTGAATTCGTTTCCACTTACGAAAAGAAGTAAGTGAATTCTTTTGATAAATTTTAATGTAGAATTAGCGATACTTGTCAATATTACCCAACTTCTATATAATCAAGGAGTGATTATTCTTGAACATTAAACGTGTTACCGGTCTGTCACTGGTCCTACTTCTAGTTCTTTCTGCGTTTTCACTCACGTTGTTTGCCCAGCAGGACGTTCTGAGGTCCGATGGTTCTTCTACGGTTTATCCCGTGGCCAATCTGGCGGCTGCTTACTGGAACTCCAACCCCCCTATATCCGATAACGAATACTGGCCAGCGAGCGAATACGGTATCGATACTGATAAAAACCTGGCAGACTACTGGGCAAGCCTGTATGGGCTGGAAACGTTTGGCGTGCAGGTCGGGCTTTCCCACTCGGGCGTCGGTTTGAGGAAGGTTTCCGAAGGTAACGTTGACATTGGGAACTCTTCAGCCGCAGCGAGGTTTGAATACCCGAACAAGTCCGAAGAAGAGCTAAGTGGTTATACGGGCCATAGGATTGCTTACGACCGCCAGGCTTTTTCCGTATCAAAGGAGGTTTACGAAGCAGGTTGTGACGCTCTGACGAAAGAGGAAGTCGTGGGGATCTTTAAAGGTGAGGTAACAAGATGGTCTCAGATTAACTCCTGCGACTACGACAAGGAAATACAGGCAGTCGGTCGTGCAGTTGGTTCCGGTACCGAGACCATGTTCAGGGTTAACGTCTTTGGGAGCGCGGAAGTAACCGGTTTGGACGGTGTAGATATCAGGCAGGGCCAAAACCAGATGGTCAAGCAGGCAATCACCAATTCCGATAACGCCATCGGTTACCCCGGCATAGACTTTGTTGGCAGTAGTAACCCGTCGATTGAGGTAGTCTGGGATGACGGCAATACTTACGGCGTTGAAGACCAGGGCTGGCCTCTGGGACGACCGCTTTACTTGTACACCTGGGAAGGTACCAGCAAGAAAGAGGCGGCATTTCTCAGGATGATTCTTTCCGACTTTGGTCAGTCGGTATTCGTGAAGCAGGGCACTGGTTACTACATGCTCTCCGAATCCGATCAGGCAGAAGAGCTGGAGAAACTTCCGGAGACGAAATAGATTGAGACCTGTCCGTCTAGATCTCAATAATTTATTATCTTAGACTAAAAACCCTCAGGGCCTTTAAGTCCTGGGGGTTTTTGATTTATAAAATGGTGTGTTAAGACATGATTGAGAGATTAAGAGAAAAACTTAGCCTAAAATTTCTGCTGGGTTCAATAGTCGTCATAAGCTTTACCGTCCTATTCACTTTTTTCGTTCTCTTCCAGAGCTTCAACATATACCTCTTCCTTATCGTCCTTTTTGGCACGATAACCGGCTGGGTATTTTACGAGGATTCGACCGCGAAGGCTTTACTTTTTGCAGCTTCGACTTCCGCCGGAACGATGCTTGTCCTGATTGCTGTTTTCCTATTTATCAGGGGCTTTCCAGCATTTCAGGGCGATCCACTGTTCTTCATTACCGGTAGTACCTGGCACGTTTACCGGGATATATATTCTCTCGGCCCGATGATCTGGGGCTCTATAGTGGTAACTTTCGGAGCAACTCTAATTGCTGCTCCCATGGGAATAAGCGCTGCGATATTCATCGGGAAGTTTGCCCCGGAATGGCTGAGAAGTTTTCTCAAGCCCGCAATTGAACTCCTGGCCGGAATACCCAGCGTCGTTTACGGGTTCATCGGTTTCGTTTTGTTGAACCGGGCGATAATGAATTACTTTGACATCGCCAACATGGGTCAGTACTTTGCGCCTTCAATAATTCTGGGCTTTATGGCCCTGCCGACGATTACTTCCGTTGCCGAAGACGCCATTGACGCAGTACCCGAGCACCTCGAAAAAGGTGCTCTGGCTCTGGGTGTCACCAAATGGCAGGCCATAAAAGAGGTAACTCTACCTTCGGCCTCCTCCGGAATAATGGCCTCTTTGATTCTGGGGATCGGTCGTGCTCTTGGTGAGACCATGGCGGTAACGATGATGATTGGCCATAAAACGGCCTTTCCGAACCCGCTTTACGATATATTTGAACCCGGCGAAACGCTAACTTCCCTGATTGCATCACAGATTGGGGAAGCTTCCGGCGAGGCAACCCAGGCGCTGATGGGCGCGGGTTTATTGCTCTTCTTCATAGTTCTTGTGCTTTCGATTACTTCCAGGGTAATTCAGAGCAGGCTACAGAGGAGGTTTAAACGAGGCTAATGTTTGCCCTGAAAGATAAATTATTTAAACGGGGAATGATGGCGCTGTGGTTTCTCGTTTCGGCCCTTTTCCTTGTTCTAAGTGGGTTACTGGCGACAAATCCGGGGGCTATACCGGCAGACATAATCAGGTTGCTCGGGGGCTTACTGGTTGGTTTCATCGGGTTGACCGTTTTGACGTATTTCCTGATCAAAAGTTATCAACCCCCCGGTGGTCATTTCTTGTTTGCAATTTTTCTGCTTGCTCTGGCCGGGGTCGTGTTCCTGCTATTTCCCGACCAGGGGGTTGTTTTGTCAAATCTGGACGGCAATATCACCCCAAAACTGGCCAATCTTTCCCTGTTCCTCATAGCTACTTTTGCTTCCCTCTGGAACGGTTTGCTTTATTACTGGGAAAACCCGGCCCATAACAGGGAGCTATCGGTAAAGTACTTTACCTGGTTATCAGTTCTAATCCCGCTGGGAGTACTTTTCTTTTTCATAATTTATACGATTATTGAGGGCCATTCGGTAATTGACTGGTACTTCATTTCTTCGGCGTCGGATATACTCCGCGGCAAGGTCGGTATATTCCCGGCGATTGCTGGCACCTTTTCGCTTATCGTTGGTGCCACGGTGTTTGCAGTACCTCTGGGGGTTGGTGCCGCGGTCTTCCTGACTGAATACGCCAAAAGTGGTTGGATAAAACAATTCGTCGGAGTAACTGCTGATTGCCTCTGGTCGACTCCAAGTATCGTTTTTGGTTTGTTTGGGTACGTCTTTCTCGTTCCGAGGATTACCGGACACTCGACGTTGCTGGCGGGGCAGATAGTTCTTGCCGCCATGCTATTGCCTCTTACGATTGCTACTTCGACCGAGGCCCTCTCTTCGGTTCCGGACGAGTTCAGGCACGGGAGCCTGGCGCTTGGGGCGAGCCGCTGGTGGACGATCAGAAAAGTAGTGCTACCGTCTTCAGTTCCGTCGATTGTCACTGGAATACTTCTGGGCATCGGTAGAATAGCCGGGGAGACGGCACCCATAATGTTGATAGCGGTGGCTTCCGGAACGTCGGCTCCGAAGTTCTTTTCGAATTCCGCCCCGTTCTTCCACGTGGATGCTCTTTTCAGGGAGGTGGACGCCCTGCCTTATCGGCTTTACGCCATATATAAGGCCGGCGTAGGGGGAAGTATTAAAGAAGCCTGGGGGACGGCTCTGGTTCTAATTGTACTTGTTCTGATGTTTTACGCTCTCGGTATAACTGTCAGGAGTTATTACAGGAGGAGACGAGGTTGGTGAATTCGGGTCTAAATTTCTTGAGGTCAAAAATCATTAACTGAGGTGGAGAAATTTCTTATGGTTCCGGTAGGAGAGAAAACCAAAACAGCCGGGGAAGAGGATCTAACCGGAAGGTTGACTGGTTCTGCTAAAACAGCAGTGAAGATCAGAAATCTCGACGTCTTTTACGGTACCGAACAGGCGATCGATGACGTATCGCTGGATATTCTTATGAAAAAGGTAACGGCGCTGATCGGTCCTTCTGGTTGCGGTAAATCTACACTTCTCAGGTCCATAAACAGGATGAATGATTTAATAGATGGTGCCGAAGTCGAAGGAACGATCAAAGTTGACGGAACCCATGTTTATGCCAAGGATACCAAGGTCAGCAAGCTCAGACAGAAGGTAGGACAGGTCTTCCAGAAACCAAATCCGTTTCCGAAAAGCCTTTACGACAACATAGCCTTCGGGCCCAGGGCATATAAACACCATCTGAGAAAGGATAAAGGCGTGTTCAACTCTTTTTCCGGGGTATTTAGCTCGGGGGAAAAGAGCCCGATAGACGGCAGGGATATGGACGACGTAGTCAGGGATAGCCTTAAACAGGCTGCACTTCTCGACGAGGTCGAGGGGAAACTGCACGAATCGGCGATGGATCTCAGTGGGGGGCAGCAACAGAGGTTGTGTATAGCCCGGGCTCTGGCTACAAAGCCGGAAATCATTCTAATGGATGAGCCGACTTCTTCACTCGATCCCATTTCAGCTGGTAAGATAGAGGACCTTATTGAAGAATTGAGCCGGGACTATACCGTACTGATCGTTACTCACAACATGCAGCAGGCCGCCCGAATATCGGATAAGACTGCATTGCTCTGGCTTGGTGAGCTGATTGAGATGAGAGATACGGAGGAACTATTTGAGAAACCGGAAAAGGAAATAACTGAGAAGTACATAACGGGAAGAGTTGGTTAAATAACCGATTACCCCGGGAAAATCAGGATTTCTTGAGCACTATCTCTCCGATAATCCGCCATAGCCCGTACTCCACTTCTTCTGGAGTTTCGCCGGATACGATGACTATCAAGCTGGCGTTTTTCCAGTTCGGGAACCGCTCCGAGATCGTCTCGAAGGCGTTAACGTTGATTTCCTCGAGAAAATCGTCGGAATGGAGGAATTTGATGCTATCATCTATTTCCAGCAGGATCGCACCGCGTGCGCCTTCCCTGATGGCCAGATCGCGGAAACTCCAGGCCTTACCGGAGAGCTCTTCCACTTTGTCAAGTTCCGCGGCGTGACTGATGCTTCCCATGGTCAATTCTGGTAGATCTACCGACTTCACGCCCCGAACGCACTCTAAGAGCGGTCCAAATGCAAGGCGGCCCATTTCCGAAAGGCTCGTCCCCCGTCTATTCATCTTAACTATTCCTTCTGACTGAAGGTGTTCCAGAACCGTTCTGACTGAACTCTCGGAAGCTCCTACTTCCTCGGTAAGCGTTCGTCGGCCAAGCGGGCCATCTTTTAAGAGATAGATCAGTTCTGAGCCAAGTGGGTTTCTGAGTATTTTTGCCATTTTGATTAAGTAATCTTACTCTTCTGATAAAAACTTTAAGACAGAGATTTCGACGTCTCTAACTATCTCGAAAGAAGTATCCCCCTGCCATAATCCCTTAAATAATCCGGGCTTTTCCGGGGCGAAAGTCATCAGATCGTACCTTCCTTCCTTTGCTTCTTTTAATAATTCGGTGGTTAGATCGCCTATCCTGTGCCTGATTTCGGCCTCGATACCTTTTTCCGAAAGGATTTTTTTGGCCTCTTTGAAGTAATTCTTTTCTTCTATGTCGTAATTCCGCCTGACCTCCGCTAAACCCTCTTCGTCTTCGGCCGAGGTATACCCATCAAAGTGCGGGTGACCCTCTTCAATTATGGAAAGGAACGTAACGACCGGTTTGGAGTACTCGAGGAACTCACCCATGTATCGAGCGAGGTTCAAACAGCGCTCCTCGTCGTCGGGTACGTGAATTAGGACTCTTTCGCAGGAGTCGAGTTCTCCTTTGTGGACGAGAACCGGAAGGTTTGATTGTTTCAGAATGGGCTTTACGTGGGCTCCGAGGACTTCTTTACTGAACCCTCCCCTTCCAAAAGATGTAAGGGCAAACAGGTCGAATTCCTCTTCTTCTAGCTCCTGTTTTATTTCTTCGACGGGATCGCCGGAAGCGGAAGTGGTAATTACCTCCAATTTCGTCCCCGAGAAGATATCTTTTGCTTTATCAAAAGCTTCGTTCCTTTCCAAGTGAGTTATCTGTTCTCTCTGCTCTTCAGCGAGGTCCCTCCTTTGCTTTTCTTCGACTTCGGAACTTTCTTCCGTCACGTAGATGATGTTCAATTCGTCTACTCTTTCATTCAGTAAACTCTTCAGGTAAACCAGCGCGTTTTCATCCTCTTCCCGACCCTGGCTGTAGTACAGCAGGTTTAAGCCCATGATTTAAGTATCACCCGGGCTGAACTTGGATTTAATGAAACCGGAACTGATAAAATTATGAGTTTCAAGTAAAGATCACCTTCAGCTATATTAAGCCCAGCAAGTTCCACCATACCCCGACTACCAGAAACAGAATACCGAATGCAGCTACCGTCATCAATGCTCCTGCCTTGAGAAAATCCCTCGGTTCTATATAACCGGATGAGTAAATTATCGCGTTTGGCGGTGTAGCTATTACAAGCAGGAAACCGAAAGACGTAGATACTGCCGTCAACAGGGCTACAAATACCGGATTCAGGGAGCTGTACTGGCTTAGTTGAAGCGTGATCGGCCCAACCACGCTGGCCGCCGCGGCCGCACTCATCAGGTTGGTCATGGTAGCCGAAAGGACCGACACTGCCGCTGCGATTGGGCCGGTTCCCGTCAGGTTTAGGCCCTCCTGGATAAAAGTCATGACGTTGCTTGCAATCCAGCCGGCCGCTCCGGTTCTATTAAGGAGAGAACCCATGCTCAGGGCGCCCATGTAAATAACGATTACACCCCAGTTTACCCCTCGCTGGTAATCCTCCCAGTCTACCAGGTCGAAAACTAAAAATAGCGTAGCCCCCATTAAAGCAATAATCCCCAGACCTATCATGGAGCCCGTCGTGATCCATAGAGTAACTATCACTCCGAATATGATTATCGTCAACCAGGTTTCGCCGGTGGGTTTTCTCTCCTGTAGTTCCTCGCGGAGCCCGGTTACTGCAAGAGAGAGGTCTCCTACTTCAGGTTTGAACGTGTAACTCAAAACCAGGGACGTTACCGGTATCAACAGCAAAGTTATCGGAAGCGCCAGGACTATCCAGTAGCCAAATCCTATTTCGTGGCCGGTTATTTGATCGAGTAAACCAATAATGACGATATTTCGCCCACCACCGGTCGGAGCGTACAGGCCACCGATAGTCGCCCCGTAAGCAACAGAAAACAAAAGAAACTTGCCAAGTTCCGCCACTCCACTATCCGTTTCCTCCTGCGTCGTCCTCAGAAGAGAAACAACCATGGGGGTGAGGACCGCCGCGACCACGTGGTCGGCGATAAAACCGGCCAGGAGCGCAGCCGTGGTGATAATCGCGAAACTGATTCTCCGGGCGCTGTGGCCGACTTTGTTTATCAGTATGAGTATTAACCTTTTACCGATTGCCTGTTTATTCAGGGCGACACCGATCATCAATGCACCCATGATGAAGAAAACGGCATCGTGCATGAAGGATTTTGCAACCTGGTTTGGACCACCAAGCCCGAAAAGGACCTGATAGATTGCTATGAAAAATATTATTCCCGGTAGAGGAATAGGTTCGGAAATAAAGAGTATGACTACCGCGGCTAGTAGAGCCAGACCCGCCTGGCCGTTACGGGTTAACTCCCCCGGTGGTTGAAAAGACATTATTACCAGTATGACCAATCCCGCCACCAGCAACCAGATCCAGCGAGAATCCAGAGATTCTAATAATTTCATTCAAATAGGCCCCTAGACACCAAAAGTATAGCTATAATGGGTTTAGAACTTTAATAAAATAATACGAAAAAAGGCCCGTTTAGTAAAATTGCTGGAATGCAAAACTCCGCCTCAGTGAACTGGGCTTGTAAAAAATGACCTGAAATTTTTCGAACCCGGTACGGGTGCCCAGTTTTAATTTGATTGCCATGTTCGGATGGAAGGTTACCGATAATAGCTGAGAACCCCCAGAACTTGCCCTGGGGGAATCAACTGTTTAACTGACCTGGCATGAGGTACACAGAAGTCAATCGAGAAAGAGAAATACTGATGGAAGAACCTAAGTATTCTTTTTTGGAATGAGGAAATGGACAGTCAGGTTTAACCTAAGCCACCGAGATGGTATAAACCAGCTTCGCCCTGTAGTC
>CAZDMI010000062.1:0-7750 GCA_964506635.1 uncultured Thermotogae bacterium
ATTTCAGCCCCCGGCGGGTCAGATCTAATCAGGATGGAAGAATACTTTACCCTTTCCAGTTCCGCCGTGACGTTCTTTACCTGATTTGCCTCTGCATTTACTTCTTCCTGCCATTTGAGGTCCGTGCCCATTAGAAGCTTTACGTCTCTTTGCCCGGGACGAACGTCAAAAGCATCCGGTGTAGTACCAACGAAATCACCGTCAATATAAATCCTCGCGTTCGTGGGGGTTGAGCTGATCGAGAGTCTGGCGGTTTTCTTGGTTACTTCCATACTGACCCAGTCCGTATCCCAGCTTTTTTGGGTCGTGGCCTCTTTTATTCTTTTTGTCGTAGTGGACTCGAATTTCTCCGGGTTCGTTGCCAGGTTGAGGAATGGGTTGGATTGTGAGTTATTCGATTCCGGTGACGGAAAGACCGGTAGTTCGACCTTGCTGGCAACCATCTGCAGGTACTCTCGGCCTTCTTCTTTCCCAGTCAGGAAGCTATACCCCCGACCGGGCAGTTCTCCTTTCCCCGGTTTTACCTTATTGTCCTGGTCGTACTTATTGGGAAATAATAGAGTTACTTTCCCTTGGGTGTCGATACTGTAGAGGTAAAGGAAAGCGGTCTGACTTACCTCGTAGTTGACTATTACTTCCTCTCTCGGCTGGTAAAGGGATTGGTTCGTGGAAATACTTACTTCCAGATCCGACTTCTTCCCGGGTTCCGGAATAATCCCCTGCGGTTTAGGTTTCTGGCCCTGAGAGAACGAGGGAGCGGATATAAAACACGTTGCCAGCAGGAGTAAGATTAACGCTGTTGCCGGAAACTTTTTGGTCAAAATCTAACCTCCTATTACGAAAAAATTATAAGTATCTCAAATCAGTATATAAACCAGTTTTGGATTACACAAACAAGTACATGTGACTGAACTAGAGCCCATCAAAGTTGGATTTCCATGTAGTAGATGTTTGCAGGAGTTTTTAACTCGGTTGTTTCTTACCCGATATCTCTCAATAAATTACTACTTTTCCCTGGTGGTTCCTGGTTTGTTAACTTAACATGAAACGCCCGGGATAAAGAATTAAGTATCTGAATTAATTTCCTTTCAAGTCGGAGGCGGAAAATGGGTAAGTACGAGTCCCAGGAAATCCTAAAATGGAGTAAGGGTGAGGTCGAATCAATAGAGGACGAAATAGTCGTCGAGAGCTCTTTGAACATTGTAGTTAACGATCGCGATGTAGTTACACTACTTTCTAGTCCTGCGGAGAGGAAGGAGCTTGCCCTCGGTTTTATGAAATCCGAAGGTCTCATTGAAGATCTCAAGCAGGTGAAAAGAATGGAACTGGGCGATTCTAAGAAAAACGTTGAAATAAAGCTGGATAAATCAGTCGAAATAGAGAGCTATTTTGAGCGTAAAAGGGCGTTGACTTCTAGCTGTGGCAGGGCAACGTCGGTTGTGGAAAACCTGGACCAGCTCGAACTGACGAGTTCTGGTCCGGATATGGAAAGCCCCGCCGTCTTGACGAATTTGATGGGGGATATGCAAAAACAAGCGGAACTCTTCCGCCTTACGGGTGGATCCCATACTGCGGCAGTTGCCAGTGGGGAGAGTATACTACACCTGGCAGAGGACATAGGGCGTCACAATGCCGTAGACAAGGTGTTAGGTAAGTCTCTTTTCAATGGAGGGGATCTGGCGGAAAGGATGCTGTTGACCAGCGGCCGACTTTCGTCCGAGATGACTCTTAAAGCAATCAGAAGTCAGGTTCCGATCGCCGTTTCGCGTTCTGCTCCGACAACGCTGGCGGTAAGGATTGCCAGGGCTGCCAACCTTTCGATGGTCGGCTTTACAAGGGGGAAACGTATGAATATTTATGCCGGTGAAGAGAGGTTGCTCGGGTAGAAATATAGATTATCCGGCTCTACTCTCTCGAAGATAGCAAAGTCCTGTTTAAAACAGTTTCTCAACAAGCAGCGTCCCCTGGGACGGGGTGCTTGACTTGTAATGAAGGTATCATTTTGCTAAAATCTTTCAGTTATAATTCCTGCCTGCTGATGGGTAATTGAAGAAATCTTTAGGGGTTATCAAAATGTCGGAAGATAAAAAGAACGTACTTGTATGCAGTGCTTGGCCTTACGCTTCGGGTGAGCCTCATCTGGGGAACATCCAGACGTCCCTTCTGTCTGGCGATGTTTTTACCCGTTATTACAAGTTGAAAGGTCACCCGACCCTTTACGTTTCCGGTTCCGATGCACATGGGACCAGGATAGAGTTCGAGGCTGAAGGAAGGGGGATGCAACCGGAAGAGCTGGCAGACGAAACTCACGAGATAATCAAGGGAATTCTGGACGATTTTAATATAGAGTTCGATAATTATACGATCACGACGAATCCGACGCACGAGGAGTTTATTCAGGAAATCCATCGCCAGATGGATGAGGAAAGTTACATACTTTCCAAGGAAGAAGAAAGGGCCTACTGTCATGATTGCCAGAGGTTCCTTGCGGATAGGTTTATAGAGGGTACGTGTCCGGAATGCGGCGAGAGCGGTGCCCACGGTAATCAGTGCGATAGCTGCGGTTCCCTTCTGGAGCCGGAAGAATTGATCGAGCCGAAGTGCGCGGTATGTGGAAGTGAGAATATCGAATTTCAAAATACCAGGCACTGGTATATAGACCTGGAAAAACTACAGCCGCGGTTGAAGGAATACGTGGATCAGCACTACGAGGACTGGCAGGACAACGTGAAACGGTTTACGGATCAAATGCTCAACGATGGTCTGGAGCCGAGGGCAATAACGAGAGACATCGACTGGGGTATTCCGGCTCCTTTTGAAGGGGCGGAGGACAAAGTTATATACGTATGGGCAGAGGCAGCCCTTGGTTACGTTTCAGCCGTTATCGAGTACTTCGAAAAGAACGACAGTGACGAAAGCTGGGAGGATTACTGGTTTTCCGATAGCGTAAAACAGGTTTATACTCTGGCTAAGGATAATATTCCTTTCCACACGCTCCTGTTTCCCGGTCAGCTTATGGCGTCCGGTAAGGGTTACCACCTGCCGGACCAGATAAGTGCCGGCGAGTACCTTAACTGGGTTGGAGGAAAGTCCTTTTCCAAGAGCAAAGGTGTCGGCCTTTTTGCTCGTGATGCCACTGATTTAATGGATCCGGTCTTCTGGCGTTTTTATCTAATTTTTCAGCGTCCGGAGAACAAGGACGTCGAGTTTTCCTGGTCCGAGCTCGATAAAGCGGTAAATAATATATTTATCGACAACGTAAGCAATTTTGTAAACCGCGTTACCTCGTTTACACATTCTCGCTACGACGGTTCCATTCCGGAAGCTAGCGTGAAAGCCGAAATAGACGAGGAAATTGCGAAAACAGTTGACGAAGTTGAAAGGGTCATTGAATCCGGTGGGCTTTCGTCCGCCCTCAGGGAGATATGCGATCTGGCAAATTTTGGAAACCAATATTTCCAGGACCAGGAACCCTGGGAGACAGGGGACGAGGCCGTCGTGGTTTCGAGCCTGAAGATCGCCAGGTCTATCTCAATTATGCTGGAACCTTTTGTACCGTCCTTTTCGGATCAAGCTTACGAGATATTTCAACTTTCGGATCCTGCCTGGGAAGACGTCAAGGGTGACCCCTCGGGGGGGCTGACCGAACCGGAACCATTGCTTGAAAAGCAGGACGTGGAAAAACTGAAGGAAGAGTACGAAGAAAAGATTGCAGGCCAAAAGAATCAAACGGAGGAGAAATCGAAAATGACTGATAGCAGAGTGAGTTTCGACGATTTCAATGCTCTTGATATGCGTTCCGGCGTAATCCAGGAAGTAGAGGAGATGTCAGGTGCGGACAGGCTATATAAAATACAGGTGGACGTGGGTGAAGAAGTTCTACAGACCGTATCCGGTTTAAAAAAACATTACGAGGTCGATGAGTTGAATAACAAGCAGGTTGTAGTGCTGACAAACCTGGAGCCCGCGACAATCCATGGAGAAAAGTCGGAATGCATGCTTCTTGCCGCGGAGGGTGAAGAGCTTGCGTTGTTAACTGCCGACATGGAACTGAAACCCGGGGCCGAAATTGCCTGAATACCAGGTTAAATGGCCTATTGGGTTGAAAAGTATCGGAAAAGTGAATTAGAATAAATTGGAGGAAATAATGTACGCAATTATAAAAACAGGTGGAAAGCAATATAAAGTCAATAAGGACGATGAATTAAAGATTGAGAAGTTGAAGGATACTGGGGCTGGCGAAAAGGTAGAATTCGATAAGGTGCTCCTGGTTAACGAAGACGGAGAAGTCAAGCTCGGAAAGCCTTATCTTGAAGACGCAGCCGTTGAAGCTGAAATACTTGAAGAAGGAAGGGAAGAAAAGGTTACCGTTTTTACTTACAAAAAGAGGAAGGGTCACAGGAGAAAGCTGGGTCACAGGCAGCCCTACACGAAAGTCAGAATCGACGAAATTTCAACGTCAACGTAAGAAAGGGGAGATAATATGGCTCATAAAGTAAGTAGTGGTTCCACGCAGAACGTTCACGATACTGCTGGGAAGAGACTTGGTGTAAAGAAATTTGGTAGCGAGTGGGTAGAACCGGGTAACATTATTGTCAGGCAGCGCGGAACGAAGTATAAGCCCGGAGAGAACGTCGGGATGGGAAGAGACCATACTATCTTTGCCAAGGTTTCCGGCCACGTAAAATTCGAAGGATCGGGAGATAAGTATATCAGTGTTATTCCCCCCTCTTAAAGCTTACCTGAAAAAGTATTCCGTGCAGTCCGCTCCGCTTGTATAAGCCATGTTTGTTGATGAAGCTACAATAACGGTCAAAGCGGGAGATGGTGGGCACGGGATCATTAGTTTTGAAAACCAGCCCGGTCAAAGGTATGGAGGACCCGATGGTGGTAACGGAGGAAAGGGAGGCGATGTCTACCTCAGGGCGGACAGGAGTATAAATACTTTACTGAGGTTTGAAAAAAAGAACACTTTTAGGGCCGATAGCGGTGAAAAGGGCGGAACCCAGGACAAGACGGGTGGCTCCGCGGACGATCTTTACATAGACCTGCCGGTAGGAACTATTGTTTACGACGGGGAAACGGAAGAACGCCTGATTGACCTCGACGAAGAAGGTGAAAGTTTACTCATAGCGGAAGGGGGATCAGGTGGGCGTGGGAATAGAGCTTTTGCGAATTCAAGTAACACCGCGCCCAGGTTAAGGGAATGGGGTGAAGAGGGAGAAGAAAGATACCTACGGCTCGAGTTGAAGCTACTGGCTGACGTCGGGATCGTCGGTTTCCCGAACGTAGGCAAATCCAGTCTTATATCCAGTATCTCCGCCCAGCAGCCGGAAATCGGAAATTACCACTTCACCACTATGGAACCTCATCCGGGTGTAGTAGCCATTGATGACTGGAACGATTTTGTTGCAGTCGATGTTCCCGGCTTAATTGAAGGGGCCCATGAAGGAAAAGGGCTGGGGGATAAGTTCCTGAAGCACCTTTCCAGGACCCGGGTTGTCTTGCACATGGTCGATCTTTCAGGTGTTGAAGGGCGTGATCCCCTGGAAGACTGGCAGGTATTGAGGGAGGAGCTAGAAAAGTACGACCGGTCGCTCGCAAGTACGCCGGAAATAGTGGCAGGTAACAAAGTCGATTTGGTTGACGAAGAAGAAGTTGAAGCACAGGAGAGAAGGTTTGCGGAAAAAGAGATAAACTTGTATCCTATATCCGTCGCAACAGGAGAGGGAATAGACAGCCTGGTTAACGCTACTTACGAATTATTAGAGAAGAGCAAAGAAGAAGGCACCTCCGTGACGGAAGAAGAGGATCAGGGCAGGTCCTACAAAGTATACGAATTCGAAGGGGAGAAAGGTTTTCAGGTGACCGAAACCGAGGGGAAATTTATAGTTGAAGGTAGAGAAGTGGAAAAGCTGGCGGAAAAGCTCGATTTTTCGACAGAGGACGCTCCGAGCTATTTTCATCAAAGCCTGGAGCGACGAGGTGTTTTGAGCCAGTTAAAGGAAAAAGGTGCGGAAGATGGAAGCGTTATAGAAATTGGGGGAAAAGAGTTTGAGCTCGTCCTCTAGGGTTGGTTTGTTTGGGGGGACATTTGACCCAATTCATAGGGCTCATCTGGAGGTAGCAAGGCAGTCGGTTCTACAAATGGACCTGGATAAGGTAATTTTGATACCGTCAAAACACCCTCCTCATAAGGACGAAAAGGGCCTCACGGGGGCCGAATTAAGATACCGTATGGTAGAACTGGCAATTGAGGACCGGGAAGCAATGGAAGTTTCGGCTGTTGAAATTGAAAGAGAGGGTCCTTCTTACACGGTTGACACCCTTAAAGAGATGGATAAGATTTATGACGAAATAATGTTTATAGTCGGAGCGGACAATTTAATTAATATTAAGACCTGGAAGAAACCGGAAGATCTACTGCAAATGTGCCCCTTCGTGGTCGCTCCCAGGGGTGGGGTTTTGAAAAAGGACTTTGACGAAGAAATATTCGAAGGAAAGGATCTACGGTTTTTGAACATGAGCGAAATTTCTCTCTCTTCTACGGAGATAAGAGAAAGGATTGCCGATGGACAGTCGGTCGATGGATTGGTACCGGGCAAAGTCCTGGGTTTAATTGACAAAAAGGGCCTATACCGGGTTGTTTCGGAAGAAGTTTGATTTAATACTCTCTTAGCAACAATAGAAACAAGGAGGGAGACAATCTCTAACGACACTAGAGTCAATCACGAAATTACGGCGTCGGAGGTAAGGGTAGTAGACGAAGACGGAGAGCAGGTTGGGGTCATGAGCCTTGAAGATGCTTTGAAGGAGGCCGAGGATCAGGAACTTGACCTCGTTGAGGTGGCCCCTGATGCTGATCCGGTCGTAGCAAAGATTCTTGATTACGGAAAATACAAGTACAAGCAGCAAAAGAAGAAACAGAACCAGCAGAAAAAAAAGAAGCTAAAGACGATCAAGTTTTCGATCAAGATCGAGGAACACGACTTCAATACTAAGGTGGGACACATCAAAAAGTTCCTCAAGAAGGGACACAAAGTTCGTGCTACGGTTTTCTTCCGTGGGAGGGAAAAAGCGCATAAGGACAAGGGTTACGACCTTCTGAATGATATTATAGACGAGGTTGAAGAAGTTGGTGACGTCGACCAGAAACCGACTCAGAAAGGACAGGTAGTCCAGATGCTTTTGAAACCGGGAGGAGATTAATATGCCAAAACAGAAAACGCATAAAGGAATCGCAAAGAGGTTTAAGGAGTCTAAGAACGGTAAACTAACTCATAAAAAATCGGGCTACGGTCATAAAAGAACCAAGAAGAGCCCGAGCAACAAGCGCGATGCGAGGAAGGACAAGCGAGTTAAGGGTAAGACCGAAAAAAACCTGAAAAAACTCCTTGCATCTTAGTAGATTTGTAATTCGAGAAGTTGCCTGAAAAGTTAATTATCTCGCACCAAGCTGCGAGGCACCTAGAAAAACAGATTTAACTACGGACTTTGTTCTTTTACAAAAGAGACCCAGCACTCAAATGAGGAAAGCTGCTTGGTCCAGGAAATCGTTAATTCCACCTATTTGCCGAACAACCTTGGAATTAACTTAAAGTACTTGAGCCAAGTTGTATATCTCATTTGAGTGCTGGACAAAAACCAGCCGATTTCTACCCACAGCAAGCTGTGGGGCTTCTTCGGCTAATTTTGGTAATTCGGAGGTAATTTATGCCCAGGACGACAAGAGGTAATTCCAGATTAAAGT
>CAZDMI010000063.1:0-7744 GCA_964506635.1 uncultured Thermotogae bacterium
CGTCTTTTTAATGTGTGATTGAGTTTAACGAATTTATTTTGCTATGGAGGTAGAACTATCTTAAAATACCTCCTGAAAGGAGGTGGCACAGTGAGAAAGTTGCTTCGGGTGGATATGAATGAAGGAAGTATTGAGTTTGAAGACATGCCGGAGGATTATCGGGCGCTCGGTGGAAGAGGTTTGACTTCTCAGATAGTTGCCGATGAAGTACCCCCCACTTCTAACCCGCTGGGTCCGAACAACGAGTTAATTTTTGCCCCGGGGATCGTAACCGGTACCAGTGCTCCGACCTCAGGAAGGTTATCCGTTGGCGGTAAATCACCGCTGACTGGGGGTATCAAGGAAGCAAACGTAGGGACCAGTTTCTCTCAGAAGCTTGCGAAGCTGGGTATTGGAGCAATAGTTGTTGAAGGTACGAAGGGAGAAGATAACTACAAGTGCCTTAAAATCACGGATGACGGAGTCGATTTGCTCGATGCGGAGGCCTGGTCCGGAATAGGTCTCTACGAGGCTTTTGAAGACATCGAAAGCGAGTTCGGCGAAGATCTTGGAGTATGCGGGGTTGGTATAGCGGCTGAACTTTCCGGACACAATTCAGGTATTGCTTTTAACGACATGGAAGGTAAGCCAAGCAGATACGCCGGAAGGGGCGGTCTTGGTGCCGTCATGGCAACCCGGGGTTTGAAATACGTGCTGGTCGATGACGACGGTGCTGAAGGAGTAGAAATCGAGGACGAGGCCACTTTCGATAGAGGCAAGAAAAAACTGGCTGATGCTCTGACGGAACACGACGTAACCAAACCGGGTGGAGCTTTGAATAGCTACGGGACCAGCGTCCTGATAAACATGATCAACGAATCCGGGGCATTACCACAGGATAACTTTTCCCGTGGCTCGGACGATGAATCCGCAAAGGTATCAGGAGAAAAGAAGGCTGACGTTATCAAAGAACGAGATGGCGAAAGACCACACAGGTGCAGCCCGGGATGCCTGATTGGCTGCTCGGAAGTCTGGAAGAACGAGGACGGCGAAGAAGTAGGCGTCCTGGAATACGAGTCGGTCTGGGCCCTGGGTCCGAATACCGGAATTTACGATCTGGATACCATCGGCGAATTAAACAGGCAGTGCAATGATCTGGGGATGGACACGATAGAGGCGGGTAACACCATAGCTGTTGCAATGGACGGTGGAGTCAAAGACTTCGGTGACGGAGAAGGGGCCCTGGAACTTATGGACGAGATCAGGGAAGGGACTCCGCTTGGGAGGATATTGGTGAACGGCACCGAGTTCACCGGCGAGGCATTTGGTGTCAACCGGATACCGACCGTAAAGGGTCAAGCCATGCCGGCTTACGATCCACGAGGGATAAAGGGAATCGGTACCACTTATGCTACCACTCCGATGGGTGCGGACCACACGGCCGGATACGCGATTGCTCCTGAAATAATGGGAGTTGGCGGCGAAGCCGATCCGCTCAGTCCTGAGAAGGCGGAAATGTCGCGAAACCTGCAGTACAGTACCGCCGTCATTGACACCACGGGCCACTGCCTATTTACTGCGTTTGCAGTTCTGGATATTCCCGAGGGACTTGAAGGTATGGTCGAAGAGGTAAACGGGGTACTCGGTGCGGACCTTACGGTGGATGACATTCCCGATATAGGGAAAAGCGTGATAGAGACGGAAAGAAAGTTTAACTCGGAAGCGGGCTTTACCAAAGAAGACGACAGGTTGCCCGAGTTCATGCAGGAAGAGGAGTTACCGCCACACAACGACGTATTTGACGTTTCCGACGAAGAACTTGATAAGGTATTTGGAGAGCTGGGAATGAAGGAATCCTAAATGGGCTTTTAAATTAAATGGGAGTTAAGGTCAAGCTATTTGCTAATTTCCGGGAAGAGGCGGGCGAGGCCTCCGTTGAGATCGATGCCCGTACTGCAGGCGAGCTCCTGGTGGAGCTAGCTCAAAGGTATGAAACACTCGGTAAATCTATCCTGGATAGTACCGAGCCGGAAGTGGTCACGAAGGACGGAGTAACCGTTATGCTCAATGGAAGAAATATAAGGTTTCTGGACGGCGCGGCTACGGAACTGGATGAGGACGATACGCTGGCAATCTTTCCCCCAATTGGCGGAGGTTGATTGTGGGGATAAGTGTCCGGCTCTACGGCGAGTTTCGAGAGATGGCTCCACGTTATGACGAAGAAAGCGGTACCATTGGTAAAGTAGAGCTCGACCAAGCCAATGTAGATACTACTGGAGATTTGATTAAGGAATTTGAGTTAAGGGAAGACGAGGTCAGCCATGTCTTCGTCAATGGAACTTACTCGAGTTTAAAGAAGGAACTGGAAGAAGGAGACGAAGTAGCTCTTTTTCCGGTCGAAATGGGGTTGCTGTATCACTGGTATTTTGAGGAAGAGGATTGATTGCTCTTCAGGTTAACCCTCACTTTTCATGGATTGGAAGAGAAAATAGACCTCCCTGAACCATCCAGGGAGGTCTATTTTTTTTATCTTTAATCTTTTTTTTACTTTTCTACTGGATAGCCTGCTTTTTTCCAGTCAACGAATCCACCCATATTATAGGCTTCCGTATAACCAAGCGTGCGAAGAACAGCTACTGCGTAAGCTGCCCTGGTGCCTCCTTTACAGTAGGCGTAAATTGTCGTGTCCTTGTCGTCAGGTAACTTGTCGAGGCTTTGGGCAAGGTCACTAAGCCTAACTGCCGTTGCACCTGGAACTTTACCTTTTTCTACCTCTTTGGGCGTCCTGACGTCCAGGATAAAGAGGTTGGGTCTAACCTTCCTCTGTTTATTTACCTCTTCCTGGCTCGCTACGTAAAAACCGTTCTTGTGGATGTCCTTTAGAAAGTCGTCCGTCGCATTAACTACGTCCTTGTGGCTTGAAGCTACTGCTGCCCCTGTCCCGGCTACCAGAACTGCAAGAGCGATTGAAAGTACTAATAGTGATTTCTTGTTAAACATCTGCACACCTCCAAATGTGCTGTTGAAAATTTAGTGGCCCTGTCCGGCCATTAGAAGTACAAACCTAATTCCTACGCCGCCAAATAACGAAAAGATTGCTACGGCCTTCGTGACACAACAGATAAACTTTTCCCGCCGGGTCTGGGAGGACATCCAGAATACGCCCAGTATTGCTGGAAGCCCGAACCCTAAACCGATTGTTAACCACCAGACTAAACCGTAATTGCTAATTAGATGGCTATAAGCCCCTTGTACTGCCTGAGTTCCTCCATAAAGTTCGCCAATGTAAAAGCCAAACAGCACTGCCGATGAAACCGAAGCGATCGTTAAAACCCAGCTCGATACCGTCCTTTCTATGTGGAGAAGTTCAAGCAGCCCTCCTGCCATGGCAACTGCCGAAACCGCAAATAAAGGGGCAAGGAGCATGGAGCTTACCAGAGGCATGGCGGCCATGCTGGAAGTCAACATTGCTCCAGTATAAGTCGTTACTGCTAGGGCAAGTATGATTGAAGACCAGGACACGAAGTTGTCCGCGAAATCAGTTAATTCGATATAATCGAGATAATCCGCGATATATATTACAGTCACCAGTCCCGTTAACAGCAGTGCCCATGAACCCCAGCTGATTGCAGCCGTTACCCGGAAACTGAGGAATAGCCAGAAAGCCCTGAAACCCCTGGTCAAGTCCAGCCACAGGACGAGCAAGTCGACGGCCAGAATTGGAAAGGCCGCATAGGTCGCGATTTTGGCCAGTTTGTCCTTGTCGATTATCCTGGAAAAACCCGCTATACCAATCAAACCTCCAACCAGTGCGGACAGGACAAAGTGTAGGGCAACGGGCCACTCCCAAATATGGTGCAAGCCGTTAGCCGCTTCGATTTCCATTAGGCCTTCACCTCGTTTAATTTTTTATTTAAGTAAAAGAACTTTGGGTCCGTTCCTGCCTCTTCCTGCGGTAGCGAGACCCGATTGTCACGAATTTCCTGTCGAATTCTGCTATCAGGGTCCTCGAGGTCGCCAAAAATCCGGGCCCCCGTCGGACAAGTATTGACGCAGGCCGGATCCTTTCCCTCTTTTACCCGGTGAATACAGTAAGTGCATTTGTCCGCGTAGCCTCCTTCCGGATTGATGAACCTTGCATCGTAAGGGCATGCAACCATACAGGCCTTGCAGCCAATGCACTTGGAGTAGTCAATCCTAACGAAGCCATCATCGTCCTTATAGCTGGCTTTTGTCGGGCAGACGGAGATGCACGGAGCGTTTTCACAGTGTCTGCACTGATCGTGTCTGAGTTCCGTATCAAGGTTCGGAAAGCTTCCCTGCTCCAGCTCGTGGGTCGTTAACCGAAATACTCCTTCCGGCACTTCGTTCTCGGCCTTGCACGCTACGACACAGGCCTTACAACCGACACATTTTTCCAGATCAACTGCAAGTCCGTATTTTGCCATCAGGCGTTACCTCCTCTCTTGGCTACTTTAACAAAGTTGACGCTCATACCGGCGGAACCGGAAATCGGGTCCAGTTCGTAATCGCTCTGCAGTTCTATGTCACTTGCCCCTTTCCCGTCCTGTTGCTCCATTTCCGGTGTATCGTGACCGAAACCGTGGACCATGTATACGCAGTCTCCCCGAATTCTTTCGGTCTTCTTTACCTTGATCGGTTGCGACTGCTTACCGTCCTGATTCTCGAGTACTACGTATTCTCCGTCCTTTAGGCCCATATTTTCTACCTGATCCGAGTTTATCCAGACCGCGTTTTCGGGCTCCACATCAGAGAGCCATGGGTTATCCTGGGTACGCGAGAAAGAATGGACCGGAGAACGACCGTATAGGAGTCTGTAGTAACCATCGGGTGGCTCTTCCGGCTCATCATAGGACGGAACGGAATCAAAGCCGTTTTCCTCAAGTCTGTCGGAAGATAATTCGATTTTCCCGCTGGGGGTGCCAAAGGGTGGTTTTTTGTCCTGAGATTCGAAATCCTTCAAGAAAGGCTGGCTTAGTTGTGGCTGTTTTACGGTTCCTTTTTCTTTCATATCTTCTATGGAGAGCCCCAGTGGTTTTAATCGTTCGTTAAGGTATTCTTCGATATCATCGAAAGGAAAGTATTCGCCCAGGCCCAGTCTCTCGCCGAGTTCCTTGGCAATCCACCAGCCGGGTTTTGTGTTGTACATTGGCTCTACTGCCGGCTCCTTGAAGCTTATGAACGGAGTTGACTTGTGATGGCCCGTAAAGAGGTCGTTGTAGCGTTCCAGGTAGGTGGATTCCGGCAGGATTACGTCCGCCCACATTACGTGTTCCTGGGGAAGAATATCTACTGCCATGTAGAAGTCCAGATTGCGCAACGCCTTTTTCGTCCTTTCCTTTTTCGGGGCGGAGTGGAAAATGTTATTTCCAGCAACTACGAGACCCTTAACTGGATACGGATCCTCGTTTGCTATTGCATCTATCAATTCCGGTTCGGCCAAACTTCCGTAGAGGAATTTTTCACCCTTTTTGTCGGCCCTCTCCCTTACGTCCTCTGGAAGCGAGTCCGCGCCGAGAGCTCCACCCCCACCTCCGCAGCCGCCACCAGTGCTTTCCAGTTTCATCGAAGGGTAGGAGTAATCCTGAACCCAGGGGGCGGCACTAAAGTAAAAGCCTCCTTCCCGGCCGTAATTACCGAGCAGGGAATTCAGTATAAAGAGAGCCCTCAATCTCTGCGTATCGTTGCCGTACCAGGAAGCTTTTCGGTTTGGTGGAATAACTGCGTGGGGCCGGTACCGGGCCATTTCTCGCCCGACTTCTTCAATTTTGCCTTTTTCCAGGTCGGTAACACCGGCAGCCCATTCGGGTGTGTAGTCCTTAACCTGTTTTTTTAACTCATCAAAACCTTTGGCGTACTTTTCTATATAATTGCGATCGTAACGGTTTTCCCTGATAAGCAGGTTAATCCAGGAAAGGAGCAGGGCGGTGTCGGTTCCGGGTTTAATCGGTAACCAGTAATCGGCCTTGCTGGCTGCCGTCGAAAATCGGGGATCAACCACGGACAGACTTGCCCCGCCTTCGAGAGCACCCATGAAATCGTTCATCAATGTATTATGAGAGTTTTCGCCTATGTGGTTGCCAATTAGGGTAATGAACTCGGTATTTTCCCAATCAACTGGCATGTGTTCGCCCACCGGAAGGCCGAAAGTTAACTGAGAGGCAATTTCTCTGGCCCCCAGGCAAAGCGAATGTGAGGGTGAACCGGAGTTTGGGCTACCCCAGGCTGCCGCAATATGGCTGAACCAGGAGCCACTCGTACAGTGGTTCAACCAGCCAATGGATTCAGGTCCGTCCCAGTTTTCGCTGACTTTTTGCAGTTGTTCGGCCGTGTAATCAAGAGCTTCTGACCAGCTTGCCTTTCTATACTTGCCTTCTCCCCGTTTGCCCGTATTGATAAGCGGTTGCTTTAACCTGTCCGGATTGTAAACCTGTTTTACTCCTGCCTGTCCTCTGGGACAGAGGTTGCCCTGACTAAGTGGATCGTTTTCATCGCCGTAAATCTTTGCCACTTTTCCGTCTGCCACTTCTGCTTTTACGCCGCAGTGCCAGTAACACATGTCGCAATAGCTATACTTGGTTGCCGTCTTTTCCTGGAACCAGTAATTGGGTGCGGCTCTGACCTCTTTGTCTTCAAAGGTTCCCGTGCCCTGAAGGGCAAGTGCACCGGCAGTGGCGGCAGAAAGTTTGAGAAAATCACGCCTGCTGAAATCAGTCATAGGGTATTTTGACCCCCCTTAATTTCTAACTACTTATCGGAACCGGCCGACTCCAAATTTCTCAACTCTTCTACGAGCTCTCTGTCTGCTTCCAGCCCCTTGTAAACCCAATTGGCCATTAGCGGGTAAAAATTTTGTTTCGTCGCTTTAGTTACTTCGTTGGTAAACTCCTCCAGCCAGGGACCCAGGAGCTCATCGTAGAACTTCGCGTGTAGGTCGTATCTATCCTCGAAAGATGCTTGTGTGAGTTTGAACAAGAACTCCAGCTCTACACCTATATGGTCCGGTTGTCCCTGGTAACTTTCCGTTTTTACCATACCGGATTCCCCGTACAGGGAAGTGACTTTCTTGACGCTTTCCCCCATGACTTCCCCGTCCAGGTAGAAAGAGCCAAAGGGCTTAACCCGTGCTCCCCCAGTATCAGCTACGAACAACCGGACGTACTCCGATTCGATTCTTTCGGTAAGTGATTCGGTTGAAAGATCCTGGATAGTTTGTCTGACTTCTATTATCGTATCTTCCAGTCCAAGATTGAATATATGTGAAACCTTTAGCATTCCGGAAAGAAATTTCCCGTCTTTCAGGTTTTTGACCGTTTCAGTTCCGGGATACGAAAACCCAGAGGCGGAAAGCTTATACAGCACCGAACGCCATTGTTTCCTGTTATCCACTGTTTCACCGGATAGATTGGAGCTCAAGCTTTCTTCGTTCATCTCTTTTTAATTTCCTCTATGAAAAATTAAAATTTGGTATAAGCCACGATTATTTTGAAAACTGAGTCCTTGTGAAAGCTTTCTCATATATAATAAGGCAACTAGCGAGTATGTCAACCCGATATAGGAGAAGCATATTATTACAGCTTAAGAACGTATGGTTGGGAGGTTACGTAGTAGAAAGCCTGCCCTTATGTGATGAATGGAAACCTGAATCCAATGAAACAAAATGCTTCATCATGACAACTCAATTCTTCCCCTTTATAAACGTAACATGATTTTTATCGGGCAGTTCGTTGCAAGCGACCTTTCG
>CAZDMI010000064.1:0-7715 GCA_964506635.1 uncultured Thermotogae bacterium
AAAAGGCCGAAATAGACCTCGAGTCCGGTTCCAGGATGCCGATGGCCTACGAGGCGGAGATCCTGCCTCGCTTCCCGGAGACGGGTGAAGAAGTCCCGGGCATGGAGAGTACTGAGTAATCGTTGATTTTCCTTCGATCCCCCAGGGACCACCGGAACGGCTTTCAGGGTTTCGGTGGTCCTTTCTAACCCCGGAGTTGAAAGCCAGGTGGGGAATGGATAAACTTATCTTGCAATTGCGAAGGTGGCGGAATCGGCAGACGCGCTAGGTTTAGGACCTAGTGGGGTTTTCCCCGTGCGGGTTCAAGTCCCGCCCTTCGCACCAGAAAATAAAAAACCCCGCTATAAGCGGGGTTTTTGGTGCGCCCGGGAGGATTCGAACCCCCGACCTATGGATTAGGAATCCATCGCTCTATCCTACTGAGCTACAGGCGCATATTAAGCTCGTTTCATTTCCAGATATATCCTCTTTGCCGCGGCCTCTTCGGCTTCCTGCTTGCTCCTTCCCTTTCCGGTGCCTTCGTAGTCGGCCAGCTGCGCGTGTACCCGGTACCTGCGGTTATGTGCCTTTCCTGTTTCCTCCAGTACCTCGTACTGTGGTCTCGTATCGTACTTCTTCTGGGCCTCGACCTGAAGGGCCGACTTGTAATCGAGGACTTCCTGCTGGTTGATTAAATTTTCCACCTCGTCGCCCAATTTTTCAACCACGTAATCCCCCGCCCGGTCAAATCCTTCGTGGAGAAAGAGAACGCCGATCATGGACTCGAAGACGTCACATAGTATGGAGTCCTTGTTTCTCCCGCCGCTTTCCTTCTCGCCTTTGCCGAGGTAGAGGTACTCCCCGAGGTCCATTTCCGCCGCCTTCCGGGAAAGCACGGGTTTGCTGACGGCGACGGCCTTGATTTTCGATAGCTCGCCTTCGCTCTTTTCCGGGAAGGATCGGTAGAGGTACTTCCTTATCGCCATTTCAATAACTGCGTCGCCGAGAAATTCCAGCCTTTCGTACGATTTGAACTCCTTCTCGGACTCGTTGACGTAGGAAGTATGGTGGAATGCCTGTTTCAGGTCATCCACGGGTAAATCAGCGTTCAGTTTTTCTCTCAGTTCCCGGATATTTTTGCTCATGGTTTGATAATCGACCAATTATAAATAGGCAGTTGCCATGGTACAAGTACGAAGACTCGTCCACCAGGGCAGTAATCCCTTCTGGCTGGAGTTTCGAGCTCGTTTAGCCCGGACTTTCCCGGAAGTCGCGACCTGAGATTTTATTTGTTTGCCCTGTTGCGTATAATAATTCAAACAAGAAGGAGTATAACAATGACACGAAAAAGCTATGCGGAACAGCTGGAAGAGCTTCGGGAAGGCGTGCTTAGTATGGGGGCGAACGTTCACGATCGCCTATTAGATGCGATGGAGGCCATGGTTGAGGTCGACGAGAAACGGGCCGACGAGATCGGCAAAGGGGACGACGAGATCGACGATACTTACGTAGAAATCGAAAAGAAGTGCTCCGACCTCCTCGCGCTCCAGCAGCCCGTTGCATCGGACCTTCGTCTGATAACCGCGTCCTTCAAAATAATTACGGACCTGGAGCGAATTGGCGACAAGGTCGTAAACCTGACGGACTACACAAAACTGCTGATGGAACGTCGAATCCTGGATGAAGAAGATATTCGGGAGCTCGGCGAGTTTGCCGGTCGGATGCTGGAAGACGCCCTGAGTTACTACGACGAACAGGACCTGGACGGTGCCAGGGAACTGGTTAACCGGGATGACCGGATGGACGAGATGTGTGAGAACAGTACCAACGATATACTTGGGCACTTGATCGAGAAGGAGAGCGAAACCCTGACCACCGAAGAGGCGACTCAACTGGGCCAGCAGGTATCTACCGAACTGTTAGCCATCAGGGACCTGGAAAGGGTAGCGGATCACGCCACCAACATAGCGGCAAGGACCATTTACCTGGTATCTTCGACACGCGAACTAATTTAACCTGCTCTTGAGTCCAAGCAAAACAAAGCGGCTTCGGGGATCTGAAAAGTGGTGAGGGCTAACTATTCATTGTCGCCCTGGTGATTTTTACAGGGTCCATAGAAGTTTAGTTCCACGCGGGAAGCGTCGATGGCGCTATCGTTCATGAGTTCGCGTAGTTTTTGCTCGATTTCCGGATCGTCGATGTCGCTTACCTCACCGTCTTCCTCGCATATGTAATGCGGGTGTATATCGGGAGACAGGTCGTACCTGGTTTCATTGCCTTCCTGAATCGGTACCAGTTCCCCGATATCCTCAAGAAGGTCCAGAGTACCGTATATAGTTGACGGGCTTATCATCGGGTACCTTTCTTCTATTTTTTCCTGAATCTCCTTTGCCGTAGGATGATCCAGCTCGATGAGAGAATTGATCACTTCTATCCTCTGTGGCGTTACTTTATAGTTATCTGCCTGCAACTTTTCCTTAAGGTTCTCAATTTTCTCTTTTTCTATCATTTGTACACCCCATATATGTTTTTAGTGCCCCAGTTAACGCATTAAGGTTAACTGGGGCAACTGCTGATTTCCAACTGGTTTTAACTATTCCTCGAGTTCTCTGTGGCAGAGCCACCAGTCGTAACAGTCGTATTTTTCGAGATTTTCTTCGGCTTGCTCTTCCGTGCTCGCCGGTTCCACGATTACTTCGTCATCGAGAATATCGTTTTCGGGCCAGTCGGCTGGTATCGCCACGTGGTCCTTGCCGCCGGCTGCGCTCGAGTCGGAGGTCTGCAGCCCTTTAACGACTCGCAGTATCTCGTCCATATTTCGGCCCAGTTCCTGCGGGTAGTAAAGTATGGTCCTGATTACTCCCTCATCGTCGACGACAAATACTGCTCTAACGGTGTTTGATCCCTTTCCCGGGTGGATCATGCCGAGTTCTTTGGCTACGTTCCCTGCGTTATCCGCGATAATCGGAAACGGAATTTCCGTGTCCAGCTCTTCTTCGATCCATTCCGTCCATTTCAGATGCGAAAATACCTGGTCAATTGAGAGTCCAATCAATTCGGTGTTCATTTCCTGGAACTGGTCGTACCTGTTTGCAAAGGATACGAATTCCGTCGTACATACCGGGGTGAAGTCACCCGGATGGCTGAATAAAACGAACCAACTTCCCTCGTAGTCATCGGGTACGTTGATCTTACCATGGGTCGTGTTGACTTCTAATTCCGGAAACTTCTCTCCTATTAAAGGAAAACTGCCGTATTGGTCTTCTTTTTCTTTAGCCATAATAATTTCCACCTCAAAATGAATTTTAATTAATGGTAAGTTAAATTCTCTTGTTTTCAAGGGGGCACCTTTCCGACCCTGGTTTCCGGAGGAGGGAGAAGAGTTTTCAAAAGGTAGAAAACTTAGAAAAACCGGGGGTTTTCCACTAAAATTTAATCCTGAGTTCTCGGGTAAGTAGACAAAGGCAATGATTTTTTGAATTCATGTTCCCAGTAGGAGGTCAACCATGGAAATAGTGACTCATCCTAGCGAAGTACTGCGACAGGAAGCCGAGCCGATAGATGAGATCACCGAAGAAGTTCGTGATCTCGCCGATAAAATGACGGAAACCATGTTCAGAGAAGAGGGAATTGGCCTCGCCGCTCCCCAGGTAGGGGTAAGTAAAAAGCTCATCGTGGTAAACCTCGAGGACGATTTTCATATTATGATTAACCCGGAGATAGTTGAGAAAGGCGCAGATGAGGAATCGATGGAAGAAGGTTGCCTCTCGGTACCCGGGCCGGAAGCACCGGTTACCAGAGCAAACGAGGTCTTGGTCAGAGGAACAAATCTCGATGGGGACGAGGTTGAACTGGAACGAGAAGGCCTCCCGGCCAGGGTGTTCCAGCACGAGGTGGACCACGTAAACGGGGTACTGTTTGTCGATCGCCTTTCCGACGCGGAGCGCTCTCTGACCCTTCGTGAATACAGGAAGGCCCAGGAAGAAGGAGAGGAAGAAACGGGGAGTCAGTCAGCCATTTAACGGGATCGGGAGAACAATGGAGGAAAAAAGTATGAGAAAACCTGCTGATAAGTTTAGGGAGGTCAAAGAGTCGATACCGGACGACGTCGAACTGGTTGTTGCCACTAAAGGCAGGGACCCCGAAGAGGTTCGGGAGGTAATCGAAGCGGGGGCCGATTACGTCGGTGAAAACTATACGTACCCCGAAGCGGTAGAGAAGTACGAAAGCCTCGAAGGGTGCCGGGACCAAGTTGACTGGGAACTTATCGGCCACCTGCAGAAAAACGATATCAACAAGGCGCTGCCGATCTTCGATAGGGTTCAAACCGTCGAGTCACTATCGAAAGCGAAGCATATAGACAAGCGAGTCGAAAAAGCGGGCAAGAAGGTGACCCCGGTACTGATAGAAGTAAACAGCGGTGAAGAGGAGAGCAAGTACGGCGTAGAGCCAACTGAGTCGGCACTGAAGGAGCTAATTGATGGGATCGGGGGACTGAGTCACCTCCGCCTGGAAGGTTTGATGACAATGGGGCCCTATACGGGAGACCCGGAGGACGCAAGGCCTTACTTCGAGGTCACCAGACAGCTATTTGAATCCGGGAAGGACATGGTGGATGGAGACGATAAAATGGAAGTACTATCCATGGGGATGTCGAATTCTTATCAAGTTGCCATCGAAGAAGGGGCCAACATGGTAAGGATCGGTACGGGAATATTTGGCCCGAGATGACCTCTGGTAAACCAGCTGCCGGGGTTCGTTTCTTGATAGAACTCTTTTTATTGAATAAAATCTATGGTCGATAATAGTTTCCCAAAAGAAAATAGGCTGCTTGGAGAGGTTGACTTTTCCCGGGTTTACAGCAGTGGGGAGAGATTCGAGAAGGAAAATTTCGTCTTTTACCTCCAAAATCGGGATGAAGGGGAACCCAGAATTGGTATAGTCACGCCCAAGTACCTTGGTACCGCGGTCGAGAGGAACAGGATTAAAAGGGTTATTCGAGAAAGTTTTAGGAAGAACAAGCGTTTATTTGATAGTTTGGAATTTATCGTCAAGCCAAGGCACAGGGCGACAGAACTTAATAATACCGCGCTGGGGGAAAATTTCTTAGACGAGTTCCCGGCGGATTGAAAAGGGTGGTAAACAATGGAAAACCACAACGACAAAGACACTTTCTTTTTAACGGAAGAGGGCCACGAGGCCAAAGTAGAAAAGCTAAAGAACCTGAGACACGAGCTATACGAGGAGCTTCCCGACAAGCTAAAGGAGGCAAAGGCTCACGAGGGCGATCTCCGGGAAAACAAGGAGTTCATGTACCTGCGAGAAAAGCAGGATCGCCTTCAGGGGGAGGTAAAACGGCTCGAGAACCTGCTGGACAAGGCGGAAGTAATTGAACAGTCGGAAATACATACAGACATGGTATCTATAGGAACAAAGGTGATCCTTCAGCCAAAGGAAGGCGACGGGTCCGAAACTTACACTCTGGTCAGTCCGGCGGAAGTAAACCTGGAAGAAAACAAAATTTCCATAGATAGTCCGATTGGAGAGGCCCTGATGGGTCACCAGCAGGGTGAGGAGATAGTTGCCGATACGCCCAGCGGCGAGAGGCGCTACAAGATTCTTGGTATCGGAGAGTGAGAACTTGTCTACGGAAAATAGCAATAGTTCGGCAGATTCTAACGTCCTGAGAGAGGATCGAATAGAAAAGCTACAGAGCCTGCGCGATAAAGGCGTAAACCCCTATCCGCATTCCTACGATAGAACCCACGAGCTGGCGGATATAAAGGAAACTTACAAAGGGGAACTGGAGTCCGGGGACGAGACCGAAGAACCGGTTAAAGTTGCCGGGCGCGTAGTCGGTTTCCGCGATATGGGCAAAGCCAGCTTTTTCGACGTAAAGGACGGGAGCGGTGAGTTGCAGGGTTATACGAACGTTGACCTCCTCGGAGAAGAGGATTACCAGACGCTGAAAGAGCTCGACCGGGGTGACTTCGTCGGGCTGGAAGGCGTGGTATTTGTCACGAACCGCGGTGAACTATCGATCAAGGTCGACGGTTTCAAGGTCTTGAGCAAGTCTCTGCGCCCGCTTCCCGAGAAGTGGCACGGGTTGAAGGACGTGGAGAAGCGCTACAGGCAGAGGTACCTGGATCTTATTGCAAACGAAGAAGTCCGCCAGACTTTCATCGCGAGAAGCGAGCTGATAAGCTCTTTTCGGAGTAGGCTGGACGATAGGGACTTCCTGGAGGTCGAGACGCCGCTGATGCAGCCGGCCGCCGGCGGGGCAACCGCCGAGCCTTTCGTCACTCACCATAACGCGCTGGATCAGGATCTTTACCTGAGGATCGCGCCCGAGCTTTACCTGAAGCGGCTGGTTATAGGTGGAATGGAAAGGGTATACGAGCTGGGGAAAAACTTCAGGAACGAAGGAGTCTCCACCGAGCACAACCCGGAATTCACCACGATAGAGATCTACGAGGCTTACGCTGACTACGAAGACGCGATGGAGCTGACTGAAGAGTTGATAGCCGGGGCGGCCGAGGAAGCAATTGGGACCGTAAAACCAGAGCTGGAGGAGGGTACACTTGACCTGACGCCGCCGTGGGAGAGGATATCCATGGTTTCGGCAGTCGAGGAAGCGGCGGGCTTGGACGACCTGAAAGGAACGTCGGCAGAGAAACTGGAAGACTTCGCCAGGGATAGAGGGGTCGAGCTCCCGGAGGACCTCGAGGAGCCGAGCTGGGGCGAACTGGTCGAGGTTCTCTTCGAAGAGTTCGTCGAGGACGAGCTATTCCAGCCCACCTTTATTACTGATTTCCCCACGGATATATCGCCGCTGGCAAAGACGAAGCGGGACGGAGACAGGAGCCTGACGGAACGTTTCGAAGTCTTCATTGCCGGTATAGAAACGGGCAACGCCTTCACGGAGTTGAACGACCCGCTGGAGCAGCGGGAAAGGTTCGGCGACGGGAGCGACGAAGGAAAGGACCGGGATTTCCTTCAGGCGCTCGAGTACGGCATGCCGCCGACTGCCGGTATAGGTATAGGTCTTGACCGTCTCTTGATGGCCATTACCGGAGCGGAATCGATAAGGGAAGTTATACTATTCCCCGCACTGAGGCGTAAGGAGTAAGAAGATGGACGCCGAAGGTATTTCCGGTTTCTGGTCTCGGGTAGTAAATAGAATCGACGAGTTCGCTCTGTGGCTCGTCAAAAAGGACGAGCTTGGGCTTGAACGGGTAAGCGAGAGGTGGGTCACGAAGAAGTTTTCCCGTTACCTGATCGCCGCGACTTACTTTGGCGATGGTTACCTCTGGGGCCTTGCCGGGCTGGCACTTATCCTCTTTGGCGGGGATAAAGGGCACAATTACGTCCTCATTGGCCTTTCGGTCAGCATCGTAAATATAGCCGTGTTCCGTCTGTTAAAAACGATAATGGAGAGACCGCGGCCGATTTCTCTACAGAGCAGGCCGCTAAAGTACCGAATGGTCGACGATTTTTCTTTTCCTTCGGGCCATGCGACGGTAGCTTTCGGAATAGCTTACGTGTTGTCGATTGCTTACAGTCAGTTCTGGTGGGCCTGGTTTGGCGCCTACCTCGCCTCGTTGATCATTAGCATTTCCCGTATTTTCGTCAGGGAGCATTATCCTTCCGACGTGGTGGGTGGGGCGATTATCGGAACCCTGGTCGCCGCAATCCTGCTTCCCCTGTTTTCCGGCGTCGTTTTTTAACTCATTTCT
>CAZDMI010000065.1:0-7675 GCA_964506635.1 uncultured Thermotogae bacterium
GTACCTTTGGACATAAATAAAACTCCTCCTTGTCTGCCTTGATTTGACTGTCCTGATTACCTCTAACAAGGCGAAGCGTTATATCTTCAAGCCTGGAAGCATCGGGTGCAGCCTGTAAACTAAAGATATCCAAATTACTAATTACTAAATACTAACTTCAGTTACTATATTGCAAACTAACTAACTATAAAGATTATTTAGTGAAATAGCAACCCCTACAGGCTTCATTATATGCAAACTACAAACTGGGGGTCAGCTTTCCGCTTCTTCCTGTTCCAGCTCAAGTGGGTGAAGCCCGAGATAAAACAGGCTGCTACCAACCGCGTACAGCACGGAAGTCAGTAAAAAGGGAAGGCTGTAAGAGACGTTGGAAAGGATCCATCCCGCAACCGGTCCGGCCGCAGTTCTTCCAATCCGGGAAGCCACCTGCCGAATTCCATTTATCTTTGACCTCTCCCCGGGCCGGGCAATGTTCATAAGCAGATTGTTCCGCAACGGACTGGCTAAACGCATCAGGCTACTTCTTACCATCAAAGCGCCGGCCATTATAGGAACGTGACCAGCGTACCCTACGACCAGGAGGAAAGGTATGGACGCCATTCGTGTTAGAGCTACTCCCTTAGCTTTGCCCCACTTTTTGGAGATATTAGGGGCAAATAATACGAAGACCCCAGTCAATAAGGACTGTATCGTAAATATCCAGCCGATCAGTTCGGTACTTGCCCCGTAGTGTTCGAAGATTACGTTCAGAAAGGGGAAAATCATTCCGGCTCCCGTTCCAATCAACAGGGAGGGCATGAGGATTTTCTTCGCCAACGGTTGCTGCAGAAATTCCAGATCGTAAGTCCGTGAGGTCTGACTTACTTCCTTGGCCGAAGAGGATTTGATCAGAAACAGGGGGATTAACGCAGCAGCAAGTAGAGCAGCCTGAAGGAAAATCGTCAGTCTGTAGGAAACCGGTCCTTCTCCACCTACTCCAAGAAGGTTACCAAGCAAGCCGGGCATGTAGCCACCGAGCAGCGCGCCGGGTATCAGGGCGAGCCGCCGGGAAGAACTAAAGACGCTAAACAGGTGGGTTCTTTCTTCTGTTCCGCTTTCCTCCGTCAGCAGAGCCGGGCCAACGATGAAGAAAACGGACCAGGCTACCCGGTTTAAAGAAGCACCAAGAATGATCGGGACCCTGTATGGCAAGCCCTGGAGCGCGACACCGGCCGCACCCAGCGCAGTTGCACCAATCATCGTCTTCCGCGGACCGAAACGGTCCCCAAGGTGTCCACTGGGTAGCGCCACGAGTAGCCCGGTAAACGTACCCACTCCGACGACCAAACCGATGAATCCCTCGTTAAATCCAAGGGATAGGAAGTAAAGGTTCCGTGCCACCCGCCTGATACCACCAGCGATCCCGAAGAAACCTGTAGCAATTAAAAATATTCGAGCGGAAGGCTTGAACTGGTGCAGTTGCTCGACGTAGTCGCGCATCGAGAAAGCTCGCCCCTCCGATTAAGCAAACCGGGTGTCCAAAAACCGAGTCGTGATTCAAACCGGGACAAGTTGAACGAATCTACCAACCCTTCAATCCGGTATTCTCCCAGAAGTCTTTCAGCAAGCCGTTTTTTTCCGGTGACTCCGCTTTGCGCTCGTAAAGCTTCTTCTCCTCCTTCAGGGACTCCAGATGGCCTTTTTCCATACTAACCAGGTAACCGAACAGGTCCGAGTACTCCCCGTACTCGTTTTCCATGTATTTGTAGATTCGAATTGCGTTGTTCTCGTTCACTATCGCTTTTTCAAGTGCATCAATGAGGTTTCCCACGTCTTCCAGACTTTCAAAATCCTCGTGTGGCGGCAGGCCTTCCCCCTGAGGCACAGCGTAATCCCTGTCACCGTAGAGTTCCTCGTATAAGCCGAGCAGCGTCTCTTTGTGTAATTTCTCGTCGTTCATCAGGCTTCGGAACCTTTCCGGTACAAGCTGTCCTTTACCTGATTCGACGAACTCTCCGTAAAATTGCCTGGACTGTTCCTCCGAGTCCACGGAATAGCCGATCAGTTGTTTGAGGTCGAACTTATCCAGCTCTTTTTCTTTTTTCATTTGAACCTCCTCAATAAACCATGCAAGCCATAAAACACGGATAAAAATTATACCGGGTTAAGAGAGAAACCCCAATAACTAGACGGAATAGGAATCATCCGGGGTCCAGGCTGGAACACTCATTGCAAGAAATCGTAAACCACCCTCAAGACCGGCGACTTCGTGCACCTCACCGGGCTCAATAAGGCATGCTTGACCCTGGACCATCTGAAACTCGTTACCGTCCACCGAAATTTCTCCTCTTCCCCCCAGCACGTAATACGTTTCCTCGGATTCCTCGTGAAAATGGGGCTCTGTCGATTTCCCTTCAGCCAGTTCAACAAAGGCCAGACTGTGGTTTACGTCTTCCTCTCGGCCTCCACTTCCGATTAGTTCGTAAATTAACTCTCCGGAGTCCGAAATAGTTGGTTCAACCGAGTTTTTACTTGCCATTTTCAAGAGTCTCACCAGCTCAATTGATAGTTCAAAGAACCCACTAGTTAAACCTGGCTTCACCTTCGTAAGTTCCCTTTTGCCACCTGAGTATTATGCACGCCGGGTGTTTCAAGCAAAATTCAGCCCGCGAACCAGGAGTTTTACGAGATTCTGGAGAACGTCACTAACTATCAGGTCTGCCTGAAATTAAAACCCAATACTGTAAGTATTTTACAGAATGAGTAAGAGGATTTATAATACTTTAGTGGATTATAATGAAGAATACCTGCGATATACTCTGGCAGCTAAAACAGTTCGACCTGCTCGCCCAGTTAAACGAAGATCAGCTGAAGAAACTTAGTCAGTGGGTTAAGGATCGTAGTTTTCAGAAAGGTGAACTGATATACCTGCCCGGAGAGCCAAGCGAGTCAGTATACTTCTTAAAAAACGGGAAAGTTAAACTATCTTACCTCGGACCGGAGGGCAAGGAATTTACCGTATCCATGCTGGAGGAGGGTGAGCCTTTTGGGGAGATGTCTGTGGTAGGGGAAGAGAATCGCAATCTAAAAGCCGAAGCCCTGGAGGATTCCGTCCTCTGCACCGTCTCGAAACGCGACTTCCTTCATTTCGCGGATCAGACCCCGAAACTCTCCCTGAAAGTTGCCAAAAAAATCGGCCAGCACAGGAGAGAAATCCAGAACAGTCTGGCAGACCTCTTATTCAAAGACGTGCCTACACGACTGGCCGGTCTACTCAGGCAGCTAGCAGCTCAATACGGCACGGAATCTAATTCCGGAACGAGGATCGAACCCGGCTTTACTCACGAGGAAATAGCCAAGTTGGTCGGCTCCACGCGGGAAACAATTACCGCCAACCTAAACGAGTTCGAGTCCGACGGTCTGATCGAGAAAGGAAGGGGGGAAATAGTAATCAAGGACGAAGAAGAGCTGAAGGTAAGAGCTTCTACTAACTGATTCCCTCCTGTACTATTCCTCTCTTATTCAATCCTGGATTATATCTTTTATAGTTTTCGATCCTGGTTATTCACAAAACGTAAGCTGGATTACATAAATCCGTTTACCGGTTTGTTACCTTTAATTACAGTAAGTTGAAACTTGTGCAAACCAAATTAACGGATTACCAGGAGGTAATCATGAAAACAAAGAAAGTTTTGACGACTCTGACTGCAACTGTTTTTGCCTTCGCACTTGTGTTTAGTATCGGGCCGGTGGGTCTGGCCGAAATGGGTGAAGAAAGTGAAGCTAAAGTTACCGTGACTGCAAACGGAGAAGGTTTATGGATGTACCCGGGGCGGAGAAAACTCAACCCTGAAGTATTCGGAACTCCGGATAACCCCAAGATGCTGGGAGCACTTCCCCTCGACCAGCGAGCGGTCAGTGAGGACGGGGACAAATTTACTGCGACAAAACAACCAGGACCGTTTTCCAATAAAGTTGCTCCTTCGGAAGGAGAATTATCCTTTACTATATGGGATAAAACTGCATTTGATAGCAAGAACTCAAAGGACAAAGGTAACCTAGAAGCCAGCTTTGAAGGACCAAAAGGAGAGAATAGCTTTAGAGTGGAACTGAAGAAGCTAATACCCGTCGGGCCGCATCACCAGTTCTTCGGTGGAGCGGGCACGAACGTATGGATGCACGGGTCAACGGGAATCGGTGAGCCGTTCATGCCGGCCACCTTTAGCTATGTCACCCTCTGGGGTTTCGGCAACTTTTACAGGAACGGGGAAAAGGTCGACGAAAAGAGACTGATCCACGTGATGGTCACTCCAAAGATGAGAAACGAGGATAACGAACTGGGCTTTGGGATTGCGAACAGGGATAAACTGGAGATTCACTTCATAATGCCCCCGACCAAAGTTAGCCACGGACACCCCGAAGCCGCCCCTTTGCCTACCGGAATCGAACTGCCGAACGGAAAGGAGCAGCCATTCGTCCACTTCAATTTCTACGGAAACATAGAGGTAGAAAATAACAAGTTTATCAGCTGATAAACTTACAAGACAATCCGGCCGGGGGCCATTGAGACGAGTGGCTCCCGGTCTCTTTTTTTACCTCTCCATACTTTTTCAATATCTTTCTCAAAAAAGGATATCCGCAACTTTTCTATATTACCTTCAACAGGTTCAGCCAGCCAAAGACAACCAAGAATCGTACCCTCGGACTTATAACTGTTAGAAGCAAACCAGAGAACAAATGTTTTCGGATCGACTCCGCCACTGGTTGCGTATAAACCTCCAATACTTGCGCCGTAGGCAACGGAAAAAAGCAGCAACTTACTCAAGTTCTTCGTAGGCCCATCCAGTTCCTCACGGGTGGTCCGAACCAGGGATAGAACCATCGGCGTAAATACCGCTGCCACGACGTGATCGGCAATGAAGAAAACTACTATCCCCGCCGGCAACGCTTAAGAGCCAAGCGAGAATAATTAAATACTTGAATCATCATTCAAGTAACGCTAAAATTGCAGCGATCACCATGAAAGAAGAAATCAAAGAGACGGCGAATACGTTTAAAGTTCTGGGTAATCAGTCGAGAATCAGAATACTGCTCGAGATCGCGGATGAGGAAAAGTGCGTCCACGAAATATCAGAAGAGACGGATCAAAGCTTCTCCAACGCCTCCCACCACCTGAAGACCCTGAGGGACAACAGGTTGGTGGACTACCGTAAGGATGGAAGGCACAAATACTATCGGATCAAGGACGACCACGTGCTCAAGATCCTGCAGGAGTGTATCGACCATGCCGGAGAATAAAACGGACCACGAGGAAGACGAAGCAGTCTGCCGAACCTGTTCTCCCACCGGAGACGACCCACTGGCCGAAGGTAGTGAGGAAACCGGGGTTAAGAACGTCTGGACGAGCCCGAGGGCAGTAAAGAACTGGATCGGGGGCGTTCTCCTCCTGGCAGGTCTCATTCTACACTTCGGTCTGGGAGCCTACAACGAGACCTTACTGGCCTGGCGGGGCACCAGCTTCTTCATCTCCGACTTTGTTTTTCTCGCCAGTATAGCCGTAGCCGGCAAGGTAATAATCAAGAACGGGTTCCGTGCCCTTCAGGACATGAATTTGAGCATCGACCTGCTCATGACCTCAGCTATTATCGGGGCGATCCTGGCCAGTGTCTTTGGAGGGAAACATATTTTTCTCGAGGGTGCAACGCTGGCATTTTTATACAACTTCGCCGAACTGCTCGAGGACTATTCCGTGCAAAAGGCCAGGGGTTCTTTGAGAGAGTTAAAGGATCTATCCCCGGACACGGCAACGGTCAAGAGAAACGGCAAAGAGGAAGAACTCCCTGTCGAAGAGGTGGAAATCGGCGATACCGTCGTCATCAAGCCGGGAGGCAGGATTCCGGTGGACGGAACAGTCATTACGGGCGAAACGGCCGTCAACGAGGCCCCGATAACGGGGGAAAGCATTCCCGTAGATAAATCCCGGGAGGACGAAGTCTACGCCGGCACGGTAAATCAGCAGGGCTACCTGGAAATTGAGACGGAAAGCCGTTCCTCCGAGAGCACAATATCCCGGATCATTGAGATGGTAGAAGATGCTGAGAGAAAGAAGACGAAGCACGAAAAGTTCGTCAATAGATTCTCCTCCTACTATACCCCGGCAGTCGTTTTTGCCGCCGTGGGAGTTGCGATGGTTCCACCAATTTTCCTGTCCCAGCCGTGGGCCAGCTGGTTCGTTCGGGGCATCACGATGCTTGTACTGGCCTGCCCCTGTGCCTTCGTAATCAGTACCCCGGTCAGCGTGGTCTCGGGGATTACGAGCGCCGCCAAAAACGGCGTCTTGATCGAGAGCGGCACCACCCTGGAAGCAATGAGCGAGGTGAAGGCCATGGCGTTCGACAAGACGGGGACCTTAACCCGGGGCGAGCTAACGATAACGGACGTCATTCCCTTAAATGGCAAGAGCAAAGAGGACCTGATAAAGTGTGCCTGCGGCGTCGAAGAAAGGAGCGACCACCCAATTGCCGAAGCAATAGTCGATCACGTCGAGGCAGAACACGATATCAGCCACGATCACGGGATCGAAAACTTCGAAGAAATTAGCGGCAAGGGAGTAACTGCTAGCCTGAAAGGGAAAAAGCACTACGCCGGCAAACCTTCGCTGATGGAAGAACTGGGGTTTGACCTCAGCCACGTCCATCACTCCAGCGACGAGGCCAGGATCAACAAGGAGGCGACAAAGCTCTGCAAAAAGGGTAACTGCCTCAACCTGACTGAAAGGACGATTCCTAGGCTACAGGAGGAGGGAAAGACGGTAATTCTGGTTACCACTAACGAGGAGCTCGAGGGAATCGTCGCCGTGGCGGACGAGCTTAAACCGTCGGCCAGAAAGACGCTGGAAAAACTCAGAAAGTCCGGAGTAAAACCAGTGATGTTAACTGGTGATAACGAAAGAACCGCGGGAGCCATTGCAAAGCAGCTGGGTTTGGCAGATTATCGGGCTTCCCTGATGCCGGACGAGAAGGTGGAGGCAATCAAGGAGCTGTCCGACCAATACGGTTCAGTTGCCATGGTTGGCGACGGAATCAACGATGCCCCGGCTCTGGCCGCGGCGGACGTCGGGATAGCCATGGGAGCCGCCGGGACGGATACGGCACTGGAGACCGCGGAGATAGCTTTGATGAAGGACGACCTCTCGAAACTACCTTACTTGCAGCGGCTATCCCACCAGGCAAAGCGAGTGATCAGGCAAAATATCTTTACGAGCCTCGGCCTAAAGGCACTGCTGGCAGTGGGAGTACCGCTTGGCTACGTTAGCATCGCCCTTGCTGTACTGCTCGGTGATGCGGGAATGACGCTCGGAGTCACGACTAACGCGATGAGGTTATCGCACCTGGGAACTGATTGATTATCGTATTTCAGTTAACGTTACGGTTCTGCGTCCCGCGAGGCAGTTAAATATAATCCAAATCAGCTGACCGCAAAATACGTTATCAATAAAACAGCATCCCCAAAACCCCCGCCAGGACGATGGCCGCAATCGGGTGCTGGTCCATTATATCCAAAAATACGAAAACGATGAGGGCAATTGCCACGTTTTTAACTATCGGCACCATCGAGTAACCAACGAAAGCCGTCTTACCAATGGATATTTCCGCCGTGGCAATCAGGCCAATTACGGCCGGGCGCAGGCCCTTGA
>CAZDMI010000066.1:0-7583 GCA_964506635.1 uncultured Thermotogae bacterium
TACGAAGAGGTCATGGAACGAGCGCGAGAATTAAGCTTGAGAGGTTTGTGGTCATCGATAAATCCGATTGAATTAGGGTTCTCGCCTAACAAGGCTCATATGTATCGAAAAGGAACCGGGTAAGTTGTTGGGTATTTAAACAATGAACGACCAGAAACTGCTTAGTCATTTAAATTCTTCATCACTGACGAATTTAATGATCTCACCGGCTTAACTTATTGCCCCCGCTATGGAGTGGGCCAAAATCGCATTCTGCCCGGCCATATGAAAAGAGTTCTGAGTGATTTTACTAAATAGCCCCGCCCGGAGGACGGGGCTATAAGAGATTATTTGTGATAACTAATTTAGAATGTGGTTTATTTCGGATCGCTCATTATGGCAAATTTCGTCAGGTGGTAAGCACTGGCAATTACAGCGTCCCTGTCCGTGTTAACGCCAACTTCCTGACATCGCCTCCAGGCGGCTTGCTCCGTATCCCAGTAATACATTTCGAGCTGGCTCTCGTTTTGAAGCATAGATGCTTCAAAATCAGCTGGTTCATAATAAAGCTCAATCGTCATTGGCCAATCTATTTTTTCTGGTGAGATCCCTGTCTGGACGTTGACCTCAACGAGAGGCTCGTGAACCCCTGCCATGGCAGACGAAACAGAACTTCCGGGTGTCTTCTGAATTCTGACGTATCCGGAGCCACCTTCTTTGGTCTTTATATGAACTCTGGCATTGGCCTTTGCCTTTCTGGCATCCACGACCGTCTTTTCTCCTCCGGGGATCTTTTCTAGATAAAGTGATGGGTTATTTACAACGGAGGAAACCTCAAATAATGCTATTTCCGTTTTCCCGGTTCGTTTCTTGTACTCTTTTCCGAGTTCCGTGTCAGTATTGACTTCGCCCATCGGATAATAGAACGCCTTCCAGTTGTCGGACCAGTCGTAAAGGCCGTCGGACTGTAATGTCATATCCGCCCCGACTCCGGCCAGAATCTTGTTCTGGACTTCCGCCCAATTGTGGCCACCGTAATCGTGAGCATCCATTACCAGCAAACCGTTTCCTTCACGGACGAACTCTTCGATGGCGTTTACGTCAGACCATGGTAATAAATCCGGATTTCCACCTTTAAGAGGATCTCCGAGACCAAGCTGGGGGATTACCAGGATATCGTAACCCGATAGGAGCTCCGTGGTAATCGGCTCCTGGTCTCTACCTTCGATATCGAAACCTTTTTCCTCAAGAGATTTTACGAGATCGGAACATTCTTTCACTGAGTAATTGGCTTCGTAGCCTCCGTACCAGAGTACTTTTTTCCCACCAGAGTTCAGCCTTTCGAACAGGAGATCGTAAAATACATCCAGTTCGCCTGACTTCCATTCTCCGTTTACGGAGGACCAGGCCAGTCCACCGGCTCCAACTGTACCGTCACCGACTTTCGAGACTTTCATTATCGGTATTCTGGCTCCTTCATTAAAGCCGACGAGCGGGGGTGGACCGGTACTGTCTGACGATACTCCAGTTTTCTTGGTCTCTAATACAGTTTGTGGTTTCGATAGTTCCTTGTGGATCTCCATCCTGTCGAGAACGTCGCCCTTGGTGTCGTACGCCTTCATTTTTAAGGACGACTTGGATACATTAAATATCGTATAAGAGTATTTACTTATAGGTCCTGAGGCGTGCCACCAGGCTGGTTTGGCGGAATACAGAGGTGCTCCACCTCCGGCAGCCAGTACGTGGACGGTACCTTTTTTGTACGGCACGTATTCTCCCGGAGAGCTAGTAGTGTTCAACGGTTGCGACCTGGCATACATGTGATAGTCCCCTTCGAGCGCTATATCCATGTGGTATTCGTCGAATAGAGGTAAAAATTTGGAGGAAGAACCTTCACCACCGTAGCCTTCGCCGAAACTGGGCTTGTGAGAGGCGGAAAACTTCCAGACTCCGTCTCCAGTTTCTTTGAGCTCTTTCTCGAGCCACTGGTGTTGATCGCTTGCTGGTCCAGTGTAAGTCTCGCTGTTTAAGCCAAAGAACTTGAAGTAAGGAGCTAATTTAAGTGTATACCATCGTTCGTTGTTCGGTAGATCAAAGTAGGAATGATAGACTCGGGCTCCCTTTTTGGAATTGGACATTCCGACCTCGTGGTTACCTACGACCGGGACAATTGGAATTAAGTAACCTTCGGAATCGACGTACAGGGACTCTACATGGCTGAAGTACTCTTTCCATTGTTCTCCGTTGAACGGATCTTCGATGTAATCTCCGGAGTGGATCATGAACTGGGGATCATGAGAAGCCATCTCCCTGGCTACTGCGTTCCTCCCTTTCGGGAAGTCAATTGCGCCTGGTCTGGTATCGCCATACGCGGCAAAGTGCAGCTCCTCCGGATTTTTCGGTAGTGTTTGGAACTTAAATTCTTCGCTGAATCCACCCTTTTCGCCACCAGAGACAAAGTAGTACGTTTTTCCGGGGCTTAGTCCTTTTAAGGTAACGTGGTGCGCATAACCTACTGTCTTGCCTTCTTCTCCGATAATTTTTTCGTGGTGCCCCTCAGCTTTAAATTCGTATTCTCCCGGATTTCCGTTTCTGGATTCGTCGTCGTAATATACTATATTTCCACTGCCAGCGGAATTCGTGCCCCAGGTAACGTTTATCGTACTGTGAACTTCATCAAGGCTCCAATTGAGATGAACGCCATTTGGTGCATCATTGGTGGCTAGCGAAGCTGGACTGAATAAAAAAGTGAAAGAGACTAAGAGGATAAAAGTTATTAGGATTCCACGATTTTTAGTGGAGTATTTTTTCATATGCCCCTCCATTTTTAAGCAAAGAGTTGAAAACGTTAACTTCGCCAAAACAAAGAAAGATTTTTCTACTACTGAGCCACCACCCCCCTTTTTTTATCTAGCTTCTTGGTTGGGTTTGTTTGTTGGGAATGAGAAATACCTATCTGCCTACAGAATAATAAGAGATATCTTGTATTGCAAACTATTCTATAAAGAAGAGTATAATTCTACCTGAGTCACCTGCATTCAGGTAAGGAAGTTTGTGAGAATTTTACTCTAAAAACTTTTCTACTTCTTTAAAATACCCCCAGGCAAGTATTTCAGTACCCGAACCGAATTTGGTAGCCTTATTTTAGGTTATCAGTGAGAGTTTTCCGGGGAAGATAACCAATTATCGTTCTGCTGTACGAGGACTTCATCGCTGGATTTACGGGCCCACCTGGAACGACCGGGGGGCTTTTCGGAGTTGAAACCGGACGAGTTTAAGAACGGATGAAGCTTTCGCTCCGCGAGTATTGACCCCGGTTTTAAATCCTCTTAATTCTGTCGGCGAGAATATTAGTGGTTAAGTAGTTAATGACTTCGTGAGAATAAAGCTCCTCTTCCTCCTCGTCCTGGATTTTGTAACTTCTGGGGATGCTTTTGCCAAGAGCCAATAATTGCTCCTGGTAGGGTTGTGCCAGTACCCACCTTCGGCTGTTCTGGAAACTAATATGTTCGGACGGCGTAAAATCATCTAGATTTTCAATTGCACCGTAGCTGCACCACCTTAACCCGTATTCGATTCCGATGTCATCTCTGACAACCCGCTTTGCAGTAAAAATGATCTCTACCTCGCTGGTTTCAGTTTGAAAAAAGAAGCCGGAACAATAAAACTCCTCCTTTGTCTTCCCGTATTCCGGTAAACGAGTTAAGGTAGTTTCCTGTTCAAAATTTTTAACTGATTCTTGTTTAAAGAGGGATTTGAGTTCTCCGAAGGTAGAGTCAATTACTTCTATTGGGTGCATTTCGGTTTGATCAGTCATTTTCAGCACCTCCTATAGTATCAAAGAGTCGAAACTCCTTTAGCCAAAAACAACTTCCTTTCTTCAATTACCTACCGCTTATGAGGTAATGATTTGACCTGATACCGTCGGTGAACCCTTTCTCACCTTTTCGTGAACTGACCAAGTTTCGCTTAATAACACTATACATCATTTTACCTTTTAAAACATCACGTCGGTGAACTTGGATATCGGGTTCGGATTTCATGAAGTTTTGGATTAAACGAGGGTGCTTTCGTTTTAGAGTTTCAGAGAAATTAATCTTCTGGGCGAAAGATAAATCTCTAAACCGTAGCATGTCGGGGACCGCCCCTTTCTTTTCTAGTTATCTTATTTGAATGGTCCCCCTTTTCTTTTACAATAATGGAAACAAACTGTAGCAAATTAAAAAAGATGTAATTTTCTTACTGGACCTTATCTACCTAAATTTTCAAAGTATAAAAAAGGGGTGGCAGAATTGAGTCGAGAAGATAGGGAGGAGAAATACGAAGAACTTAGTCCGTTCGAACTCAAAGACAAATTGATTTCCATGGCCGAGAGTCAGAGCGAAAAGATGATGCTCAATGCTGGGCGCGGGAACCCAAACTGGGTGGCTACAAGACCGCGTCAGGCGTTTTTCCTGCTCGGTAATTTTGCAATTGAGGAAGGACAGCGTGTAATGGACCGCTATGGTCTTGCCGGGGCACCGGAAGAAGAAGGAATGGGGGAGAGGTTCAGAGAGTTCTGTAAGACGCACGCGGAACACGTGGGAGCCGAGTTTCTTGAAAACTCCTACGGGTACGCTACGGAAGAGCTCGGCCTCGACGGGGACGAGTTCATCGGCGAAATGGTGGACGCGGTCCTGGGCGACCACTACCCGACCCCGGATCGAGTCCTGCCGAATACTCAGAAGGTCATCCGGCGTTACCTGGATATGACCACCTGCAACGACGATCCTCCGGAAGGGACTATGGACCTATTTCTGACCGAAGGCGGTACAGCCGCAATGACCTACGTATTTAACTCGCTTAAGGAAAACCACCTGTTAAACCCGGGAGATAAAATTGCCCTGGGAACTCCTATATTTACCCCCTATCTGGAAATTCCTCCTTTAAATGACTACCAGCTCGAGATCGTAGAAATTCAGCAGAACGAGGGGAACGATTGGAATTACCCGCGGGAAGAGCTGGAAAAGTTAAAGGACCCCTCGATAAAAGCGTTCTTCGTAGTTAACCCCTCTAACCCCTCTTCGGTCAGCATGTCTGACGAAACTCTCGACTATATCGGTGACCTGGTGGAAAACGAACGCCAGGACCTGATTCTGCTCACGGACGACGTGTACGGGACTTTCGTCGACGATTTCCGCTCACTCGCCGCGATAGCTCCCCGTAACACGATTCTGGTTTATTCTTACTCGAAGTACTTCGGATCCACCGGCTGGCGACTGGGTACTATTGGAATCCATCAGGATAACGTGATGGACGAGATGATTGCTGATCTGCCGGAGGAGAAAAGGCGCGGCCTGCACAATCGTTACGAGGCAATATCGACGAACCCCGGCGAAATGAAGTTGATCGATCGCCTGGTAGCCGATAGCCGGGCGGTAGCGCTCAACCACACGGCCGGCCTTTCGACGCCGCAGCAGGTAATGATGGTCCTCTTCTCCCTGCAGGAGTTACTTGACTCGGATAGCCGACTGTACCAGAAGGAAATAAAGGACCTCGTTGAGGAACGTTACCAGGCGCTCTACGACGCTCTGGGTGCTTCCGCTCCAGACGGCCCGAAACACGCAAACTATTACACAACCATCGACATCCCCAGCCTGGCAGAGGATAGGTACGGTAAGGAGTTTGCGGAATGGCTCGATGGGAAACACGAGTCGATAGATTTCGTCTGGCGGATGGCGGACGAAAAGGACGTGGTAGTCCTCGACGGCGGCGGGTTTGATGCTCCGGAGATGTCCGTCCGCGTCTCACTGGCAAACCTTTACGAGGATGACTATAGGGAGATCGGAGCCGCCATAAGCGATCTTCTGGAAGAGTATAGAAATGAGTGGAAAGAGAGCAAGTAACTGGGAGAAGGGGAGATAACCATGAAAGTCGTTCTGGATTTTCTGCGGAGTAACCCCTCTCTGCTGCTGTTTGCTTCGCTTGCCGGCGGGTACGCGCTGGGAAAAGTCAAAGTTAAAGGGTTTTCTCTTGGTTCCACGACCAGCGTTCTGCTGGTTGGTATTGCCGTCGGTTCACTCGTCATTGACCCGAGTACGAACTTCGACCTCGGTATCCTTAAAACCGTCTCCTTTGGTCTATTTATATTCGGAGTGGGCTACAAAGTCGGTCCGGACTTCATTGACGGTCTGAAACGGGGTGGTTTTAAGTTCGTTGCTGTGGCCGTATTTTTCGGGATCGTAGCTCTCGTCTCGGCGATCGGTCTCGGACATCTGTTCGGGCTCAAACAGGGATATATTGCCGGCATGCTGGGCGGTGCTATGACGCAGTCGGCAGTCATAGGTACGGCGGATACGGCGCTAAAGCACCTGTCCGGGGTTACCCCTTCGGCCGAGATAAACCTGCAGGCGGAGGTAGCGGTAGCCTACGCGATCACTTACATCTTCGGAACTGCCGGACTGATAATCCTGCTGAAGTTGCTTGCCAGCCTGTTCGGTATCGACATGGAAGAATCCGCTCGTGACGTCAAAAAGGACATGGGGCGGACGGGCGGAGAGGAGTCCATCGAAAACTTTCACTGGAATAATCTGATATACCCCCGGGCTTACTCGGCGGATAAGGAAAAGGTAGTTGGGAAAGAAGTGGGGGAAATAGAGAATTCGACTTTTCCGGAAAGGGTTTCGATTGATAGAATCCAGCGTAACGGCGAGGTAATTGAAGAAGTAAAGCCTGGACAGAAGGTGGAAAAAGGCGATACGCTGCTGCTTCTGGGAACGGAAAAGGCTCTAATCGAGGCAGGTAAGAAAGTCGGCCGGGAGGTCGAGGTGGAAGAGCTCAGCGAGATGGTCGGGGAAATACTTAATGTATGTTTGACGAACGAGGACCTTGACGGAATGACGCTGAAGGAACTGGTAGATAACCACACCCGCGGCTGTTTCGTCCGGAAGGTAAAACGACAGGGCCAGGAAATGCCGTTCGAGAGGGACTTAAAGGTACGCAAAGGTGATACCCTGCAGGTTATGGGAGATAAAAGAAGGGTTGATGACTTTGCCGATACGGTTGGTTATCCGGAGCGTTCTTCGAACGTTACCGATATAGTTACGGTCGCTGGCGGAATTGTCCTCGGCACGCTTCTCGGGTTGATAGCCGTGCCGGTGGCGGGAATACCTCTGACTCTCGGCGTTGGTGGGGGAGTCCTCGTTTCCGGGCTATTCTTTGGCTGGATGAGATCTCTTCGGCCGACCTGGGGCAAGATACCCTCTTCCGCCATGTGGATTTTTACGGACCTGGGCCTGAACCTGTTTATAGCCTGCGTCGGGTTGTCCGCCGGACCGAAAGCCCTGCAGGCACTACAGAAATCCGGTGTCAAGATTTTTGCCGCGGGGGTGCTGTTGACTATAATCCCGCACCTGCTAACCTGGTTCTTCGGTAAATACGCCCTGAAACTGAACCCTGTTTTACTGATGGGGGCAATGACCGGAGCGGGAACGTGTACTGCCGCGATGAATTCCGTCAAGGAGGACTCGAACAGCACGATACCGGTGATCGGCTACACTGTACCTTACGCCGTGGGTAATATTTTGCTCACCATCTGGGGGGCGTTAATAGTTCACCTCGTTTGA
>CAZDMI010000067.1:0-7558 GCA_964506635.1 uncultured Thermotogae bacterium
GGGTGCCAGTTAACGAAGAACTATTTTTTCGTTTAAGAATTAATCTTCTTCTGGAGGTTCGATTCCGGCTTTCTCCGACGCGTGATCACGGCCGAGCCAGTAATTAAGCCAGGAAGAGGTATGACGTAGCTCCCAGTAATTCGGCGGTACCTGTTCCTTGAGCTGCTCCTGGTCGCCGTATTCCTTCAACCTGTTGTAGGTCCTGACGTAAATACACTGTTTTTCGGGATAGACCTCGCACATTCCGTCCCGGCTGCCGCCGCAGGGTCCGTTTCGCTGTTCTTTCGGGCACTGGGACATCGGACAGACGTAGGCGAGCTCGGTCAGGGCGCAATCGCCGCATTCCTGGCAGTCATTCGTGACCGTCTTGATGATTCTTTCAAAGGACTGAAACGGTTCTTCAAGAGCGGTTCCGTCTATCCACTGCAAGAATTTCTGCATCGGGGTAAATAATAGACCGTTGGGCTCGAATAACTGGTTATGCGCCAGCCTGAAGGCTGCATTCACAATACCCTTTCGGGGTTTTGGGGCAAGATCCGTTCTTGCGTCTTTATTCAAACCCGTATCCGGGTCCTTCTCGTAGTAGTAGAAGCCGTCCTCCATCGGAAAGTCAAATTCGGGTATGAATTCCTTCCAGTCAGAGGTCAGCTCTTCGCCCTTGTTTACCACAAACTCCACGTCTTCGTAACTTATCCCGTGCCCTCCTATGTGGACGCCATCATATCCCATTCCCTTGAGGAAAGCGTACATTTTGGCACCCCGCATCAGCCTTGCCTGCTTGCCGCCATCTTCGGCTTCCTTTTCTTCGGATAGTTCATCTACAAGGCCGTCAGTAACTACGCATCCCGGTATGTCTCCACGGTTCATTGCCCTGCTGGCCCCATAGGAAAGCAGGTAAAGGTTACCGATCAGCGGTACATCGAAGTTCGCGTTCTCGACGTACTGTTTTAATTCGTGAAACTTGCGGGCGTCGTAACCCAGCTGGGTAATTATGTAATTAGCACCGGCCTCCACCTTTTTCTCTAGCTTGTAGTATTGAGTCAGGATTTCGGCTTCTTCGCTCTTAAACGGAGAAACTACGGCTCCCGGAAAGAAATGAGTTTCCTTCAGTTCCTGAGACCTGCCGAAATCGTCCGTGTACTGAAACCCGTCGTTCAAGGAATTGACCAGTTCCAGCATGTGGGTCGAATCGAGGTCAAAAACCGGCTTTGACTGACCCTCGTACCCCTCGTTCGGAAAATCCCCCGTCATCAGGAGCAGATTTTCCACTCCTTCTCTCTCTAACGAGTATAGAAAACTCTCCATTTCATTACGGCTCTTGTCCTTGGCCGTGAAGTGAACCAGGGGTTCCAGCCCCATTTCTTTTAACTTCATTCCGAGGTATTCGGCCGATATGGCGGGATTACCGCTCGGGTTATCCGTGAGGGATATTCCATCAATCATGTCACTTCCCGAAGCTTCCTCCGCGTGTTCAAATATCTCCTGCTGGTTTTTCTCCTTAGCGCCTCTGCCGGGCACTAGCTCCCACGTTATTGTAAAATCTTCATCAGTCTGAATTGAATCCTTAAAGGTATTTGACATCGAATACTCCTCCTCCAGTTTGAATCAGGTCATTATCACTTTCACAAGAAATTTTTATAATATTAGATCGACCCCCGGCAAGATACAAGTAATTCAGCGGTAATCATTGATATATGAGGATCGGTCGGAGCTCAGCCCGGATCAAACAGAGACTTCATCGTACTGGCTTACTGAAAAACTTTCCCGAAAGTGATTGATAAAGGCCTTCCTCAACAAATAAACTCCCTGTAACCGGGACGATAGGACTTTTTCCACCGGCTCCGCCAGCCCAAAACCTTTGAGCTCCATTCTCCCTACTTCGTCCAGAAAGACGATATCGGCTTCATCCACCCCTCGGGAAATTGCGGCACTCGCAAATTCCATTCCCCCCGACTTCAGGTAGAACCTTCCTATCTTTCTTTCGCCGGGTGGTTCAGAACGAAGAAATTCCCTCCTTTCGCCGGATTTCAAGTCTATCACGTCGTACCCGACGGTAATACCAGACTCCATTAACCGCGGTGAAAGTACTCCACCGATTTCGTAACCATTGGCTTCTATCTCTGAAATGACTCGCGAGCACGCCCGGGTCTTACCTGACCCCACGTCACCGGTGACAAGTATGGGAAAGTCTTCCCCTCGATCTAAATGAGCCAGGATGATACGAAGAAGATCGTCAGCCATAAGGCCGATCCTGATGCAAGAGCGCCCGGCTTTAACTTGGGGTATTCCTTAAACGGTAAAAAGCTAACGGAAAGCCCCCCAATACCGGCCGCAATCACCGAATAAATCAGCGAGGTCGATCCAAAGCTAACCAAACCCGAGAAGGACCTTGCCCAGTAAGGGAACTTGGTTCCCAGTTCCTTTATCACTTCCATTGGAGGATAAACTGCCAATCCAACTCCGGCAACCAAGCCGGCAAATATGAAAGAATAGGTGGCACCAGCACCCGCCCCGGCAGTAAGAAACTTTACGGACTTGGGCAAAGTTAATTTATGGACGATTAAAGCTACCAGGGAAAAACCCAGCCCCTGTGACAAAATTCCGAAGACAGGGTTTAATATGACTGGAGCGTTGACCGGCATCTGAAATACAACGGCAGAAAACAGTTTTAACGGGGCAGCGATCAAAGCTATAGCCACCGGCATCCATGGCTTACCCGTCTTTTTGTACGACCACGCCATAATTCCAATCGCCATGAATATCATGAACTTACCGGGGATCGTCGGTGGTAATATATAGTGCAACAGCCCACCGATCAACGCTTCGACGGCTCCCCAGAGGCTACCAAACCACAGCACCAGCAACAGTAAATTAATAGTATTATCTTTGATTCCGCTTTGGTTTTCGAACAGTGAACCCAATCTCATCACCTCTTAAAAAGTTTAGTAAGTAAACAGCTCTGCTGCAATTTATTTTATGCATTAGCTTAAAATAGGTTCAAATGATCTATAGATCAATTATGCATTTTAGCCCAGGTATTTACGGCTAACAGTACTTTTACGACCACCTGAGATACGCATCAATCCGGTATTCCGGCTTGGGCTAGTTAACTTGATTTTTGCCACCTTCTATCGTTATCATGGAATCCGAATTTATCAGTTTCAAGTTCCAATCAGGGTCCGTTTATCCTTTCCTTATGGGGGTAAAATGAAATACTTTTTAGAAGATGGCAAAGTCTGGACGAACGACGAAGAACTGCTTGAAGAAGGAACGCTGGTAATAGAGGGGAACCAAATAATAGAGACTGGGAAATCCGGTGAGGTCGAGTTAACGCCGGAGGACGGCGACGAAGTAATCGATTGCTCTGACAAGCTGGTCATTCCGGGAACCGTGAACGGTCATACTCACCTCTATAGCACCCTGGCCCGGGGATTAACTTTGCCAAACTATTCCCCGGAGAACTTATCGGAGGTTCTTACGGGTTTATGGTGGAAGCTGGACAGAAATTTAAACAGAGAAGCCATAAAGGCCAGCGCCCTCATAGGTGGAATTGAGCTAATAAAAAACGGAGTAACGAGCATATTTGACCACCATTCCAGTCCCAGTTACGTGGAAGGTAGCCTCGGTTTGATCGAGAAAGAGGTGGTCGACAAGCTCGGATTGAGAAGTTCGCTTTGTTACGAAGTCACCGATCGGAACGGTAAGGAAGTTGCCCAGCAGGGGATAAGTGAAAACATCGACTGGTTGAGCCGGGTTAGTAACAGGGAAGACGACCTAGTAGCCGGGCAGTTTGGCCTGCACGCCTCTTTTACCCTCTCTTCGGAAACCCTGAAGGAAGTTTCCAGTTACCTGGAAGACCTGGATACGGGGATCCATATACACCTCGCCGAAGGGAGAGAGGACCAGGAAGACTCGCTCGATAAATACGGAACTCGAGTCGTTAACAGGCTGGACAACTTCGGGTTAATCGACGAAAAAGCTATATTGGCGCATGGCTTACACCTTTCCGAGCCGGAGAAGGAAATACTGGTTGAGCGCAACCCTTTCTTGATCAACAATCCGCGGTCCAACATGAACAACGGTGCCGGAGTGGCGGACGTCAAAGGTTTACTGGATCGAGGAGTTCGGGTAGGTCTGGGAAACGACGGGTTTGGCTTTAACATGATCGACGAATTCCGGGATGCTTTGCTCCTGCAAAAGATCTACCATGGTTCGTCCAGTGCCATGGGCCTGGACGACGTCAGCAGAATGGCTTTTGCTCATAATTACGATCTGGCCGAGACTGCTTTTGGCGTAAACCTGGGTAAACTGCGTCCCGGCTACCGGGCCGATTTGTCCGTTCTGGATTACCCGACACCGACACCATTAAAGGAGCAAAACTTCCTCGGCCACCTTTACTTCGGCTTGAGCGGAAATAATTACGACGTGGATACAGTTTTTGTCGACGGATCACCGGTAATGCGTGATTCTGAAATAGTAGGCGTCGACGAAAAGGAGGTTTACGAGGAAGCAAGGGAAACCACCGAAAGGCTCTGGGGAAGAATTTCGGACTAAACCCTTCAAACGGTGGAACCCGTCTAAAATGGACGCATACAACGGATGCGCTTATAATCTAGTATGGAAGTATTTCTTTTTTTAACACAGAAAAAAGGAGGAAAAATGGATTTATCCACTGAAATTGCAGGATTGCAACTCGAAAACCCGCTTATGCCAGCCGCGGGACCCCTGACAGGCAACCCCAGTACTGTAGAAAGAGTTACCGACCGGGGAGTTGGGGCTGTAGTTACCAAGACGGTTTCCACCGAGGCTGCCGAGGTACAAAAACCCGCGATTGCAAGGTTGGACGGCGGCGTTCTCAACTGTGAAAAATGGGCCGAAGAGCCACCGGAAAAGTGGATCGAAGATTATTATCCGGACATTAAAGAAAAATCCGGGGTACCGATCATAGTTAGTCTCGGGTACGAGCCCGAGCAGGTAAAAGAACTAATACCGGAAATCGAGCCCTTCGCGGACGCCTTTGAACTTTCATCCCATTATCTCGGCCGGGACCCGGAACCGATAAAAAGGATCGCGGCAGCAGCGACCAAAATTACGGAAAAGCCGGTATTCGTAAAACTTTCCCCACACGTTCCCGACCTGGGAGAATTCGCCTCCGCCGCAGTTGATGGTGGTGCAGCCGGAATAGTAGCCATAAACTCGGTTGGCCCGGGGCTGGAGATAGACCTGGAGGAGCTAAACTCTCCTCTGGGAAGTGACGACGGTTACGGCTGGCTATCTGGCCCACCGATAAAACCTCTGGCGCTTCAGGCGGTAAACGAAATATATAATTCCGTCGACGTTCCGGTAATTGGAGTTGGCGGAATCGCCACGGCCCGGGACCTGCTTCAATTTGTCGCCGCAGGAGCCTCGGCAACCCAGATGCTCTCGACCGCAATATCAAATGGTGTCGGGAGTTATTCGGAAATCCTGGAAAACCTGCCGAAAGAAATGGAAAATATTGGGGTGGATGACCTGACGGCCCTTGTTGGCAAGTACGAAAACTCCGTGTAAGGATTAACAAATGATAAAATCGGCAAGAATTCAGCGGTTAAACAAAGAAAAAAAGAGGGATGGGGATTTCCTTCTCTACTGGATGCAGGCCTCCCAGCGCGCCGAGGACAACAAGTCTTTAAATCTGGCAATTGAAAAAGCCAATAAAAACGACCTTCCGGTGGTTACTTACTTCGGCCTGACCGACGACTTTCCCGGTGCCAACATCCGCCATTACAGGTTTATGGTCGAGGGTTTGACTGAAACCGTCAGGAAACTGGAAGAAATGGGAATCAAAACCGTCGTCGAGCACCGGGACCCCCCTGAGGGCGTGATCGAACTGGCGAAGGGAGCCTCTTCCGTGGTAGTCGATCGTGGTTACCTGCGAATTCAAAAAAGGTGGCGCCGCAAAGTTGCCGAAGAAATAGATACCGAGCTGCTTCAGGTGGAAGGGGACGTAGTGGTACCTGTTGAGGAGGCCAGCGAGAAGGAAGAATACGCAGCCCGGACCATTCGCCCAAAGATAAACGACAGGCTGGACGAGTTTCTGAACGCCGAGGAGAGGGTAGAGCCCAAGGTTTCGTCGCTGGACCTCGAACTTACCGTTAAATCCCGGCAACCGGAAAGTATCCTGGACGAACTGGACGTGGATCGAAGCGTCAAGCCCGTCTCGGGCTTCACCGGCGGTACAAGCCAGGCTAAGGAACTACTTGATGAATTCATAGAGAAAAAATTGGACGACTACGGCGAGCTGAGCAACGATCCGACCAAAGATAACCTTTCCGAAATGAGTCCTTACCTGCACTTCGGCCAGATTTCCCCGATCTACATAGCTCAAAAGGTCAAGGAAGCGGATAGTCCTGGCGAAGAGGACTACCTGGAACAATTAATAGTCCGGCGAGAACTCGGGGTCAACTTCGTACATTATAACGAGAACTACGACGACTTCGGTTCAATCCTCCCGGACTGGGCATTCGAGTCTTTGATGGAACATGAGGACGACGAAAGGGAATACCTTTACAGCCTGGAGGAGTTCGAAAATGCCGAAACTCACGACCCTTACTGGAACGCAGCCCAGAAGGAGATGAACCTGACCGGAAAAACCCACGGCTACATGAGGATGTACTGGGGCAAAAAGATCCTCGAATGGACACCTGATCCGGAGCGGGGTTACGAGATTAGCCTCTACCTGAACAACAAATACGAACTAGACGGGCGCGACCCAAACGGTTTTACAGGGGTTGCCTGGTGCTACGGCAAGCACGATCAGGGCTGGAAGGAGAGGCCCGTATTCGGGAAGGCCAGGTACATGAACGCAAACGGACTGGAGCGTAAGTTCGACGCCGAAGAGTACGTGGAGAAAATTAACCGACTCGAAGAAGAGGCAAAAGGTTTTCCCGAAAGCTAAAGCAAAAAACCATTAAGAGGAGTTGAGGTATGTCTTGGAGTTCACGTGAACGAGTACTGGCAACCCTAAACCACGAAGAACCGGACAGAGTTCCTATAATCGTCGGAGCAAACAATACGACTGGTATAAAAATGGATACCTACAGGGGGATCAAGGATAAAATCGGCGTGGACGCGCCGGACGAGTACCTCCACCGCTGGCCCGAACTCGGCACGGCGAAACTCGACGAAGGAACCCTGCAGCGCCTCGGCGTCGACGTCAGGGGCGTTCGGGACCTGGAGCCCGCCGAAGTTTTGGAGAGAAACGAGCAACGGGAACCGGGAAGCCCATACATAAACTCCTGGGGCAGCGGCCAGGTTCAGACGGAACCCGGTGAGTGGTTTCCCGGAGTTCACCCGCTTTCCGACGCCGATTCCGTCGAGGACGTCGAAGAATACGAAGGCTGGCCCGACATGACCGACCCGACCCGCGTGGCCCACGTGGAGGAAAGGGCAAAGCAGCTGGGGGAGGAGAACGAGTACGGGATCATGGCAACTCCCTGGCTCCTATTTCCACTGGAACGTGCGTTCGCGATGCAGGGTATGGACGTTTTCCTGCAAAACCTTGTCCGAAATCGAGAAT
>CAZDMI010000068.1:0-7427 GCA_964506635.1 uncultured Thermotogae bacterium
GGAAGACCGGGATTCGGAGCGATCATGGGAAGTAAGAAGCTCAAGGGCGTTGCCGTTAAAGGAAGCGAAGACAAATCGATTTACGATCGAGAAAAGTTAAAACGGCTTAAGGGAGAATACGCGAAAAAACTTGCCAGCACGAAAGAGAACTCACTCGGCAAATACGGAACGGCCGGTGGAGTCCTCGGGCTCAACGAAGAAGGAATTCTTCCGACCAAGAATTTTCAGGACGGCAAGTTTGCCGGGGCTGAGGAGATAAGCGGGGAGCGGATGGCGGATACGATTCTCGTGGAAAGGGATACCTGCAGCAGCTGTCCCGTTAGGTGCAAAAGGGTGGTTAATACTGAATTTTCCGGTGAGGAGGTAAAGCCGGAGTACGGAGGACCCGAATACGAGACGGTAGCGGCTTTTGGCTCACTCTGCATGAATTCCAACCTGGACGCGATTGCTCTGGCCAACCAGAAGTGCAATCAGTACGGTCTGGACACGATTTCAACAGGTAACACCATTGCCTACGCCATGGAAGCAAGCGAAAGAGGTTACCTGGAAGAGGACCTGGACTGGGGCGACCCAGAGACGATAGTGGACCTGGTCGATAAGATAGCGGCAAGAGAGGGCCTGGGCGAGGAACTGGCCAGGGGTCTTGAAGAGCTGGAAGACGAGTGGGGGACAGACTTCGCTGTTGAGGTAAAAGGTCAGGAGGTTCCAATGCATGAGCCCCGCGGTAAGAAAGGGCTGGGTATAAGTTATGCCACTACGCCGCGCGGTGCCAATCACATGGAAGGGGCTCACGACACGTCACTTGAGGAAGAGCCGATCGCCCCGGAACTTGGCGTAACGAAGCCAATGAGCAGGTTCCAGTACGAGGGAAAGGCCGAGGCCATGAAGGTCTTTGAGGACCTCCGTTCGTTCAATAATTCGCTCATAATGTGTGCCTTTACCACCGACATGGTGGGGAAGGATTACTCGTTTAACAAGGTCAGCGAGATGTTAGAGGCGGTTACCGGGATGGGTTTTACGACCGCAGAGATGTTGAAAACAGGAGAGCGGAATTATCTCATGTTGAGAATTTTAGCAGGAAGAGCGGGTTACACCCCTGAAAAGGACTACCTGCCGGACCGACTCAAGAAACCACTACCGTCCGGTGCGACGAAGGGAGAAGGGTTCCCGGAAGAGAAGCTTGGAGAGGTGCTCAAAGAATACTACGAGGAAAGGGGGTACGACGAGTCGGGGGTACCCAATGAAGATAAATTGAATGAGCTGGGGTTAGAGGGTCTGAGTGATGGGTAGTCCGGTTCTTTATTTGCACGTGAAAAAATTGATTAAAATTTTGATCCAGTATATAATCCGATTAGAGGAGTGATTCCGCACAGGAGGTGGAAAAATGAATTATGATAATCGTCGTTTGAAATTTGGTTCTTTTTTGCTTGTAGTCTCGTTATCTTTAATTCTGGTCGGCGCCCTTGCGGGTGCAAAAAATCAGGACTGCTGTCTTTACGACGAAAAGCCGGATTGCCCGGAGAGATATAGCTCGTTAAACCCTTCGAAAAATATATACTCACCGGGAGAGACCGTAAAGATTACGCTATCCGGTCTAAATGACGAGTATAAGATGGAGGAAATCGAAATCAGAAAGGTCGGGACGGATAGAGAGGTAGTCTATACCGAAGTTATCAATGCCGACGTTTCCAGCGACGCCTCAGAATGGACCTGGCAGTGGAATCAGATAGGTAACTCCGGGGAGCAAGTGGATACGGATCACTATTTTGCACTGCTGGAGACGTATTGCTGCGGGATATACAGGACGGACTTCCGAATTCAGAGGCAGGTCAAACCCTGTACCTGCAGGCCCAGGCGAACTTGCTGTATGGGCTGGTCCGCTCGGCTCGATACTCCCTGCAATAGGTACAGGGTCGGTGAGAGCGTTGCCTTTACCTTTTCTAACTGTAACGATTGCAAAGTTCAATTCAACAGTCTCGAAATCAAGAAGTCTTCCAGGTGCTGTGGCAGTTCGGAAACCGTTTACTACAGGGAATTTGACGGAGGGTATCATCCAGGGCAAAGCTGGAGCTGGAACTGGGATGCCGTCGGAAACGTTGGTAAAACGGTAGAGCCCGGATACTATACCATGGTAATCGATACCCAGTCCTGTGAAGATCTTCGGACGAGTTTTCGAATATACGAACCAGGTGAATGTTCCGGTGGCTGCTCCGGATTCGGCTTATTTTCCCTGTTTTCCAGTTGCGGTTGCTGTAATTAAGTTTTGTTGAGACTTCCGGTGAGGTTTTGCGTTATTCTGCCTGGCCGGGAGTTTTCATTTTCCCCAGTAAGGCTCCGTGTCTTTATCCTCGTGCTGGCCTGACATAGTGCTGCCTTTAGGATTCTAACCCAAGGGTATATAATCTCTTGAGGTGATTTTATGAAGGTATTTGTCGATACTGCCAAGCTAGAAGAGATCAGGGAGGCAGAAAGTTGGGGTATCCTGGATGGCGTAACCACCAACCCCTCGCTCATAAAAACTGCGGTGCGAGAGCGGGATAGTATAAATGTTGAGGAATATATTAAGGAGATTTGCCGGACGGTGGATGGTCCGGTCAGCCTCGAAGTAATTGGTTTACAAAGTGACGAAATGGTCGACCAGGCGAAAACGCTCTACAAAAAGTTTAACCCGGTAAACGATAACGTAGTGGTGAAAATACCGGTGAATACCAGTTCCGAGGTAAGTAATTCGGGGAGCTACGAAGGGCTAAAGGCGATAAAGGAACTATCCGAAGAAGGCATCCCCACGAATACTACGCTCGTAATGAAACCGGAGCAGGCTTTGCTCGCGGCAAAGGCCGGGACACAATACGTCAGCCCGTTTGCCGGGCGGATAGATGATTACATCAGGACGAAGTTTGGACTCGAAAGAGGGGACGACTACCCGAAAAGCGCCTACCACGATTCCGAATGGTTGCAGCACGCCTCCTACTTGAACCTAAAACAGCATTACCAAGATCTGGAAGGTGGGGAGCTGGACGAAATATATTCGGACGAGGAAGTCCAGGAGACTCGCGAGAAAGTAACGGACAGCGGTATACCGAGTGGAGCCGGAGTGGTTTCCTCGATCAAAAACGTTTTCAGCAACTACGATTTCGATACGGATGTCCTGGCGGCAAGTTTGAGGAATTCCCGTCAGGTTAGGGAAGTTGCAGAGGCAGGGGCCGATGTAGCTACCATTCCATTTAAGGTGCTGGGCGAAATGATGAACCACCACAAAACGGAAGAGGGCGTGGTTAGCTTCAGCGATGACGTAGTAGAGGAATACGAAAATATATTCTAAACTGGCAGTTGGATTTAGAGCAGGATAGCTAGCCTGATATCGTTGACGTTCGTACCAGTTCTGCCGGTCATTATAGCACAGCCTAGTTTTTCAAGTGCTTGAGATGACTCGTGCTGATCCAGGAAACCATTTATTTCTTCCTGGTCGCTTATCGAGTCGCCATCCAGTAAACCTCCGGCGCAGGCCGTGCTGCCGTCTTCGCCGTCGGAGTCGATTGCAGCGACAACGGCTTCCGGGAGATCTTGAATCGCGAGACCGGCAGCAAGGCTAAATTCCTGGTTCGGTCCCCCGATTCCGGGATTCCCCGAGACGCTAACGGTGGTTTCTCCGCCGGCAATCAAAGCGGCAGGGCGGGAGAGCGGGTGACCTTCCGCGTGTACTGAACAAGCTAACTGGCCAAACCACGATCCCTGATATCTGCTTTCACCTTCTAGCCGTGAGGAAAGAACGAGTGGCTCCACTCCCTTTTCTTTCGCCCTGGACGCCACCGCCGAAAGTGCCGTCATGTTGCTGGCAATGATTTCGTTTAATACGTTGTAATTTTCGAACTCTTTATGTCCTACAGGGCTTTCGATAGATTCGGGCCCCGAACTTGGTAATTCTTGTTTTACTTTGTCGGGAGCGGAATCTACGAGTTCATATTTTTCCAATATCTTCCAGGCGTCCTCCGGTCCGACGTGATCCGGAGCGGTTGGTCCGGATGCGATGTACCTGATGTCATCACCAACTACGTCGGATACAATCAGTGACAGGGTTCTGGCAGGTTGGATTGCCCTGGCCAGCTTTCCGCCTTTAATTGCCGAAGTCGCCTTTCTTACCGTATTGATTTCGTCTATTGAAGCCCCGCTTTCGAGCAAACCTTTGGTTAGCTGTTTTACCTCTTCAAGTCTTACTCCATCTGCCGGGTAGGTAAGCAAGGAGGATCCACCGCCGGAGATCAAGCAGATTACTAGATCCTTTTCCCCGGCTGACCTAGCAATTTCCAGCAGGTTACCGGTCGCTTTCATGCCGCTCTCCTCCGGTACGGGGTGCTGGCCTTCGCATACGTCAATTCCCTCGAGTTCGTACTCACTTTTTTTTGATTTGACAACTAAGAGCCCGGAAGATATCCGGCTTCCGAGAACCCTTTCAAGGCTTCGAGCCATTTCCAGAGTGGCCTTCCCACCACCAAGCACGATTATTCGCTCTATCTTCTCGAGGTCGTACTCCCCCTTCCCGGTTGTCAATTTGCTATTCCTGATCTCGACCCGATCTCTAATTGACCTGCCTGGTCGGGCCGAATTCAAACCGGTTTCGAAGAGGTCCAGGGCAAGTTTTTTTGCCTCGTACGGACCAGAATCCAAGAGCCTATCTCGGTTTTGTATTCTAACGCTTTTGGACATTTTTTTGGTAGTTGGTGGTTAGTACTCCCGTAGAAGCTCGGTTTTTCCGGCATTCAGATCTTTTTTCGTACGATCGATTCGAAAACTTTCAGGCATTTATTGAGCTTAAACTCTGGGAATTATAGATGCAACAGTTTCCCTGCTACCTTTCTGGGGGGGGTAGATAGACAGGTGGGACCAGCCCCTGACGTTTCAAGTCGGGATGAAGCTGATACCCATTTCAGGTAAAATTAGCCTCAGTTTGTGGTAGTTGTAAAGTTAAAATTTCTTCGGGTGTGTTGGCTTCGCGCCGATTAAAGGGGGTATATGTATGCTCAAGATCAGTAAGGACGCCAGGATTCTGATAATTTTTTCGCTTGTTTGTACCTTTGGAGTAAGCAATATAGTGCCGTACATACCGATATTTGGCCGAGAAATCGGTATGCCGGTTGCTTTGATTGGAAACCTGGTGTTAATCTACTATCTTCTGCAGGCCGTCACGAGAATCCCTCTCGGCAAGTTATCCGATCTTATTGGCCACCATAGACCCGTGCTTTTGGGTTCGCTCCTCTACCTGTTTTCCGCTTTGGCCTTTCTCTCCTCGGTTAAATTCTGGCCCTTGCTATTTCTCGGCGAGATCTTTCTCGGGCTGGCGAATTCGATCACCTGGGTTACAGTCCCCTCCTACATCACCAGCTCCAGCAATGCCCTTCCAGTCTACTCCTTTTCCGTGGGGCTTGGCTGGTTGATTGGTTCCCCGACAGGTGGCTTCGTCAAGGACAGGTTTGGCATGGAATGGGTATTCTTCACGCTTCTGGTGGTATCTCTAGTGCTAATTTATCTTTCCTGGTTGTTTTACTTTGAAAGCAGTGACCTCTCCCGCAGGGAGTCCGCCAAGAATTTTATCCGTATGTCTTCGGTTACCCCCTCGACGGTTCCGATCTATCCGTCCCTGAAATCCTACCTCCACGCCTGGAAGCTCGTAAAGGAAAACAGGGAGCTACTTTTTGCCTCGCTTTTTTCTTTCATAGTCTTTATGACTTTTGGACTTGGAGCTTCTGTAGTACCTCTATATTTGAGCAGTGTCGGTATAGCTTCCTTCTTCGTCGGGATACTCATTTCAGTGCGTGTAGCCACTTCGACTTTTATAAAGCTGGGAAGCCGGAGGCTGACCGAAGCCTTTGGAGATTACAAGGTACTTGTAACGAGTACGGTGGTCGCTGGTGTATTTATAGTACTGGTTTCCCTGACAGAACACCTGGTATTGCTGGCTGTTTTTTCTGCCCTCTGGGGGATTGGTTCCGGCCTCTATCTACCGATCGTCTTCGATATCATTGCCAAAAATACGAAAGAAGAAGAGCGAGGGATAGCGATGGGCGTCAGGGGGACTCTCGGTACTTTTGGTGCTGCTTTCGGGACCTGGGCTTTTTCCACCGTGGCCGGTAGCTTTTCTCTGGCCGGAGCGCTTTTAAGTGCCGGAGTTTTTGCAGGGGTGGGCAGTCTGACCCTGGCGGTTGTTTTTAGGTAGGTTAATAGAGAGAAACGTCGGCATAGGTCTTCATTTCCGGGGCAGGGTTTTCAAACGAGGTCCGCAAGCCAGGGATCAAGGAGCCTTTTGATCAGGGCAAGAGTGGCCGCACTCAAGACTATAAATATCAGCGAGGGCCAGCCGCCATTGATGGCCAATCCGAGTGCCGTTCCGGCCGCCGGAGGGTGCTCGGTGTCGGTAACTACCATGGTGAACATACTCAGGGCAACTGCCAGAGCCCCTAAAGTGATTGGGTAAAGTCGACCGCCGGGCAGCGAACTTATCAGGTAGAAAAATCCCAGGCCAATACCACCGGCAAACAGGTGGCTGCCGATTAAATTCCTTGTTTGTGCAGTATAAGAATCTGGAGTCAGGAAAGCGATGAAAAGAGAAGAACCAAGAGCAGCAACAAGTACTTCCCGCCCCATCAAGCCAATAAGGGCAAGGACCAGTAAGAGTGAAACGAACGCCAGGAGCGTCTGGAGGAGGAAGTACTTCGGCTTCTTATTTAGCTTTCTGTCCAATTTGGACCATATCCAGTTCAAGTGAGGGCCTCCTTGGAGTATCGTTTTCTTACTTAAAACGGTTGTCACGTTTTAAGTTGTTTATTCGACCCGAGGCTTCGTTAAGTCAGGCATAGTTCTGGTGGGCCCACGAAACACGATCCTCTCAGGTTTTAGTTACCCCGGAATCCAATTATAATTAAAAAAGCAAAAAGAGCAAAAAAAGCAAATTATCTTCGGAAAAGGCCTGTCAGGGGTGGTTGAATTGAAGATTGAAAAGTATTCTTTTGGTCGCATGATAATTGATGGCCAGAATTACGGAAACGATCTAATGATCTGCGGGGACGAGATCAAGCGTAATTGGGTTAGGGAGGAAGGGCACCTGTTAAAATCGGACGATCTCGCGTGGATTGTGGAGAAGAAACCTGACCTCCTTATAGTTGGAAAGGGAAGCAGCGGAAGGATGAAGATCGATGATAGTGCCCGATCTTATTTGAGTGAGCGAGGAATTGAGATATGGCTCGGTACGACGGACGAGGCAGTTGATTACTTTAACTCGAAACAGGGTGGTTCGGAGCTCGTTGCGGCAGCTTTTCACCTTACCTGTTAAACCCATTTTCCCCAGGAGTGTAGAATGAAGGGTTTTCTGGAAGAAGATCAGCGAAGAAGGAGTCTGGACGAGTTAAAAGAAATAATTTTGAAAACCATCCGGG
>CAZDMI010000069.1:0-7416 GCA_964506635.1 uncultured Thermotogae bacterium
CAATCTGATCGAGGTAATGAAGTTAGCTAAATTCATCGATGGAATAATAACCAGCGGCCTCCCGCGATGCAAACAGGTTTCAGGGGAAAAATCTTATATTTGTACGAAATTCATCCGTGGCTTAAAATCATGTTCACCAGGTCAACGAGATTTTTACCAAAATAAGACCGGAGGTCTTTAATGATACTTAATGACGAGGAGATCGCGGAGGCGCAACCCGTAAAGCCTTTTGTGGAAGAGCTACAGGACGACGGCAGGATCAGTTACGGTCTCGGCGCCTTTGGCTACGACATAAGGATAGATAACGAGTTCAGAATATTCACGGACGTGCATTCGACGGAAATCGACCCGAAGAACTTCAACGAAGATGCCTTCGTCAGAGTCAAGGACGATAGCTGCCTGATCCCACCGAACTCTTTCTGTCTGGGGAAATCACTGGAAAAATTCGAGATGCCCGACGACTTGTTTGGCCTGGTCGTCGGTAAAAGTACCTACGCCCGCTGTGGCATAATCGTAAACATGACGCCGATAGAGCCGGGCTGGTCCGGCTACCTTACCATAGAGATTTCCAATACCACACCCCTGCCGGCCAAAATCTATTCGGACGAAGGTATCGCCCAGGTCGTTTTCTTCCGCGGAGAACGTCCGGAAGTAACTTACGGCGACAGGGACGGCAAGTACCAGAACCAGGAAGGTATCGAGGTGGCAAAAATATGAAAGTCGAACTGATCAACTCAACGGAAAAACCCGAGGCAAGCATTGCCCGCGCTGCAAGGATATCTCATCAGGCCTCCGGAAGGGACGAGGACCATTCGGAATCGGAAAACAGTGAATTGATCCGTAAATTGCGCGACTGGGGCCACTGGTCCCCGTTTGAATTCGCCAGTGCGACGTTTTACGTCGAAGGAGTGAGCAGGAGCTGCCTTGCTCAGCTGACCCGGCATCGACTTGCGAGCTTCATGGTCAGATCCATGCGTTACGTTGAACAAAAACCGGAAGAGGTCGTCGTTCCCGATTCCGTCGACGAAGAGGGTCTGGCGGACGAGTACAGGGAAAAGTTCGAGGAGCTGCACGATTTATACCGTAAGTCAATAGAGAACGGAGTTCCCAAGGAAGACGCGAGGTTTCTCCTGCCGATAGGAAGCAAGACTTCACTCTACCTGAAGGCCAATTTCCGGGAATTCCGTCACATTATTGATCTCCGCGGGTCGCAAGATGCTCAGTGGGAAATTCGTGAACTGGCTGATATAATTCACGAAAAACTCGAGGGAATTGCCCCGGCCGTATTCGAGGATCTCCATTAGAGAGGGGCATAACCTCGGTCAAGGAGATTGCATAAGGTCCACAAATCCGTTATAAAGGCTATTGCAGGAGGGCGCATTGAAAGAATTACACATTAGCGACGACCTGGATTTCAACCTGGAAGAAATCATCGGCAAGTGTATCGGCATACTTGGGATACGTGGCTCCGGCAAATCCAACACCGCCGGCGTTATCTTCGAGGAGCTACTCAAGCATAACTACCCGCTTACCGTCGTGGATATCGATGGCGAGTACTTCGGTCTCAAGGAAGAATACGAGTTACTCGTCATTGGCGAGGGTAAGAACGTCGACATAAACATAGAGCCGGAGGACGCACCCCAGGTCGCGGAAATCAGCCTGAAGCAGAGTATTCCAGTAGTGCTGGATTTGAGTGGGTACCTAAAAGAAGACCAGCACGAAATGCTCAAACACTACTTTACCGCCCTCTGGAACTGGGCGGGAAAGCTCCGTAAGCCCTACATGATCGGGATCGAGGAATCGCACGAGTTCATCCCCCAGGGCAAAAAGAACGAGCTCAAGGAAATCATTACCAGGCTCTCCCTTAGAGGGAGGAAGCGGGGGCTCGGTGCCGTCATCATCTCCCAGCGCAGCGCAAAAGTGGAGAAGGACGTGCTGACACAGGCCGGAATGCTCTTCCTCCACCGGGTAGTCCACGAAGCCGACATGAAGGTCTACAACGACTTACTGCCCTGGAAGAAGGGTAAGGTCCGGGATAAGGTAAACAAGCTCGAGACCGGTGACTGCATATACCTGGACGAAAAGGATACGCAACAAGTCTACGTCAGAGAACGCTCAACTTTTCACGCCGGTTTTACACCTTCGCTTGATACCGTCGATACCCCCCAGTTGAAACAGGTCGGGGAAAGCATCATCGACGCAATCGAAGAAGCCAAGAAACAGGGCAAGAGGAAGAAGAGCAGGGTCGACAAGCTGGAAGAACAGGTAGAGGAGCTCCAGGAAGAACTGGAGGAAAAGAACCAACAGGTAAATGAGCTCAAGCGAACTGCAGAAACCCTTGGTTACATAGAAGTCGATGCAGAGACCCCTGAGCTCCCGGAAGTTCAGAACGTTTCAAAGGCCGTAATAGAATCTCTTGAAATTGCGGACGTAATCAAGGACGGAGAGAAAAACGAGGCGTTAAAAGCCATCGCGGATACCCTGGCGGAGAGCCAGAAGGACAAACCAGAACCGAGTCAGGAAAAAGAGTCAATAGACAGGGTGGATAGGAACATGCCCGACTTCGCCGAACTGAAGGGAGAAGAGGAAGGGGCGGAGGAAAGAGAACTTCCCGACAGGAGCGAAGCGGAAGCGGGCGAAAAGGAGCCGAGTGCTTCGACGTTCGGTTTACCCTACGACGAAAAAGAAGCCGAAAAAGGTAAAAAGGAGCCGACGGAAGAGGAATTCTCCAAACTCCCGGAGGCGATAAGGCAGGAGACTAATTACGTAGTAGGCAAAACGCAGAGGTTCAGCGGTCTGGAAAGGAAAATTCTGGCCTTCCTTGTCAGTCACAGGCCACATTCCTACAGTATCGACCAGATAAGTGCCTGGCTAAAGAAGCCCAACGGGCTTCTGCTCTCAAAGAGACCGACGAACTTGCTGGATCTCGGCTTAATAGTCAGGGAGAACAGGTCAAATGGTCTCCACTATCGGGCCAACCTTAAAGGTTTCGTCGAAAAAGAATTTTCCATTTACGAGCCCGACCTCGGCCCGAGGGAGAGACACATCGTAATCTCAAGATTGAAGGCGGAATTTACAAAACCCCTGCGGCGCGAAGATAACCGGGATCAGGAACGGTCCGATAGCGTGAAGCTATCGGAACAACAAAACCCTCAGCCCCGATCCCCTGGAATATAGATATATACGGAGTTTTGGCTGGATAAAACTTGAGAACTCCGATGAAGGTCCGTAGAATTGGGACTTGTAATGGTATAGATTGTTAAGAGATTGGAAGAATTTCGAACTTCCAACGAAATCATTATTTATTCACCTTAAAAGGAGGTTTTTCGATGAATAAAGGCGAATTGGTAGACAGTATTTATCGGAATTCCGATTGCACAAAACAGGAATGTCGGGAACTGGTAAATCAGGTCGTTGACGTCATAATGGGTGAGGTAGCCAAAGGAGAGGAAGTCAGGCTCGTCAACTTTGGTACCTTCAAGCCGAACCCGAGGAAATCGACGGTCAAACGTCATCCCCAGACCGGCGAAAAAATAGACGTACCCAGCAAGGTTACACCCAAATTCTCACCGGGCAAGGGCTTCAGCGAGAAGGTTCAGGAAAACCTGGAGGCCACGGACGACGGAGAATCCTACAAAAAGAAGTAAATCCCTCTCGACACTAAGATCATTACGGCAATTTTTGCAGGTTTCGACCGGAACTGTTTGTTTTGTAATTGAGGGATTCGACTGAAATGTCAGATCTGGAAGATTTACTAAACGAAACGGAAGAAATTGAGCACGAGTCACGGAGCGAGCTGGAAGAAATTGAGTCGCTTCAGGAGTGTGAGGACCTCAGGGTAAAGTACCTTGGGCGCAACGGTCAGGTCCAGGACCTGTTCGCAAAATTGGGGAAGCTACCGGACGAAAGCAAGGCAAAGGCCGGGAAAGCAATTAACCAGTTAAAATCTTCCCTGGAAGAAGAGATAGAGGCAAAAAAGGAAAAGTTCAAACGAAAGCAGAAAGAAGAACAGCTTGAAGAAGAAGGTATCGACGTCACACTGCCGGGCAGGCGGCGAGGCGTAGGAAAGAGACACGTACTAACGCAGGTTCGCGATGAGCTGACTACCATATTTCAACGCATGGGTTTCTCCCTGGCTCTGGGGCCCGAGATAGAGTCGGATTACTACAATTTCGAAGCGCTCAACATTCCGGAGCTTCACCCTGCAAGGGACGAATGGGATTCGCTCTACGTCGACGACGAACACTTGCTGAGAACTCATACTTCTCCGGTTCAGATCAGGGAGATGGAAAAGCAGGATCCGCCGATAAAGATCATCTGCCCGGGCAAGTGCTACCGGAGGGACACTCCTGACGCAACTCATTACCCGGTGTTTTACCAGGTCGAGTTACTCTGGGTCAGCGAAGAGCTTACTTTCGGGAACCTGAAGTACATAATTCGCTCCTTCGTAGAGGAGTTCTTCGGTCCGGAATTTTCCATGAGGTTCCGTGCCGACTACTTCCCCTTTACCGAGCCAAGTGCGGAAGTCGATATCCAGCCCCCCGATGGGGACGACTGGCTCGAGATAATGGGTTCGGGAATGGTCGACCCCAGCGTCTTAAAAGCAGTGAATTACGACCCGGAAACCTACCAGGGTTTTGCCCTCGGTCTGGGCGTGGACAGAATGGCGATGCTCAAGTACGGTATAGACGATATTCGGCACTTTTACAGGAACGACCTTCGGTTCCTCAAACAGTTTTAATCGCGGCGATGGAAATAACGGACAAGCGATTATTCCTCTCCTGTAAGGGAGAGGAATTGTCCTTTCCCTGATTATTCCACCGTAACGCTCTTTGCAAGGTTTCTCGGCTGGTCGACGTCAGTTCCCCTGAGAACGCCGATATGATAGGCAAGTAGCTGGAGCGGTACCGTAAATATAAGTGGGGTCAGTATCTTGTCAGCAAGTGGGAGCGAGATCAGCTCGTCCGCTATCTCCCTGGTTTCGTCGGTCATCTCGTCCGATAGCACTATTACCTTTCCTTTCCGCGCCCGAACTTCCTCTATATTGGAATAAACCTTGTCGTACACGGAGTTCCTGGTAATCAACGCCACGACGGGCATGTCCTCGTCTATCAGTGCTATCGGGCCGTGTTTCATTTCGCCGGCCGGATAGCCTTCCGCGTGAATGTAGGATATTTCTTTCAGCTTTAGCGCTCCTTCCAGGGCCACCGGGTAAAGAACGTCCCGGCCCAGGAAAAGGAAATCCTCCTTCTCGTAGAACTTTTCGGCAAGCTCTTCTATCCTGTCTTCTCCTTTCAGCTGTTCCCTCAGTAACGCCGGCGCCCGGTTTAGCACCTCGGCTTTTTCCTCGCATTCTTCCCGGGTTACCGAACCCCTCAAACGGGCGATTTCCAGTCCAAGCAGGGAAAGAGCAACCAGCTGCGAGGTGAACGCCTTTGTCGAAGCCACCCCTATCTCGGGACCGGCATGCGTGTAGAGTACGGCGTCGGAACGTCTGGTCACCGTGGAGCCCAAAACGTTAACCACGGAGGCCACAGTTGCACCCTCCTCGCGGGCCTTTTCCAGACCGGCAAGTGTGTCCGCCGTCTCGCCGGACTGAGATATACCGATCACGAGGGAGTTCTCGTCCAGCGGCGGGTTTCTGTAGCGGAATTCCGAGCCAAGCTCGACCTCAATCGGGGTATCGATAAACTCTTCCCAGACGTATTTCGCCACTCTACCGGCGTAAGCCGAAGTCCCGCAGGCAACGATAAATATTTTGTCCACCTGCTTTATTTCGTCCGGATCGAGTTCTCCTTCGTCCATCCGGAGTCCGCCCTCCGAAAAGTTCCTGCCTCTGAGCGTATCACCTACTGCCTCGGGCTGTTCGTTGATCTCCTTCAGCATGAAATGCTTGTAGCCTTCCTTTCGTGCGGCAACGGGATCCCAGTCGACGTGTCTGGTCATCGGATCCTGAGGATTTCCCCTCAGATCTGTTATTTCCACGCCGGATTCGGAGAGGGACACGATCTGGTCGTCTTCGAGGTAGGTTATATCCTTGGTATAGTCCAGCATCGCCGGCACGTCCGAGGCGATCAGTTTCTCGCCCTCCGTAGAACCAACCACCAGGGGGCTGCCACGCCGTGCTCCGACGATCCGGTCGGGCTCCTCCTTACTCAGTACCGCCACGGCAAAAGTTCCTTCCACTCTTCGCAGTGCGGACCTTACTTTTTCCTCGAGCGACCCTTTTTCCTCTTCGATCAGGTGGATTATAACTTCTGAATCCGTGTTGGAGCTGAACTCATGCCCGTTTGCTTCCAGTTCGGAACGCAGCTGACGGTGATTCTCAATGATGCCGTTATGGACCAGGCTGTATTCGTCGCCACAGCCCTGATGGGGGTGTGCATTTACGTCATTGGGCTCGCCATGGGTAGCCCACCGCGTATGACCGATCCCGACTCTCCCGGGCCTGGGGTTTTCGACCAAAGAGTCCTCGAGTTCCGAGATCTTTCCGGCCATTTTCTCTATTCCCAGCCCATTATCTCCGATTACCGCTATACCGGCAGAGTCGTAGCCCCGGTATTCCAGCTTCTTTAACCCGTTTATCAATACGGGCTGGGCTTCCCTCTCACCGAGATAACCGATTATACCGCACATGTCTGCCTCCTTTTTTAATCCTCGATTACTTCCGCGTCCTTAGGTAACGCCTTTACTTCTTCCATTTCGAGTCCCATATTAGTCCTGACTTCTTCGACCGAGGTATAGACTGTATCACGATCTTTCTCCCCGAAATAAGTAATTAGCTCGCGAGGTAGTAAATCGTCCGAATCGAACTGTATTACCTGCCGGGAGAACTGATAAGCGTCCGATTTCGGAATTACCTCCAGTACGTAATCGCCGAAAAGGGAATCAAAACCGAACGGTACCGGAGTTCCAATCAGTTTAACTTCAAGGTCGTCGGAACGAACGAGCTTTAGCAGATAATCCGGCGTCAGGTTTGCTGCTTCTACCGGGAGGTCCGACCCCTTCAGGTCCTTTTTGATAATCAGGTTACGGCCCGGCATATACTGGTAAAGATAGTCCCCTTTGAGCAGGAAGAACTGACCCTGCATCCGATCCGGGGAGAGGTACTCCACCCTAAGTATCCTCGGTTCTGATACAGCGAGAACCCTGATCGATACGGGCGGTTCCATCCCGGATAAACTTAGCCGGGCGGAAAAGTTGGCAATTTTCCCGTACTCCTCCTCCAGTTTCGATACGAACGCGTCAGTGGAATCAATAACCTCCTGACCAGCAGCGATAACTCCACCGACAACTAAAAGAGGTAGAACCGCCAGAATCAGGACCAGAGCAACCTTATTCGCACCTTTACTCATTTTCCCGCCCCACTGAAAGATAAAAGGTATAACACGAACCAATTATAGGGACCCCCAGCAG
>CAZDMI010000070.1:0-7010 GCA_964506635.1 uncultured Thermotogae bacterium
TTAGTTCGCTTCGATCAGATTTAAGAGGGATTTCAAGTGGTGAAAGAAATGAGTCAATATTTATAAAAATGCTGGCTTTAGACATCACAGGCTTATTATGCCAGTTGAGAACCGAGTAAATTAAAATTTTTGCCTGGCTCACTTTGCAAAAGTACGGGCCTTATCCTATCCTGATTGGAGATAAAAATGGCAGAAATCCCGAGGTGAATCCGATGGCGCACCCTGAGTCAAACGAAAGGTTAATAGTTGTCTCAAACGGTGAACCCTATCAACACCTACATTCCGAAGATGGCATAGAACAGGAGAAGCTTGCCGGTGGTTTAACTACCGGACTTGACCCGATGATGAAGGATTCGAACAACCTGTGGATTGCCTGGGGACGGGGAGAGGCTGACTTCGAAGTCGTTGACAAAGAGGACAAAATAGTCGTACCCAATGACGAAATTGGATACCCTCTCAAAAGGATTGAGCTGTCGCGAGAGGAGATAAACGGATTTTATTACGGTTTTTCGAATTCCACCATGTGGCCAATATGTCATTCCTTTCCCCACAAGGCGAACCTGGAAGGGGACAACTGGGAAATATACAAAAAGGTAAACAGAAGGTTTGCGGAAAGCGTGCTGGAAGAATACAGGCCAGGGGACAAGATATGGGTACAGGATTACCAGCTGGCTCTCGTTCCCCAAATGATCAAGCAGGAAGAACCGGACGCTAAAATCGGGCTATTCTGGCACATTCCCTGGCCCCCCTGGGAAACTTTCGGAATAATTCCCTGGAAACAGGAACTCGTCAAAGGTATGCTCGGGGCTGATTTTATCGGTTTCCATACTTCCTGGCTGGTTCATAACTTCCTCGATTCCGTGTTCAAACTCGGAGGGGCAGCAAACAGGAACGAAAGCATCGCGAGAATGAATTCCCAGCAGGCCCGGGTAAAGGACATACCGCTTGGTATAGATACTGACTTCTTCAAAAGTACGCCGGAAAGGGAAGAAAAGACAAAACAACTAGAGCAGAACTTTTCCTCCCAGAAGATAGTACTCAGCGTCGACAGGCTCGACTATACCAAAGGAATTGACCGGAGAATCGAGGCAATAAGCACTTTTTTCGAGAAGTATCCTCAGTACAAAGGTGAAGTCAGCTTCGTGGAAAGGATTTCTCCTAGCCGCTCCAAGGTAAAGGAGTACCAGGATATGCGAAAAAAAATCGAACAGGGCATAGCCGAAATAAACGGTGAACTCAGAGGGGAGAACTGGGTGCCCATCCGCTACTTCTACCAGCACCTGCCTCAAGAACAATTAATCCCCTACTACCTTGCCGCGGACGTTGGGCTTTTAACGCCACTCATCGATGGAATGAACCTCGTTGCAAAGGAATACGTCGCCACCAGGGACAAAGGAATGCTCATCCTCTCCGAGTTCGCTGGTGCTGCGGAAACCCTGGGCGAAGCATTGCAGGTCAACCCTTACAACTCCGTCGGAGTCGCTGACGCCGTACACGAAGCAATTACAACACCCGAAGAGGTCCAGGAGGAGAAGTTCGCCAAGATGTCCCGTAAGCTGGAACAGATGGACGTCCACTGGTGGAGGGACAGGTTCCTGGACGAGTGGGAACTTAGTTTGCACAGTCAGCAATGACCGAATTAATTCACCCCGAAGAAACTTCGCTTAAAAACCTTCTGGGTCCCGTGCTGACAGGATCTCGGGAGCTATTGTTCTGTACGGATTTCGACGGCACCCTGGTTCATTTTACGGGGGTGCCGAGCGAGACCGAACTCCCGGAGAAAACGGCAAAGCTACTCAACCAACTGGCGGCGCTCAAGGACTTACACTTGGCCGTTATCAGTGGACGGGGTTTCGACGAGTTAACGGAACTCGTTCCGCTTGAAAACGTTACTCTGGCCGGGAACCACGGTTTGAAAATCCGCCTTCAGGACGGAAGGGTCAGAAAACCGGAAACGGGCGAGAAAATAAGAGGGACAATTAAAAAAATCAACGCGGAAGTTCGGGAAGCTTTCGGAGGATTAGAGGGAATCATCATTGAAAACAAGGGCTTCGGGCTTGCCCTGCACTACCGCCAGTACGAGGGAGAAACCGAGACAGTTAAACAAAAGTTTTACGAAATCTGGAATCGACACAAAATTACTCTGCTCGAGGTCATCCAGGGCGCCAAACTGGTTGAAATCCGTCCTGCAGAGTGGAATAAGGGCGATGCCGTAGATCTCCTGCGTCGGAAATGGGACAACCCACCGACGATATACATTGGGGACGACACGACGGACGAAGACGCGTTCGCCGTTTTAGAAAAAGTCGAAAACGGGTTCCCGATTCTGGTGGGCGAAGAGGAAAACCCCGATACGAGAGCCCAATACCGTCTTGAGAACCCGGGCGCGGTTAACGATTTTCTTTCAGCCCTTCACGATTATCTGGGGCAGTAAAGGCCCCGCAAGGGATAAGTTGAACCGGAAAGTTTTGAACCGCGGAGAATAATTCATTAAGCTATAGGAGACAGAAGCCGGGGTTTCGCATTCAGCCTTCAACTGACCTGGTAACGATCTTCTCGATATCTCGGGAAGGTTTTCATATAACCAGATTCTACCTGGTGATAATATTTCCTAGCGGAAAAACAACAACGGAGGGTTTTAGATTTAAATGGACGGAAGGAAGATAGAGGACTACCGCGACATTGTAGGGGATAAGGTAATTTCTGTTCTCTTCAAGGAGAGCACTCCGCTTCGGGGGAAGAGGATATTAAACGTAAATTCCACCTTCACCGGTGGAGGGGTGGCCGAAATGCTCTGGAGTGCGGTGCCCCTGATGAACGACCTGGGGTTAGAGTACGGATGGCGGGTAATTCACGGTACGGCCGATTTCTTCCCGATTACGAAGAAGTGGCACAACGCACTTCAGGGAGAGGACGTATCGGTGTCGGAACACGAAAAGAGCATCTACACCGGCATCAACGAGCTCTTTTCCCGCTTTACTCACATCAAACACGACGTGATGATCGTCCACGACCCTCAACCTCTCCCGTTGATAAGCTTTTACCCGAAGCGTCAGCCCTGGGTCTGGCGCTGCCATATAGACCTTTCCGAACCGAATCAAGAAGCCTGGAGTTACATTAAAAAATTTATACTGCGTTACGATAACACCGTATTTTCAGCGGATAAATTTGCCCAATCCGACTTACCGAACGAAAAGTCGTTGATAGCTCCGGCAATAGACCCCCTGACCATGAAGAACAGGAAGCTGGAAAAATCAAAACGGGTCCAGGCTCTCGAGGACCACGGCATAAATCTGGACAAGCCAATGATGAGTCAGGTCTCCCGTTTCGACAAATGGAAGGATCCGCTTGGCGTGATAGAAGTATTTAAAAAGGTGAAGAAATCAATCGACGCACAGTTGGTACTGCTCGGCGCACCGGCCAGTGACGATCCCGAGGGGCAGGAAATCTTCCGGGAACTAAAGAAAAAGATAAAAGGGCTAGAGGACGTAACGATCATAAACAAGCACAGCGAATTGCTCGTAAACGCGATCCAGTCTCTGTCGGACGTCGTAATCCAGAAATCGAAAAGGGAAGGGTTTGGCTTAACGGTTACGGAGTCGTTGTGGAAAGGAACTCCCGTGGTCGCATCCGACGTGGGTGGGATCCCTCTCCAGGTAATTGACGAGGAAACGGGTTTCCTCTGCGACCCGGAGGATTACGACTGTTTTGCCGAAAGGGTCGTTCAGCTAATGGAGGACGACTCGCTGAAAAACGAAATAGGTCAGAACGGCAAAGAGCACGTGAAGAACAACTTCCTTATAACTAGACTCATGCTGGAGTGGATTCAGCAAATAAAGGCAATTTTAAGATCTACCAAGGTGGGGGGAATATGAAGAGAATAGGTATTTTAACCAGTGGCGGGGACTCACCTGGAATGAATGCCGCAATTCGAGCTGCAGTCAGGAAAGGTAGGGCAATGGGATTGGAGACGGTAGGAATTCATAGCGGGTACAAGGGTTGTCTGGCAGCCGATTTTGAGGAATTCAACGTAAAAGACGTCAGCGGGATAATTGAAAAGGGCGGTACGATCCTGCGCAGTAAACGCGCACCGGAATTCAAGGAGGAAAAAGAACGAACTAAGGCCATAAGAAACCTGAACCAGGAAGAAATCGAAGGACTAATCGTCATAGGCGGTGACGGAACGCTGCGGGGAGCGCGTGCCTTAAACGAGGAAGGTATTCCAACAGTCGGTATTCCGGCAACCATCGATAACGACATTTACGGTACGGACATGACCATCGGCGTAGACACGGCATTAAATACCGTAGTACAATCGATCGACCGGATCCGAACTACGGCATCCGCCCTGGAACGTACTTTCATCGTAGAGGTAATGGGAAGAAATTCCGGCTACATAGCCCTCATGGGTGGCATGAGCGGAGGTGCCGAGGTAATTCTGGTACCCGAAGTGGAATACGACATGGACGAGGTGGCAAAAGGAATTTACGAAGGTTACAAGCGCGGGAAAGAGCACATGATCGTCGTGGTTGCCGAGGGTATTTATGACGATGGCTCAGCCGCTCACTACGTGGGCAATCACCTGAAGGAAGAAATAGGCTTTGAGATCCGGGTCACGGTACTGGGACACATGCAGCGCGGTGGTAACCCATCTGCCTTTGACAGGAGCATTGCTTCTCGGCTCGGAGCGGAAGCAGTCACACGCCTGGCAAACGGCGAGGGTGGAATTATGCTTGGTCTTCAGGGCCAGAACATTGAGCCGGTAGAGTACTCGGAGGTCTTTTCTCAGGAGAAACAGCTCGACATGGAGCTGTACGAACTGGCCCAGGAACTTTCAAGGTAGTTCATTCCCGAGCTTGCATTGGCAGCACTGGTATAAATCTGGCTATTATCACTGCGCTCTTTTGGAATAGTTTTACCATGGAATCCGAATCCCCGAACAAAAACTTTATTCTGTTACTGACACTTTCCACCAGAATAGTCATTACGGTGGCAAAGTTGATCGCTTTTTCCGTAACCGGGCTCCTCTTCCTCCTGGGCGAAGCACTCAACAACATCACGGACATAGTTACGGTTCTGGTGACACTCGTCAGCGTAAAGATCAGCGAAAAAGGTGGGGATCGAGAGCACCCCTTCGGCCACAGGAGGCTCCAGAGCGTAGCTTCACTGGTCGTAGCTATAGTTTTCATCGCCATCACCAGCTACCAGTTGATCGAGGCGGCGGTGGCACAGCTTATTAACCCAACCGCCTTTACCGGCAACTTTCAGTGGGCCTTCTACGTATTGATCGGCTCCTTTCTGCTTAACCTCGTTCCGTTGCCCCTACTGTTTAAGTACGGTCGTGGAAGGGAAGTCAGTATAAAAACCGAGCTATTCGACACGATAAACGACGCCCTTTCCCTGATAGCCAGCATGATCGGGCTCGGGCTGATCTATTTCTTCCAGCTCAATATCGGAGACCCAATTGCCACGATAGTAATTGCCCTGATAATTTCCTTCGACGCCTTCCTGCTGATTAAGGAAAACATCAGTACTTTAATCGGGGAATCACCGAAAGACGAATTCTACCAAAACCTGAAGGAGATCATAATGTCTCATGAGGACGCCCAAGGTGTCCACGACATGATCGGTGAGTACATCGGTCCAAAGGCTGTTCACGTCGATTTCGATCTCGAACTCGACCCGGAAACCAGATTGAAAGAATCCGACGTGGTCGTCGGCGAGGTCAAGGAGAAGCTCGAAGAAGAAACTGATATGAACGTTTACTGCTCCATTCATCCCTGTGCCCATTCCGGGGATGAAAGAAGGATAGCCTCCCACCTTTAATTTTACCCTCGGGTCCTCAAACTTGTCACGAGGCTGGGTTTTGTTCTGCTAACAAAAAGCCGCTAGACTTTCAGGGATGAGGTAAATATGGCTTTATTTTTTCGCTCTATCTATCTCGGCTGGTTCATATCTCTAGCTTATGCGGGGATTCTCTACCTTTCCGATAGCTACAAACGGGAATCGATAATCCCGGTCGGGATCGCCTTCACCGGCGGGGTTCTTTCAATAATCCTGATAAATACCATCCACGCGGGAATCCCGGGATTCGCCGAAAGCTTTTACGGGGGTAGTTTTCTCGCTCGGACTTACAGCGCCTTCGTCCAGGCGGCAATTCCGGAAGAGATAGTAAAACTGATCGCGTTCTTCCTACTCGTCTGGCGGTTTGACTTCAAGGACTTTTCCGAGGGGATGGACGCCATGCTCTACATGGGGCTGATCGGGGCCGGTTTCGGCGCTTACGAGGATTTCTCCTACATCTTTTCCCAGACTCTGCCGTACGTAGGGGAGGAAGGAAACCAGGCCGCTCGGGCTTTTCAATTCATCACCTGGCAACGGGCATTTCCGGGCCATGTGCTAATCAACGCCGTCAGCGGTTACTTCCTCGGGCGGGCAAGATTCGTTCAAGAGACCAGAAAGCGAGGCTGGCTAATCGCTCAGGCCCTGTTAGTTGCAATCCTGGCTCACGGGCTGTTCAACCTGGCCGGCTCTGGCGGTGGTACGGGCTGGCTGATCATGTACGTCCTCGGGCTGGGGAGAGTTTTCTTCTATCTTAGGCGGAAGATTTTGGAGGATTCCCCCTACAAAATATTCCGGAAGCTACCTGATGAGGTAGTAGAAACCAGGTTTATCAGTTATCTGAACCTGGTAGAGGATTGGAAATTTGATCGGTCGATTGAAAGCTACAGGGAGCTATATACCGGTAACTCAAACGCCAGCATGGGGTACTTCCCAATTGCGATTTCCATCGTAGTTCTCTATCCCGTCGCGATCAGCAGCGTATATTACCTCAACAAACTGATTCTCGACCTGTTCAGCCTAATCGGGTAAATCCCATCTTGTGAAATCACAGAAAAAGTCAATTACCATCAAGGCTCATTAATAAAAGAAGGAAACACGGTTCCGTCCGAGTTGAAAGGGCAAGGGGACAACAATATAATTTTTGCGCTTGCCGGCGTAGCTCAGCG
>CAZDMI010000071.1:0-6969 GCA_964506635.1 uncultured Thermotogae bacterium
GTCTCGTGAGCGAGAGTCATTCTCGCAGTTTCTATCTGCTTGCTGGTTAACCAGCCTGGATCCGTGGATTGAATCCCGTATTCACCAAACGATACGGTATTACCTTTGCTGGCCTTCCCCTTTGTTCGACCTCTTTGTTGTTTTCTATGTTTCGTATCAGCTGGATATAATGCCATTTGTTACCATCCTTACCTTGGAAAAATTATAGACTCAAACCCTCGGGCACCCCTTCGGGTAGTATCTCTTCTCTAAACACCCAAGCCTTGACACCGATCGGCCCGTACTTAGTCCGGGCTTCGATAAAGCCATAATCAATATCCGCCCTTATCGTCTGGAGAGGTATACGCCCTTCGTCCTGAGATACCGACCTTGCAAGATTTGCTCCTCCAATCCTGCCGGAACACTTTACCTTTACACCTTTTGCCCCTTTTGACATGGACCGGGAAATAACTTCTTTCATCGCTCTGCTGGGTGGAATCCTGTTTTCAATCTGAAACGCAACTTCCTGTGCTATGAGCTGAGCCTGTAAATGCGGATCGTCAGCTTCCTTGACTGATATATTTACGTTCCTGTCCGTTTGCTCGCTCAGTTCTTGCTGAAAGTTATTTATTTCACTTCCACCCTTACCAATTATGATCCCGGGTCTGGCGGAAACGATAATTATGGAAATTCTATCGTCCCGCGGTCTCTCGATGCTTACCTTGGCTATGCCAGCACCTCTATAGCGTTCCTCTATTATATCCCTGATCTCGCGATCCTCGGCCACGTACTCCGGGGCCTTATCGTCGCTGTACCAATTGGATTCCCACTTTTTATTTACCCCAATGCGGAAACCGACCGGATTTATTTTCTGTCCCATTATTCTTCCTCCACTAGGATCACTTTAATATGACTCTGCCTTCTTTTCATAACGTCGGCTCTACCCTGAGCCCTTGGCTTCATCCGTTTCATCGTCTGCCCTTCATCAATTGCAGCTTCTTTTACCTTAAGTTCATCTACGGCCATGTCATGGTTGTGCTGAGCATTAGCCACGGCCGATTCTAGAGTATCCTGTAAAAACCGGGCGGCTTTTTTCTTTGAGAACTTTACAGTCTTCAGGGCTTCATCGACGGACTCTCCCCGAACTGCATCGGCCACCGGCCTAGCTTTTTTCGGTGATACCCTGACATTTTTCGTAATCGCTTTGGCTTCTTTCATGTTATCCTACCGGTGTCACCGGTTCTTTCTTCTTGATGCCGCCGTGCTCCCTGAACGTTCTCGTGGAAGCAAACTCTCCCAGCTTGTGACCGACCATGTTCTCCGATATCTCAACTGGTACGTGGTCGCGGCCGTTGTGAACCTTGATAGTAAGCCCGACCATTTTGGGTAAAATCGTCGAATCTCTGGACCATGTCTTTATCTCTTCCAGCTCTCCCGTCTTGGCTCGTTCGACCTTCTCTTCGAGACTATCCTTTATGTAAGGTCCTTTCTTTACTGATCTCGGCATTTCTTACCCCCTCTCTTCATTTGTCCGTCTCTTGATAATTTTCTTGTCACTTTCCTTTGCTTTTCTGGTCTTTCCACCTTTTGCAGGCACTCCCGTAGGGGAAACTGGAGGTCTACCTATGTAAGCCCTACCTTCTCCTCCACCATGCGGGTGGTCGACTGCGTTCTTGGCCACACCTCTAACCTTGGGTTTTCGGCCAAGATGGCTGGTTCGTCCTGCTTTTCCACTCTTTTCGTTCTTATGACCTGGGTTACTCACCTGACCAATCGTCGCTTTACATTCCGGATCAAAAGAGCGGACCTCGCCCGAAGGTAATTTTACGTCAATTTTTTTCGGATCCTTGGCAACTATTCGGGCATCAACACCGGCGGAACGCGCGATCTTTCCACCAGTATCGGGCGAAAATTCCAGATTATGGATTGGACTTCCTGCCGGAATCCTTCTCAAAGGCAATGCATTACCGGGCCTGACTTCTGCTTCCTCACCGGCCTCGACCTTATTCCCAACTTCTAATTTAAGTGGAGATATTATATAGCGTTTTTCTCCATCCTCGTACAGCAGCAAAGTTATCCAGGCCGATCTGTTGGGATCGTACTCCCGACTCATTACCTTTGCCTTGATTCCTTCCTTGTCCCTGAGGAAATCAATCTTTCTGTACTTCCTCTTGTGGCCACCGCTTCGACCGCGAACCGTCTGTTTACCCTGATTATTCCTTCCACCTGACTTCTTCAACGGCTCGAGCAAGGATTCTTCTGGCTCGTCAGTGGTCAGCTCTTCGAAATCTGTAACTTCTGCATGTCTTTTCGCTGGCGTTACGGGTTTGAATCTTTTTACTCCCATGTTTTCACCTTAACCTATCCAAATATATCAATGCGATCCCCTTCGGAAAGCCTTACGTAAGCCTTCTTCCATGAACTAGTTTCACCTTTTTCCTGGTTTAACTGCTCTCGTTTTGGCTTTCCATTGAGGTTCATCGTGTTTACGTCCAGAACCTCTACGTCAAATAGCTCCTCAACGGCCTCACGAACCATTATTTTATTCGCTTCAGGATGTACTCGAAATACGTACTTATTGCTTTCTTCCTGTAAACGCCAGGAATTTTCAGTCACTATTGGTTCAATTACGATATCCTCTCTGCTTAATTCCATTATAACCACCTAGGTTGCTTTGCTTTTGTCAAGCAGATTATCTTCCAGTTCCCTTACTGCTTCCCTCGTCAGAAGGATTCCTTCGTGATTCAAAATCTCGTATGCACTTATTTGAGAAGTGGATATGTAGAGAGCATCAGGGATATTGCTAAAACTCTTGCTTATTTTCCAGCTATCCTCTTCCTGAGAGACAATTATAAGAGCATCCCCGGGTAAATCAAACTCGTCCAGAACGGCAAGACCTTTTTTCGTCTTGGGCTCTTCAAAATTCAGCTCCTCTACGACAGCCAGACCGCCTTCGGAAAACCTCGTCGAAAGTGCACTTCTTATTGCTTTGCGCCTCATCTTTTTCGGAAGATCCATCTCGTAATTCTTCGGTTCCGGACCAAAAATTACTCCACCGCCACTCCATAGCGGGGAAGCCCTGGAACCATGTCTGGCCCGGCCCGTCCCTTTCTGACGCCAGGGTTTCCGGTTTGACCCTTTTACCTTTGACCGATCCTTGGTACTGGCCGTCCCGGATCTGCCGTTTGTCCTGTACGCCTTTACCGCCCGGTACAGTAAATCATTGTGGAAATCGAGACCGAGCAGTTCTTCCGAAACCTCGAGTTCTTCTCCGCCACCGCCCTCGCTATCTTTCACTTCAAGGTTAATCATTGCTACTCCTAATTCTCAGTAAGTTCTCTCGTGGTCCTGGAACCGATCCCTTTATAACCAAAAGATCTTCCTCCGGGTCCACCCTCAATACCTTCAGGTTTTGAATCGTCACCTTTTCGTTGCCTGTCCGACCGGGCAGCTTCTTTCCCTTTAAGACCCTACCGGGTTCGACACACATGCCGATCGATCCGGGTTTTCTGTGAAAGCGGGATCCGTGAGTTTTCGGCCCCCCGGAAAAATCCCATCTCTTTACTACTCCCTGGAAACCCTTGCCTTTTGAATTACCGGTTACGTCAACAAAGCCTCCTTCTTCGAATCTTCCAACCGTTACCTCGTCCCCGGAGCTATACTGAGAAGGATCCTCCAGCCGGAATTCGGCCAGGAACTTTTTCGGGCTAACGTTGTGTTTGTCAAAGTGCCCCTTCATCGGCTTGGTCAACTTCCTTTTTTCCGTATCCTTGTAACCAAGCTGCACGCCCCTATAGCCATCTTTCTCCAACGTTTTTACCTGAACAACTACTGCAGGCTCGGCCTTGATTACCGTGGCCCCTACGGCGGCACCCGACTCTTCGTAGTACTGAGTCATTCCAACTTTTTCCCCTAACGTCCCTAACATTTTGTTAACCTCCAAATTTTCTTAGGTCACCTATGAAACTAAAGCTTAATTTCTACGTCTATTCCCGTAGGCAACTCGATATCCATAAGTGCATTTATGGTCTCGGAAGTGGGTTCCTGGATATCTATTAGCCTGTTGTGAATTCTTCGCTCAAAGTGCTCCATCGACGTTTTATTTACGTGAGGCGATCTAAGAACGGTATAGAGCTTCCTCTCCGTCGGAAGCGGTACCGGGCCGGAGATTTTTGCTCTGGTTTCCTCGGCGGTCGCAACTATTTTTTCCACGGACCTATCGACCAATTCGTGATCGTATCCTTTGAGCTTTATTCGTATTTTTTCTCTTGCCATGTTTAATAACCCCGTTTATTTAAAATTTCTTCCTTTACCTTTTCTGGCACAACTTTGTAGTGAGAAAAACTCAGCGAATAAGTTCCCCGTCCTCGAGTTATTGAACGTAGCCTTGTAGCGTAACCAAAGGACTCCGCCAGTGGAAGCTCAAACTCGATAAGCTGAACCCCCTCACGGTTTTCAATACCCGCAACCTCCCCGCGGCGCTTTGATATGTCTTCCATAACGTCACCGACGTGATCAGGAGGTACAAAAACTTCCCCCTCCATTATCGGTTCAAGCAGCAGCGAGTTACCTTTCATGGCACGTGCAGTAGCCCTGGAACTCGCTGCCTTGAAGGCTATGTCAGAAGAATCAACCGGATGGTGGTCACCGTCGTAAAGAGTGGCTTTGACGTCAGTAACTGAATATCCGGCCAGCTTTCCGTTGCCTAGAGCTTCCTTGATCCCGGCTTCGACGGAATTTATATATTCTTTTGGAACCTTTCCCTCTCGAATGCTACTTTCAAAAACTACACCAGAACCTCTTTTCAGAGGTTCGTATTTAACCTTAACTCGTGCGTATTGCCCTCTACCGCCGGATTGTTTGGCGAATTCCTCGTCTATGTCGGACTCCGACCTCAGTGTTTCCTTGTAAGTTACGCTGGGCTTACCGACCTGAGCCTCTACGTCGAATTCTTCCTTCAGGCGCCTGGTCAATATCTCGAGGTGCAGCTCACCCATGCCGGAGATAATCGTCTGATTGGAATCCGGGTCCGACTCAACCTTGAAAGTCGGGTCCTCCTTCGCGAGTTTGTTGATCGCACTATTTAACTTATCCTCGTCCGCTTCCTTTCGCGGTTCGATGGCAACCGAAATTACGGGCTCCGGAAAGTCAATTCGCTGGAGGACCAGTGGGTCATCTACACTGCATAATGTTTCCCCTGTTGAAGTATGATCAGGCCCCACGACAGCAACGATATCACCGGCCTTTGCTTCCTCTATCCTTTCTCGCCGGTTGGCGTGCATGTGGAACATCCTCGAGACCCTTTCCCTTTCACCGGAGTTGGGGTTATAAAGGTTATCCCCTTCCTCCAGAGTACCGGAGTATATCCTCAAGTAAATCATCGTTCCGGTATACTGGTCCGTCGTTACCTTAAAAGCGAGGCTCGCAAAGGGTTCTTCCGGGGAAGGGTAGCGACGCACCTCTTCTTCTTCCTCTTCTTCCCCTCCGACTCTGTAGCCCTCTACTGCCGGTACGTCATTCGGGCTCGGAAGGTAATCGACGACGGCATTCAAAATTGGCTGAATCCCCACGTTCTTGAGTGCTGAACCGCCAAGTACAGGCACGGCGGCTTCCTCTATCGTGGCCTTTCTTATCGCCTTATCTATCAGGTCCCTGGGAATTTCCTCTTCGTCCAGGTACCTCATCATGAATTCATCTTCGTAATGGGCCAGCTTTTCAAAAAGGTCGCTTCTCCACCTTTTCGCTTTGTCGCGGATATCTTCCGGAATCGGTTTTTCCTTGTATTCAGCTCCTTTAGATTCCTGATCCCAGGTAAGCAATGACATTTTAATCAGGTCAACCATTCCGACGAGTTCATCCGACTCGTCCCTGTAAACTAGTTGAAGCGGCAGGGTGGTAACCCCTAACCGCTCCTCGATCATTTCTATCGTTTTATCGTACCTGGACTCGCTCCTGTCCAGTTTATTGACGAAGGCAAGCCTCGGTATATCGTAACGGTCAGCCTGTCGCCAGACCTTCTCGGACTGTGATTCCACCATTTCCACTCCGGAAAAGAGAGCCACAGCTCCATCCAGAACACGCAGCGACCTTTCCACTTCTGCAGTAAAGTCGACGTGGCCGGGTGTATCGATTATATTAATTTGATGGTCGCGCCAGTAACAGGTCGTTGCAGCAGAGGTAATGGTTATACCTCTTTCCTTTTCCTGATCCATCCAGTCCATTTCGGCATCCCCGTCGTGGACCTCGCCTATCTTGTAAGTACGGCCGGTGTAATAGAGCATGCGTTCCGTTGCCGTAGTTTTCCCTGCATCTATATGCGCCATTATCCCGATATTTCTTACTTCCTCTAACTCCTCGTCCCTGAGTTCTTCGTCCACGATCTCATCTGTTCTCTGTTTAGTCATAGTCATAATTATTTTACCCTTACCTTTCTCATACCTCTACCCAAAAAGTTAAAGCAATATATACAAATTAAAAAAAGATAAAAACCAAAATTTAAGTGAATCGCCGAGGATTACCAGCGATAATGAGCAAAGGCCTTATTAGCCTCTGCACGTCGGTGGGATTCAAGCTTTCTCTCGTAAGCTTCCCCTTCCTTATTGCTGGCTAAAATTATCTCGTTTGCCAAGCGGCCTTCGATCCGGGGTTCGTTTCTGTCCAATGCCACGTCAACTAACCAGCGAAGGGAGAGAGCCACCTGCCTTGCAGGTGGTACTTCATAAGGAACCTGATAATTGGCACCTCCTACTCTCCTGCTTCTCGTTTCCAGTTCTGGCGATATGTTATCAATAGCTTCCCGGAATACTTTTACCCCAGGCTCTCCTTCCCTCTCTTCTATCAAAGAAAATGCATTATAGATTATCTTATAAGCTCGGTTCTTCTTACCGTCCTGCATTATATAATTGGCGAACTTCCCAACCAACTTGCTTCCGTGCTTTATGTCCGGTTTTACGTCACGTCCTGGCAGTGCCATTGAGCTTCCTCCTAACT
>CAZDMI010000072.1:0-6872 GCA_964506635.1 uncultured Thermotogae bacterium
TTAATCAAGCAAAACAGTGTAGATTAACCCAGTCTCAGAAAACCGTCATGGTCCCTGGTTTGTTACCGACGTATACTCTGTTGTCTTCACACCCCTCCCGAATTACTTGTTATACTGGTCGAGTTTTAAAATAATTAATCTAATAAATATAGCGTACTTATAAGAAACGATTAAAGACGTTAAAGATTACTCCTAATCTACCAAGCTGACCGGTGAAAATATAAGGTGAGATAACATGAACGACTCAAGTGGGCTTTCAAATCTGGGAAGGCCCGTTGACCCCAATTACCCGAGTAATCTTTTCATCATTGTCGCTTCGGTTGGTTCCTTTCTTGGGTTCGGGATTAGTTCTTATATTTCCGGCGGAAAAGTGCTAAGCTCTCTTGGCTTTGCGGCCGGGTCCTTTTTTTCGGTTTTTCTTGCCTGGGCCCTTGCAAGAGAATTGGACCCGGACTACCACCTGACCGCGGTTTTGGTTGTTGGGGGTCAGGTAGCGGCCATCGTCTTCAACGGCGTACCAAGCCTTTTGTTGCCGTTCTGGGCACTATTTTCGTTCCGTGTACTCAACAGAACTACCGGGCTTAAGGCAGGGCCAATCGATAACCTGCTCTCGGCTGGACTGGGAATTTGGCTTGGCTACTCGCTTTCCTGGGTGGTAACGGCCGTTGGTGCAGTTATATTTCTGGCTGATGGGGTCATGGATAGGCCGAATAGAGCGCAACTGATTCCGGGTGGGGTAATGGCTGCAGCGGCCGGTTACTTCTTCTACAGGGCTCCTACCATCTGGATCGGCTTTTCCGGCTTTCCGATAAAATTAGCCATTGTACTGGTTATTTCCGTCTTATTTTTTCTCGTTATTTACGACAGCAGAAAGATATCATCGACCGGGGATCTGACGGGTGAGATTCTATCTACAGCCAGAGTCCAGTTTACCCAGTTTGTTGCTTTGCTGGTTGCGTTACTAATCCCTCTGTGGAACGGAGTGGTCGGGTTTCACCAGTCAATAACCTTCTGGGCGGTTCTCGGATCGGCGGTCATCATACATTTGCTCGATCTTACTGGGTTGAAAATGGATCGCCTCTGGAGTTCCTAAAGAAGCAAACCTGAGAAAAGTACGGGAAAACCTGTAATATGGTTGGTTTGGATTAATCAGGGTAACTGGCCTAATTCTATTCTGTTTTCTTCTCCGTCCCAGTGGTAATCTTCTCCGTGGCACGTGAACAGAATTATCTGACATGAGCTGGCTGCCTCTTTCAGATATTTTCTGGAGTATTTCATCCTCTTTTCGTCCGTATTTACCAGGCTGTCGTCAAAAATTACGGGAATTCTCGAATTGCCTCCTATCACTTCGGCCATCGACAGCCGGGTCAGGAAGGAAAGTTGTTCTCTCGTGCCAAAAGAGAGCTCCTCTTCTTCTGCTCTTGATTCCCTCCTCTGCTGTACTAATGAGTCGGGCTTCATATCGCTATCGAAGTTGACCTCTTCATACCTCCGGTCAGTCATTTCCCTTATTCTTGGCACTACTTTTTCCTGGATAGGCTCCAGGTACTTGCGACTGGTCTTCTCCTTTGAGTTTTCGAGGGCAATACGAAGTAGTTCCTGAGACCTTACCTCTTTTTTGGTTGATTTCAGTTGCCTTTTCTTTTCTCCCAATTCCTCTTTTTTCTCCCTGATTCTCTCGTGAAGTCCATCCGCCGTGTTGCCAATTTCCCCCTGAAGCCGATTTATTCTCTTTTCTAGTTTCCGCGTTTTATTTTTGAGTTTTTCTAAAACACCTTCTTTTTCTTCTATGGTCGTCTCAGTGACTTCCTCGCCCGAGGGCTTGATTCTCGAGGCTTCGTGTTCCAGTTCGTCTCTCCTGTCCCTGGCCTCACCCCATGCCCGGTCTAGCTCCCTGTAGAGCTCACCGTTTTCTTCAGCACTCCGATCAAAGCTGGAACCGGGTTCCTGTTGGACCAGGTTCCCTTTATCGAACCTTTCATCCAGTTTGGTTATTTCCTTTTTGGTCTGGTTCAAACCCTCAATCTCCCGCTTTTTTAGCTGAACCCTGGTATCTATCTCGTTTTGAACTCCCTTGATTTCGTCATTTATTTCGTTGAGACCATCTTCCGCGGATTCCACCTCCTCCCTTTTCCTCTCTAATAGCTCCTTTTCCTCCGTGATACTTTCTTCCTTTTCCTTTATCCGTTCCCTGATTTCGTCGGGCTCCGCCTCCTGGGCAGAGTTCAGAAAACTATCGTCCAGGTACTCCGAACTTGATTCTCGTAGATTATCCAGCTTAGCGCTCGAGTACGATTCCGGGTTTTCAAGGGCTAGGCTGGAGAGGGACTGGAGTAAGTCCTCTCGTTTATCCCGCTTTGATTTGGCTTCTTCGTGTATTTCGGCAAGTTCCTCCCAATCCTGCACATCGTACTTGCGGTAGGCCTCTTTCAGCTCTTCCTCGTAATTTGCGAGCTCGTTTTTCACCTGAAGGGCTCCTTCCATTCCGGTTTCTACCCTAATGTCGAGGAGGTCTTCCAGTTTTAGCTCGAAAGATTTTGCGGCACCTCTTTCCAGGTCTTCGTCCTGTGGCAAAGTTAGCCTCTCGCTTTCCTCATCCAGTTTCAGCGTGCCGTTAAGGCTTTCGTTGGCTTTTATTTTTATCGAGAGTTCGGAAGCCTCGAGCTGGCGTCTGGAGGATTCCAGTTCCTCGTGGACCGACTCAAGTTCTTTAAATCTATCCTCATCCGGGGCGTTAAGCTCTCTAATTTCTGACTCGAGGTTTTCGATTTCCTCGTTTAGTTTTACTGCCCGCAACCCAAGAAGGTATTTCATTCGCGCTTTGCTTTTTTCCAGGCTACCACGAGCTTCTTCATGACGAGACTCCCTTTCGGAAAACAAGGACTTCTTTTCGTCCCTCTTCTTCTTTAACTCGTTTAGTTTTTCCCGGAGTGAGCCGATTTCTTCGTCCTTTTCCTCTATTTTGTCCACCCGATCGTCCCAGTCCTGACGGGCATTCATGAGCCGATCGTACCATTTCCGGGCCTCCTCGGCCTCTTCTTTGATTTCTCTGAATTCGTCCCATTCCTTTTTCTTTTCCTGATTTTTTTCCAGCTCTTCCTCTTTTTGACGAGATTTTTCTTCGAGGTTTCTTTTCTCCTGCTGCAGCTCTCCTATTTCTTCCAGCCTGTCGTAATGCTCCCGACGTTTGCCCTTAAGTTCTTCTAGTTCGGATTCCAACTGATCTATTTGATCCGCCAGCTCAGCCCAGGGCGAACCGGAGGCCGGGTTTCTTCGTTTCTTGGTCAACCAGCCCGTATTTTCAACGTTTCCGACATTATCTACTACGTAATCCAGAATGGCATCGCCGGCTTCGGAGGTCGCAGTCCCTACGGCCTCTTCAATCCTTGATTGCAATCCTTCGTTAACTTCCAGCTTCAGGTTCCCCCCCTGCGGAACCCACAGGGAGCGGAAGAAACCTTCTGCACCAGTCAGATCCAGGGTTTTCAGGAACCTGTCATGTGCGTCGTCGTCCTCGGCCAGGGTTGTCCAGCTCCCATCCTCGAGTTTTTCCGCAAAAGACGTATTACCAGTTGACTTCAGGTAAGTCTTTTTCAGCCTGTAATCCTTTCCGTTCGCGCGAAACTCCAGCTCGACCCGCGGTTTTAAATCCGTACCCCAGGGCTGACAGCTTTTTACGGCACTCTTCCTCGAGGACGCTTTTGTCGAAAGGGCAAGCTTTATTGCTTCGAGGGTGGTGCTCTTACCCGATTCGTTCGGACCCGTAACCACGTTTAGTGATTCGTTCAAGTTCAGGTTGATCTCCGAATCGTAGAGTCCGCGCCAGTTTTCCAGCCTTATTTTTTTGAATATCATTTTATAAATCCTCTTTTTGCAGCCTACCGTAAAGTATTTCCAGGGCACGCTGTGCTTCCTTCTTTGTCGGTGGTTCGTCCATTTTCCATTTTTCTGGCGGGTCAGGGCTTTCTCCGGAGGCAAGTTTTTCCAGGTATTCTACGGCATCTCCCAGCCAGCCGGTGCCGGCAACGAGTTCCTCCACCTCTTGCTCTGAAGGGGCGAGGTCGAGGTCCTCTTCCCTGACGTCGAGGTAGAAGAAAGAATCTTCAAGCTTTTCGGTCAACTCGTCGAACTTTTCCATGACTTTTAGAGGGATCGTACCTCCGGGTTTGAGCCTGAGCAGGGTATTTTTTTCATCGTAGTTGTCTGACTTCAGATCGTCCTCCAGTCTCTCGACCGAAACCTCGTCACTCAGGTTGGCCTCTTTTTTGACCCAGCTGTACTCGGCGACTTCGTGTTTCTCTACTCTGGGTATATCTCCGGGTGAATCAACTTCTACAAGGAGGACGTTACCGCTATCGTTTTCGTTGAACCCTGTCGGTTCGGGAGTTCCGGAATAAAAGGTTCTTTCATTGGAGGAATCCGCCGGATCAGGAAAAGTGGAGTGCCAGTGACCCATAGCCAGGTAATCCAGATCGTGCTTTTTCGCCGCCTTTTCCTCAATTGGGTAATCGTCCCTGGGGAGGTCGGGAATCTTCATCCAGTTTCCGTGGGCGAGGCCGACTCTGATTTGGTCGTCTTCTCCTCTACCCGGGACCCATTCCAGCGGGCTCTGAGAACTCTTCTTCCTCCTGCAAATTCCGGGATAGAGTACTACTGAAGTATTTGGCACTTCTACCGGCTGCTCTCTGGTTAATATATTGACGTTGTTTCCGACCGAGTTGAGCGGATCGGTCTTAAAAGCGTAGTCCTCCATTAGGGGGTCGTGATTGCCTGGAATGATATATATCGGTATTTCGGGAAAGTCCCCCAGGACATTTTGGGTCTTACGCAGGAGTTCTCTTCCTACCTGGTTTGATTCAAAATTGTCTCCGGCCGAGACGACAAAGTCCACGTCTAGTTCTTCCGCAAGTTCCAGCAAGTTCTTTGCGGCAATTAACCTGGCGGAACGGAGTTGCTCGGCTTTACTTTTACCAACCATCCGTAACGTCTGCCCCAGTTGCCAGTCCGCTGTATGCAAAAATGAGACCAATCGGATCACCGAAATTTTAGTTGCTTTTAAGGATCAAGTTTACCAATTAAGGCGGCATTTTCCTAGATTTTAAGGGTGTTTCCTCCAGGAGCCAAATAAAGTCAGATAAATTGGTTAATGAACTGCTTAACGTGGTAATATAACTGAAAATAGCCGAGAACTGCCAGGGGTATCTTAGCTTTTACCTCTCCAGTTTAAGTATAAACCGCTAACTTTATGCAGTCACATTAGGGATACCTGCCTACAGATTTATCAGGACGAGAGCAACAACCATCAAAACAACCGAAAACCTCTCTTTCCTGGCCAGCCTTTCCTCGAATAAAAGGTATCCACCCAGGTTTATCACTACGATGGTCGTGGCAGTATAGACCGGAAATACAACAGAAGCTTTGATTCCGTCCAGGGCAAGTATTAGAAAGTAGGAACAGAAAAGATTCGGCAGACCAACAATTGCCCCGGTGAGCATCGCGCGGGGGTCCAGTTTTTTTCTTCTCGAGGCAAGAAAAAAACCGCTTACGACGAAAGCGGTGAAAAATACGAAGAACAAGAATACAAGCTTGTCCTGAACCAGACCGTATTTTTGAAATACCTTGTTTGAAAATTCCGCCAGACCGCTGAACAGAAACAGCGCCAGAAGTGATAACCTGATTTTGTCCGAGTCCAGGGACTGTTCGGGCAAGTTGACGATTAAAATGGAAAGTATTGAAATACCTATACCAGACCACTGTAAAACCGTGGGTACCTCGTTCCAGACCAGTATTGAAATGATCATTGGTATCAAGATCCCAATTTTTGAGAAAGCCCCTGCCAGTCCGGCACCGTTTTCCCTGATTCCTTTCTGGTAGTAAATAAAAGCCAGAAAGAAAAATAGGCCTGCTGGTACCCCTACGATCAACCCCCAGAGTATACTGCTCGTGGAGTCGGTTCCAGTTGCCGCGGGTGGAATTGCAGTCAAGAGCTCCTTGAAACCCACGGGGAAAGAGATGAACGGTAGCTGGAGATCGTTAATCAAAATTATCGTCAGGCTAACTATCGAGGCGGCAAGGTAGTTGAAGCTGGTAACGACGTACCTGTCCATGTCACGGTTTTCGCTAAATTTAAATATCAGTGCTATGGAGGCGCTGGTCATTATTGCAAGGCTGAGGTAAAGCAAAATATCTCCTTAGAATAGTTTTGGGATAAGTTAAAACTAACTTTTGAAAGTGTAACCCGTGATGGTTGGAGAACAAGTTTTATTCAAGCATCGACTGACGGTTTTCTGATCAAATCTTAACCCGTTTAAGCCATCAACTATTTTGACCCTAGAGATTTCCAGAATAATAGCCTGAAAAGAAACAAAGCCACCCGGGTGGTTACCCTGTTTTGAAGGTTTTATTTAACCAGTTTCTGGTTGCATTTATTGCTATCTTTTGCTGTTCGAAGCGGGTTATCTTTGTGGGTGTGGTAAAATTGTCCAACCCAGTTGGCTGTTGAAAGTAGTGGTGTACACCGCCCTCAATGATCCTAACCTCCGAGTCCGACCGGGGCATCAGATCGCCCATTTTGTCAGGGTAACCTCCTCTGGGTGGGGCGCTATCGTCACTTTCTCCCAGCACGTACAGGGCGGGCTCGGTGACCTCTGAATAAAGTTTTTTGGCATTTACCCCAAGCCAGTACGGTGAACCTGAAGGCCCCCAGTAAACGAGGGCATCTATTTCCGGTTCTTTGGCAGCCAGAAACGCCGCCAGGGAAGCACCGACGCTATAACCCCCGGCAGCGATTTTACCGCTGTCGATTTCGTAACCGTAGCCCCCCTCAATGGCGTTTTCGGTGGCTTCAATAGCAAGTTCTAATACCTCTTCAT
>CAZDMI010000073.1:0-6829 GCA_964506635.1 uncultured Thermotogae bacterium
AAATGAAAACCGTTAGAGAAGCGGATATCTATTTCAGGGTTGGAACTCCAATTGGATTCGAAGTAAACAACCTGAAAGTCTTTCGCCAGGAGAACGCGGATATGCCGATTAAGAATACTTCAAAAGGAATAGTGCTTAAATCGCTCGATGAGCACTACGGAAAACCCGATTACGGCGATTCCAGCGATCCCGGCGACAAGGCAATTGATAACCATATATGGCTATCCCCGGCTAATTTGAAGCAAATGGCAAGAAACGTTTACGATGGGTTAAAAGAAACCGACCCTTCAGGTAAAGATTTTTACGAAAAGAACCTGAATGGATTACTGGAAAAGATATCCGGAATACAAACGAAGGCGGAGAAACTTCTCAAAGACTTCGAAGGACGCAGTTTCCTTGCTTACCATCCCGCGTGGGGTTATTTGGGAGACGAGTTCAAGATAAAACAGGTAACAATCCAGGAAGGTGGAGACAAGCCGGGGCCGCAGAAGATACAGGAGATCGCGAAGTTCGCTCAGGAACACGGAATAGAAACTATAATCGCTTCTGCGCAGTTTAGCCCGTCAACTGCGAAGATGGTAGCGGATAGCTTCGGGGGCAGGGTAGCGTCCATTAATCCAATGGAAAAAGAAATACTGGAAGAAATAGTGGAATTGGCAAAAGAGATAGCCCTGGGTTATTCTAACAGTTGAGTCCCTGGGCAATTTTGAAGAGTTAAACAATTGGGTGGTTCCATGACTGAAGAGGTAATACCGATAAAGACAGAAGGCCTTGCGGCCGGTTACGGCGGAAAACCCGTAATAACTGACGTTAACCTGAAGGTTGGAAGTAATGACTTCGTCGGGATTATAGGCCCAAACGGTGGAGGAAAAACCACACTGTTGAAGTCCGCTCTGGGACTTTTAAAACCAATAGAAGGTTCGGTGAAAGTCTTCGGAAGGCCCCCGGAGAAAACGCGCGACAGAATTGGCTACGTGCCGCAATACGCGACGTTTGACGAGGAATACCCGATAACAGTGGAAGAAGTGGTCAGGATGGGCCGGCGCAGTGAAAAGAATTTTTTTGAAAGGTATTCTTCCGAAGACGAACTCAGGACTGCTGAAGCCCTCGAGGACGTAGAAATGTTAAACTACGAGGACGATCCCATTAGCGCCCTCTCCGGGGGTCAGAAGCAGAGAGTATTTATTGCCAGAGCGCTCGTTTCCGATCCGGATATACTGTTGCTCGACGAACCGACCGCCAGCGTCGACAGGAAACTGGAGAAAGGGATTTATTCGTTACTGAAAGAGCTAAATGACAGAATGGCAATCGTCGTAGTAACGCACGATATAGGGGTTATGTCCTCCTACGTAACGAAAGTCGCCTGTCTCAGCGGGGAATTGTATACGGACAACGAACCCTATCTGGAAAAAGATATGCTTGAAGAAGCTTATCAGTGTCCAGTGGAACTTATCACTCACGCGGGAGAAGAGATACCGCACAGGGTACTAGGGGAACATGAAGAAGGTTCGAAGGAGGAAGTTCAATGATCGGTGACGCAGTCAATCTCTTCTCGTTCCCATTTGTGCAAAGGATGCTGGTTGCCGGCCTGCTGGCCAGCATAGTGGGGGGAATAATCGGGACCTACGTCGTAGTCAATCGAGTGGTCGTGATGAGCGGCGGAATTGCCCATATAACTTTTGGCGGAATCGGTCTGGCCTATCTTTTGCAGGACAAGCTGAACTGGGGCTGGATGGACCCGATGATTGGAGCGGTTATATTTGCCCTGGGTGCGGGAGCTATATTTAGCTCCAACTTTGTCCAGGAACGGGTAAGGCAGGACTCGACCGTCGGCGTTCTCTGGGTCATGGGAATGGCTGCCGGAATTCTCTTTTTAAACCTCGTGGACAAATCGGAGGTTTCGGTCCAGGAGCCCGCTAGCATATTATTCGGTAATATTCTTCTGATAGAAAAGTTTGACCTCTACGTATTTGCCGGGTTAACCCTGGGTATATTGCTTTTGGTCCTGCTTTTCTTTCGGGATTTTCGAATACTCACGTTCGACGAGGAATTCGCGCGTATCTCCGGTCTGAACACGGATGTTTTGAATCTATTACTGTTTTCTCTCATTGCCCTTACCGTGGTAATTTTGATCAAAGTCGTTGGGGTGATCCTGGTAATAGCGACTCTGACGATTCCGGCCGCGATTGCCAGCGTTTTCACCAACAGGTTACACACTACGATGGGGCTTGCCGTACTGGTCGGACTTACCGGATCTTTTCTGGGAATATTTAGCTCGTTACTTTTCGATACACCGCCGGGACCGATGATTGTGCTCTGGCTGGGTGGCATGTTCATACCGGCGTTTGCACTTGGCAAGAAGTTTGGCTGAAAACAATTTTTCTTTATAATGGGTTGAATTGGTGGCGGAGTGGTTAAACCTTGACTGAAACTTCCCTTGTCCTGCCGACTCATCTCTTTGAAGATGGACCACCGGGAAACGGTAATGCCGTCCACGTGGTTGAAGCGTCACGCTATTTTAAGGATTTTGATTTCCACAAGAAAAAGATACTTCTGCACCGCGCCTCGTTAAAGAATTATTCCGAAAAGCTCAAAAGCCAGGGTTATAACGTTAAATATTTTTCCAGCAAGCTGGAAGACCCTCTGGAACGATCTATGGAGGAAGTTTCCACCGCCTCTTCTTCTCCGAAATTAGTTTATTACGACCCGGTCGATAAGCCCCTGCGGGAGAAAATAGAAGAATTTGCCGACGAGTTTGGGGTAGAACTCGAGAGGAAGGAGAGTCCGGGCTTCGTTACCGAGGTCAGCTGGTTTCAAGATAACTTCGGAGGAAAGGGTTACAGGATGACGAAGTTTTACCGAAAGCAGCGTCGCCGGCTTGACGTTCTCGTGGACAGAGGAAAGCCAGAAGGCGGTAAGTGGAGTTTTGATCCGGAAAACCGAAAGAGTCTGCCGGAATCGGTTGAACCACCATCCTTGCCTGACATTAATAGAGACAGGTCGCTGAAGGATGAGAAGGGATACGTTAATAGTTATTTTCAAGACAATCCTGGCACGCTTGATAACTTTATTTTCCCTGTAAACAGAGAGGAATCGCTGAAGTGGTTGGATGATTTTCTCGATAAGAGGTTCAAGAGCTTTGGGGACTACGAGGATGCGATTTCCCGGCAGGATAACTTTATCTTTCACTCGCTACTTTCCCCCCTGATCAATATCGGGCTTTTAAAGCCGATGGAAGTAGTGGATGCGGCAGTTGAAGCTTACAGGAATGACCCCGAAATTGGCTTGAATTCAGTCGAAGGGTTCGTCCGACAAATAATTGGCTGGCGAGAATACGTACGCCTGATTTACGAGCTGGAAAGCGAAAAACAGAAAAAAAGTAACTTCTGGGAACACCAGAGGTCCATTCCTCCTGCTTTTTACGAGGCCAGGACGGGTATACCTCCCATCGATAGAACGATCGAAAAAATAAATAAACACGGCTACATTCACCACATAGAACGATTAATGGTAATTGGTAATTTTATGCTGCTTTGCGGGATAAATCCGGACGATGTATATAAATGGTTCATGGAACTCTCAATTGATTCCTACGACTGGGTCATGACTCCTAACGTCTACGGAATGAGCCAGTATGCCGACGGGGGATTGATAATGACGAAACCTTACATCAGCTCTTCCAATTATATAAGGAAGATGAGTGATTATAGCTCTGGGGACTGGTGCGAAGTCTGGGATGGTCTTTACTGGAGATTTATTAAAAATCACAGGGAGAAGTTCGAAGATATACCCAGAATGGCTGTTATGGTATCGAATCTAGATAGAATGAGCGAAGAGACCGTCTCCGCCCACGTAAAGAGAGCTGAAGAGTTCCTTGAGGAAATATTTTAATCGAGCCTACTGGCTTTGGTGTCTTTCGAGCCAGTTTATGATGTCCTTTATAACTTCGTCACTGTTTGTTTCCTTTATTAGTTCGTGTCGTGCCCCCGGATAAACTTTACTCTCTACTTTTTTCAGCCCAGCCTCGACGTATTCCTCGGCCAGATCAAGAACGTCCTCTCCGCCCACTGGATCATTTTCACCCGATATGAACAGGATGGGTAGATCTTTCCTTATTTTACCGGCTTCGGCCGTTCCTGCCAGGTTTTCCATTCCGGAAACGAAGACCTCGTAAAAACCCGTGGTACAGTTAAAACCGCTCAGTTCGTCCTTTAAATAATTTTCGACCGCTTCTTCGTCTCGACTCAACCAGTCGAAAGGAGTATCCGCCGGCTCGAATTCGGAATTGTGCGAAGAGAATAGAAGCTTTTCCATGAGATAACTGTCGGATACTTCTCCCTTTATCCACCTTTCCAGTTTCGCTACTGACTTTAACAGGCTTAATTCCGCTTTGCTGACCCTGCTCGTCCCGGAAAGTACAGCGCCATCGACTTTTTCTCCGTACTCTGTAATCAAGGACCGGGCGACGAACGACCCCATGCTGTGCCCGAAAACGTATACTGGAACATCCCCTTCTTTCGAGCTAATCGCTTCTAGAAATGCCGCTGCGTCATCGGTTAACCCTTTCCACCCGATTGATACCGGTACGTGTCCCAGCGGGTCATCGCTTTTCAGGGCCGTTTCGCCGTGTCCGGTTTGGTCGTAAGTATAAACGGAGTAACCTGCAGACACGAGCTCTCGGGCGAAATCCTCGTACCTGCGCCGGTGTTCCGCCATACCGTGGATAATTCCCGCCGTTCCAGCAGGGGTGCCAGGAGGAGAATACCGAGTTGCATGAAGTTCCTTGCCGCTTGTTCCTTTGAAGGAGAAATCCTTTTCTATCAACTGGATGTCGTACCTCTATTCGTCAAGAAAACATTGAAATTCGAGGGTCCTCTCCTCTGGATCCCGGGCGAAAAATTGATAGATCTCGTAATCCGGTTTCCGCGATACGGGCTTCCCTTTTGCCAGGTCGTCCAGGTCTTCGTAGATTTTATCAACTTCTTCCTTGTTGTCGAAAACGAAGGTCAATACTCCACAATTTTCGGTTTCTTCTCTAGAGCAAAACCCGAAACGAAACCCGTTTTTCTCGAATATCAAACAATCACCCTGGTCCTTCCATAAGTCCGCATCCAATCTATCCCGGTAAAACATTTTGAGTTGTTCTAATTTCTCTGTTTTGAAGAAAACTAGACCCGACATATAACCACCCTTGTTATTAGCTGCTTCAGTTTAACGATTTCCCCTATAAAAATCATTAGAGGTAACGTTTTGCCTATATTCATTTTTACATCTTGTCGGACTACCAAGAACATAACAAAATAATTCAAAGATTACGAACGAATTCGCGCTATCGAGACTAACTTGGATTCCTGGAATAAGATCGAGTAAAATTAATTAGTAGATTCCTGAATGATTCCGTCACAATGACGGGACTTTGACTTAGTGTTCATAAGTAGCGAAGTGAAATTTAAGGAATTAAAGGGGGGTAATATGAAAACCTTAAAAGGGCTTAAATTCGGAGAAAGACGCTCAATTCGGTTAATTGGTCTTATGGTATTGGTTTTAACTTTTGCTCTCGTTTCTACGACTTCAATAACAGCAGTCGAAAAGAATGATCCTGCCTGGCAAGGCTCCGGCAACTGGATTACTACTTCCAACGGCAGCGGTCAGCCCGCACCATTGATGATAGTCCCCCGGCCGCCAAAGGATAGCGACCTCAACGTAAGTATCAGGACGGATAAGAAACAGTACTTGGTCGGAGAGAACGCTAGAATATTTTTTGAATTAAATAAAGCAGCGTACGTCTATATTCTGGATTATACGCCAAACTCTGGAGTAAAGTTGATCTATCCCAACAAATGGGAGGGGAATAACAAGAGGAGTTCCGGCACCCACGTACTTCCATCAGGAAACTACAATTTTGGCGTGACGGGACCATCTGGCAACGAGTACCTGCAGGCACTCGCCACCACCAAAAAAATAGATATCTACGAGTTCGTCAGGTATCCAAATAACCCGTTCCGAAATAGCGGCTTTCCCGACGTTCCGGATCCAGAAGCACTTAAAAAGGAAATACAGTCGGGACTTAAAGCCAAGTTCGGACTGCATCTTGGTGGAGATGACTCCAATATAAGTTTTCAGTTAACGCCCGTGGAATGGGATACTGATTTTTACGATTTCCAGGTAGTATCCTCGCAGCCGTCCAACCAGCCACCACAGGCCCGTTTCTCTTATTCACCGGTAAATCCACCCACCGGCGCAAGAGTCAGGTTTGATGGCTCCAGTTCTTATGACCCTGACGGGCAAATAAGGAGGATAGAATGGGACTTAGATGGGGATGGAAATATAGAAGCTGCTGGTAAAACCGTTTATACTAGATACAGAAATAGCGGCCGGGTCAGAGTCACATTAAGGGTAACAGATAACGAGGGAGACAGTTCTTCTACTACTCAGTATATCCAGGTTGGACAGAGCAACAAGCAACCCAAAGCTGAATTCAGCTACTCGCCCTCCAGCCCGAGCGTAGGCGATACGGTACGCTTTGACGCTAGTTCTTCCTACGACCCAGATGGTTCAGTTACCTCCTGGAACTGGGACTTAGACGGAGACGGTCGAACGGACAGGAGCGGCCGGGTTGTATGGAATAGCTTCAATTCTCCCGGTACCAGACAGGTTTCTCTGACCGTCAGAGATAACGAGGGCGCAACTGCCCAAACAAGCAAGAGGGTTGATGTAGGACCAACCAGGCCACGTTTTAACCAGATAAACGCTGATCGCTTCAACAGTAGCGGAAACAGGAAGAACGGATGGGACTGGAGCAGCAGTTTTGGTGACTATTCCCGCTGGA
>CAZDMI010000074.1:0-6778 GCA_964506635.1 uncultured Thermotogae bacterium
GGACAAAAACCAGCCGATTCCTCCCCAGGGCAAGCCCTGGGGCTTCCTCGGCAAGTTTGGGTGAAACGATGATTTATAGTCTGCGCTGGAAACTGTTAATCGGCGTAATACTTGTCGTCGCACTCGCAATTGGAACGGTAGGGTACGTAGCTACTAGAACAACAAGGCGGGAATTCGACCGCTATATTAGCCAGGACAAGGCGTTAAAGTATCAGCGGCTTGCCCTGACTTTGTCCAGTTATTACGAGGAAACGGGTAGCTGGAAAGGTGTACAGAATCTAATCGATAAGATCGAGAGGACTTACAGTAGCGAAATTATAATTGCAAGCGATGCAGGAACGATTGTGGGTTATTCTGGAAGTGGTTTGGTAAACGGCACAAATACTCGAGAACTTGGCTTAAAAATCGCCACGCTCGGAAACAGTAATGAACCGGCCGGCTTTCTTTACCTAAAAAATCGAAAACGCTCCGGTGTAGAAGAAATCTTTCTATCTTCCGTGGATCAGGCAATTATCCTGGCCGTGGTAATATCTATTATTACGGCCGTCGCTTTCATACTTTATTATTCCAAAAAAACTCTTGGACCAATTCAAAAATTGACCTCCGCAGCGGAAAACATTCAGAAGGGGAAACTTGACCAGGAGGTAACTGTAAAATCGAGAGACGAAGTCGGCAAGCTGGCCTCGGCATTTAACTCAATGGCAAAGGAGTTGAGAAAACAGGAAAGGTTGAGAAAAAACATGGTAAGCGACGTAGCTCACGAACTCCGGAGCCCGTTAACAAAATCACACGGTTACCTGGAAGCAATCAAGGAAGGAGCCATGGAGCCCAACGATAAGATGATCGACGCGCTTTACAGGAATTCCAAATCTTTGAAAAGACTCGTCGACGACCTGCACGACCTGAGCCAGGCAGAAGCTGGCCAGCTCGATCTGGAAAGAGAACCCGTACTGCTCGATGACGTTATGACTGCCACTCGGGAATCCATTGAATTCAAACTAGAGGAAAAAGATATTAATCTAAACGTTAGTTTTCCTGACGAGATACTCGTTTACGTCGACCCCGGAAGGATCCAGCAGGTTATCCGTAACCTGATCGATAACGCAATTACCTATAGCGATGAGGAGGGCGAAATAGAGATAACTGCCGAAACTCGGGATGAAGAGGTAAAGATAGGCGTAAAAGACAACGGTCTGGGCATTCCGGAAAACGACGTTCCACACGTTTTTGACAGGTTCTATCGGGTAGATAGTTCACGGTCACGGGAAACAGGTGGTTCGGGGCTTGGCTTGACAATAGCAAAGGAAATAGTGGAAGCGCACGGCGGGACGATAGACGTAACCAGCTCGGAAGGGGAGGGTACGGAGTTCACTTTTACCCTTCCATTAAACTAAGCTTGTTGAATAAAATAATGGGTAATATGACTTCGAACTTAACTGGCATAAGAAAGTTGTCCGGGATCGGGGGGGTAGTATGAAATTTCACGAGTCGTCAAAGAAAAGATGTTTAGAGTTAAAAGTAATAATTAGCCTGCTAACAATTCTTTCCATTTTGTTGATCCCAAACCCTGCAAAAAGTGAAGAAATCGTTGCCAGGGTCAACGGTGAAGAGATAACCCCGGAGCAACTATCCGAGAGAGCAAGGATCGACCACTTATTTATGACGCTCCGGGGAGCTCCTCTTTTTGCCGAATTCCTAATGGAAACTGACAGAGGACAATCCGTATTGAAACATTACAGAAGTTACGTGCTTGACCGGGTGATAGAGGATACTATCGTAATCCAGAGGGCCGAAGAAATCGGAATTGACGTATCAGAAGAAGAAATAGAAAAAAGGCTAAACGGAATAATAGAAGCAACGGAGAACGTGGACAATAGAAAAGAGCTACTTAGTGATCTGAAAGGGGACAGGCGGGATCTCAATGATCTTAAAAAAGAAATCTACAGAAGAATAATAAGGGAAAAGTTGCGCAGGAAGGTGGTAGAGGACGTCGAAGTTTCCACGCAGGATATCAAAGAATTCTACGAAAAAAACCGAAAAACTTTTCGCGACGCAAGGGATAGAATACAGCCCCTCGAGGAGGTCCGTGATCTCATCAGGGAAAGACTGATTGTAAGAAAAAAAGGTAAAGCCTGGAATGAATGGCTGGAAGACGCTAAAAAGGAAGCAAATGTGGTGAAATACCTAACGACCGCTAATAACTGAAAACTCCGAGGCTTATCCTGGATAGGTGAGTGCTCAAAGACCCTCACTTTTTTTAAAAAATTACCTTCCCCGATGAGGGTCAAAATAACCTTAAAAGGAAGCATAACAATTGACCGGGACTCATCTATTTTAAATTTTCCACTCGCTAAATGTTAATTTTTCTTTAATTTATCAATACCCGTTAATGCTGTCGTCCTCTCTTTCCGTATCACTCCGCATCATATGAAATACCTCGTTAGAAGAATTAACAACTGCTTTAATAACTTCTTAAAACCATACCTTTAACTTTTTCTTGAAGATTAAGAGTCCGAGTTCGAAGCTAGCTTTTCCAGTCACCCTAATTTTGGAGGTGAACTATGGAAGTTGAATTCAGAGTAGAATCAGACCATCTTGGATGGGACGACCCGGGTATCGAAGCGGCAATCGAGGAATATACTAATCCAATCTGGCCCTTCGGCAGAAGAGAGAAAGCCCAGGAACAGCTGGAAGAAAGACAGGACGAACTTTTGGAAAAACACGGGATCGAGAAGGACAGACAGCTTGGCATAACCGTCCTGAAAGTGGACGGGGTAGATACGGAAGAAGCGGCCTGGGATAAGATTAAATCCTTCCAGGAAGATCTGAAAGAGTACTATCAGGACGAACTGAACACGGATGCCCCAATAGAAATCTCCCTCAGGGAACGTTCTACCGTACAGCAGTAGTCAACTAAAACGAAACGAACTACGGGAGGTCTACCGTGGAAATTATGGAGAAAGTACCTTTTATTGGAAATAACAGCGAGGATTCCAGCGAGCGGGGCAGGGTAAGGTTACTTGGAAAATTAGAAAACACGAACGGCTTCGAGCCGAAAGATTTCAACCAGCTGATCAAATCCGCGGTCGAGCGTATGGACCGAAATCAGCAGGGAGAAAAAGTAGTACTGGAAGACGAACTGAGGAATGACTACGGTGAAGAAGACCTGTTTGAGAGACATTTATCTTATCGGGTTAAGGTCGGGAGTAGCGAAGTGAAGGAAAACGGGGAAGACGGTATAGTCGAAGGGACGACCTTCAAAGTGATCTTGAGAGCCCAGCCTACAAGAGCCATAGAAATTAACGGCCCGGATAAGGTCTCATCACCTTACAAGGATTCCCTTAAGACTTCCTACCGAAAAACGTTCGGGGACGAAGTGGAATTCCGACATATATTAAGCGATTAAAAGTAGTTCCTATGACTGCCAAATCCGTAATAGAAAGTAAAAACCTTAAATTTAAACCACTTTCCAGGGAATACCTAGATTTATACGTAAAGTGGTTAAACGACCTCGAGGTAAATAAATTTTTGGGCCCGATTATCGGTTCGATTTTCACCAGGGAAAAAGGGGAAGAGTGGTACGAGGAAATGAAAGATCAGCAGGACAGACGAATATTTACCCTGCACTCTAAGGAAAATGGTACGGGACCTATAGGTTACTGCGGGCTTTACGAAATTGACCACAGACACGAGAGAGCAAGTATCCAGGTGATTATAGGCGAAAAGGAATACCAGAACAGAGGTCTGGGAACTGAAGCGACCAGGCTCCTGGTAGATTATGGATTTTCAGCTCTCGGCCTGCAAAGCATCAACCTTTCCCTGATGGACACCAACGACAAAGCAAGACAGGTCCCGAGAAAGCTGGGCTTTAGAGAGGCAGGAAGGGTTAGAGATTACTGGCAGATAGGTGGTAATTTTCACGACAGGGTAATTATGGACATTAAGAAGGAAGAATTCTACGAAGAAAACGAAAGGAAGTTATCCGAAAGTTATCTCAACAAAAGCACTCAAAAAACCAGGGAGTGATTAAAGTGGCTAAAGAGAAAGAGTCCGACAAAGAACTATGGATGCGCCGCGGTAAATTAACGCTTTACGGGCTAGTAGGTGCCGGTATTGGAGTCTTAATTGGTCTTTATCTTCTAGCGCCTATGCAGGCAAAATCCGACGCCTACGTCCCGTCGACCGTAAAGAAAATGGGGACGAAAGTAGCAAAATTTAAGAATCCGGAAGGGAACCCGGTATTTATACCGGTCAAAATAGCAGACGAGGACAAGGAACGCGAACAAGGACTTAACAAGGTAAGAACAGAAGCACTCGAAAATACGTACGTGCTGTACGACCAGGGAGACGTCACTACGTGGGGAGAAGACTACGAAACGGAAAAGATCAAGGCGCCAATTTCGTTTGCAGTTATCAACGGAGACGGAAAGGTAGTAGAAATCAAGGAAGCAAAGGAATCGGACGATGAAGTATCAGTAGAGAAGGACCATCGCTGGGTGCTGGCCATGGAAACCGGCCTGATGGACAAGTACGGTATTGCCAAGGGGTCTAAGTTGTTCAAGTCCTCTCTACCTACTGGATAAGACTAAAGCAAGGACCCGCGGGTAAATCGACGGATCCCCTGAGTAAACCCCCGGATACCTTACCGGGGGTTTACTTAATCTCGAAGAACTTCTTTTAATTTTTTCTAGTTACCTCTACCTCGGCACTTCCCGTCATGTTGAGCGCTGATGGCTTTTTAACGGATACCTTCACTTCGTTAGCTCTTTCCAATTCCAGCGTAATTCGGGCTACCTTCTCGGCCAGAGCTTCTATGAGCTGAAAACTGGAGTTTTCGACCATATCCCTTACCCGGTTTTCCAGAGCGCTGTAATCTATAGTGTGGGCCAGAGAATCGGAATTACCGGCTTCTCTTAAATCGGTAAAGATCGTTATAGTCAGTATAATTTCCTGCCTGGTCTCCCGCTCGTAATCCTCCGTTCCGATTATTGCGCCAACGGATATATCATTTATTCTTATCAAATCAGCGCTTTGTTTCTCTTCTTTATTCATTTTACCCCTCTAATTCATGAAGTAAGTTCCTGCCGCCATCGACATAAATGATCTGCCCCGTCACGAAATCGGCCTCCAAAAGATATTCAACTGCTTCGGCTACGTCACTTCTTTCACCGTGACGTCTCATCGGTACTCGGGAAACCCTTTCTTCAAGGTATTCTTTACCGACACCTTCGGGAGGGCTAATAAGCCCAGGAGCAACTCCGTTGACTGTAAAATTCGGAGCCGCGTTAAGAGCAAGCATTTTAGTCATTCTTTCAAGCAGTACTTTGCTGAAATAATAACCGACGTGGTTCCAGTCGTAACCAGAAATTCTCGTATCAAGAAGATTAACTACCTTTCCGTGATCGCTTTGTTCAAAGAAAGCTCTACTCAGGGAAAAGGGGGCCCAGGCGTTGACGCTCATGTTCCTCTCGAACTCGTCGAAATCTAGTTCCTCAACACTGGATTTTGGGAAGATCGAAGCGTTATTTACGAGGAAATCCAGCCCTCCCGTCTTCGATTGCGCCCGGGAGAGGAACTCGAAATAACCGGCCTTCTCGGCAAAATCTGCCTTTACGAGCCAGGCTTCAACCCCCCTACCCAGTAATTCCTCCTTCAGTTCCTTTGCTTCCCTTTCAGAGGACCTAAAGTGAATCACGATATCAATGCCACCCTCGGCAAGAGTTAAAGCTATCTCCTTGCCAATTCTCTTCGCCCCTCCAGTAATGAGGGCCGTCCGGCTCGGTTGTTCGCCTCCAGACATTACTGCATAACCTCCTTCAACTGCATTAAACAGTTGTGAAGCCACGTTTTATCACAAATATTACGAACCAACCATGTGGCGATTGTCCAAGACGGGAAACTAGCCGCTTCTAACCAAGTACCTTATTCGTACCGGGAGCTTAAAATCGTGTTTTGGTCAATGCTTTCACTCCCTCCGTCCTCCTTTTCTAAACTGGGGGCTTTACGAGGATTCATCAATTCCCGGTCCTTAATCCAGCTTCGGGAACGGATGAGGTCAAATGAAATCGCCTTCCGAGTACTCCTTTAACTTCTTCGCCATTTCGACCCTGCCAAACCTCCTGTAAGCGAGAGCTTCGTAGCCAAGATCCAGTACGGGCACTTCCATTTCTTCCACTTCAACGATCCTCTTGTGGGACTCGATGTCTATCGGTTTCTCCCATTCACCGTCGTAGTACTTTTGGACGGCCCCCATTAGTTCCACGAGCACCTCGTGAATCATAAGGGCGCCAAAATGGGATCTTATCCTATCCGTTGAAGAAAACTCGACCTCCTTTATAACCCTGTCCTGGAAGAGGTCGGCTATCCTATATGCACCCTCTTCGTCCGTCTGAATATCAATATCGTTCGGCGTAACCGGAACACCCTGAATGCAAAAGGAAACACTTCCTGTGACAACCCAGTTGATATCACGTCCTTTTATACCATCGTATAGCTTTCTCAGGACATTTAAGTGCTCTTCTGGAATCATTTTTACCGGACCTTCCTTAGTATCTTTCTATATAATTCACAAGTTTATTTTACCTTTATTTACCTTCCAAGTAAACGTCGAGAAACTACCGGCCACGTTTGGTCCTCCCTGATTTCATTTTAGGGAAAAATTTTCGCCTTCCATCCACCAGCCTACTTAGATTAATTTAGTTCCTCTCACTCGCGGTCTTTCCCTTTCGACAGCTAAGCACCGCAATACCTCAAGCAAGCTAACCTTCTCGCCCAGAAG
>CAZDMI010000075.1:0-6743 GCA_964506635.1 uncultured Thermotogae bacterium
GTGGGGTAAGCGATACGGCCGGTACCATGGTTGACGAAGTCCGACGGCAGTTCAACGAAATGCCCGGTATTCTGAAGGGAGAAACCAAGCCGGATTACAACAAATGTATCTCAATCACCTCAGCGGGCGGACTAAAGAGAATGATCGTTCCATCGTTGCTGGCTGTACTGATGCCGATCATCGTCGGCCTGGTGCTCGGCAGGTTTGCTCTGGCAGGCTTCCTGATTGGAGCACTTCTTTCCTGTCTACAGCTGGCAATTTACTGTGCAAATACGGGAGGAGCCCTGGACAACGCCAAAAAATACATCGAAGAAGGTAACTTTGGCGGCAAAGGGTCCGAGGCTCACGATGCCAGCGTAGTCGGAGACACCGTTGGAGATCCACTCAAGGATACGGTCGGACCGTCTCTCGATATTTTGGCCAAGCTTATGTCAGTGGTCTCAATTCTGTTCGCTTCGCTATTTCCCGTTTATCCGATCATATTCTAGTCAAATAAACTTCAATCAAGGAACCCTGGTTTAAACCGGGGTTCCTTGATTTTAATTTCTTCCCGCCATATCCTCGTTTAGCATTCCTTCGACCAGGAAAGTTCTCGTCATAAATTCTTTTCCCAAAAATCCAACGCACCAGTGCTTATGACGAGTCTCAATTATATGGCCAATCTAGCCTGCGGGATGATAATTAGGAGCTTTTTTGATAACCTTTTTCAAACCTATCAGGAGGTATTATAATGTCGGATTTCGACTGGACCGCCGAGGAAAATAGGTGTTTTGGCTGCGGTGACAATCCGTGGGGGCTCGATCTGGATTTTAAGAAGAACGGAGAGTGGCTGGAAGCAGAGACGAGCCTGGACCGGAATTACCAGGGCTTTCGGACCAGTGCACACGGCGGTATCCTTGCTACCATGCTGGATGAGGCTTCATCATGGGCAGTGATGGAGAAAACTAACCGGCTTTCACCCAGTTATAAACTTGAGTGCGAATTTTTAGAACCCGTGCCTCTGGAAGAAAAGGTCGTGGCCCGAGCAAGGGTCTTGAGCCACCGGCACGGAATAGCGAAGTCAAAGGCTGAGGTTCTGGATAAATCCGGGAACCTCCTTGCCAAGGCCAGAGTTCAATCAAAAGTCCTGGATGAGGTAATCTCGACTGACCACGATGAATTACTGGAATAGGTGAAACCGCGGTCGCAACTTCTCAATTTTTCAACTACTTCAGATATTTGTCGAACCAGCCCAACATTTCCTTTAACCGCCTAACTCGGTTTTCCGGTTTCCCGCTTCTGCTTAATTCATGGTTCTCCCCTTCGAACAGGCATAATTTCGCCGGCACGTCAAAGTACTTTAACGCAGTAAACATCTGCAGGGCTTCACCCTCCCAGCAGCGGTAATCCTCTCTGGAATGAATGAACAGGGTCGGCGTCTCGACTTGGTCGGCGTACTTCAACGGTGATTGATCCCAGAGCTTGTCGTGGTCCTCCCACGGGTTGCCGTCCTGCTGGTCCTCTACAAAGAAATAACCTATATCGGTCGTATTGAACTTCGAAACCCAGTTCGAAATACTCCGACAGGATACTGCAGCTTTAAACCTGTTTGTGTGGCCAATGATCCAGTTCGTCATAAAACCACCGTAAGAACCACCCGTCACTCCGAGTCGTTCTTCGTCAATAGCAGAGAACTCTTCGAGGGCCCGGTCCACCACCGCCATCAGGTCGTGGTAATCCTCCTGACCGTAGCCACCTCGGATATCGGCGAATTCATCCCCTCTGCCGTCGCTCCCTCTCGGATTGGAGAATATGACTACGTAACCTTCGTTGGCCAATAGCTGCAACTCGTGAAAATAGACGTCCCCATAGGCAGCTTTTGGGCCGCCGTGAACTTCAAGCACCGCCGGGTAAGATTCGTCAGGGTCGAAGTTCGGGGGCTTAAGCACCCAGGAATTGATCTCTGCCTCGTCTCTGGTAACGGAAAAGCTTTCCGGAATCATAATGCTCTCTTCAGGCAAGGAGTTTTTGTTAAACGAGGTCAATCTAAGTTCAGTTCCATCTGATTCCAGCGAGTATAGCTCCTGGGGCTGGTTCGGAGAAAGCCTCACAAAAACTTTACGGTTATTACCGACGTCAAAATCGTCCACTGACCCATTATCTTTAGTCAGATATTTCTTTTCGCCATCAAGATCGCTGGAAGCGAGGTAAGAAACTCCTTCTTGAGTGGAGAGGAAGTAAAATTTCTCGTCGACGGCCTTGCTATTCTGACCTTTACCCATCCTGACGTCCGTCAGTATCCTGTTGGAAAAAGAGTCCTTCCAGCTATCCGAGATAACATTCAGCTCCCTCTCAACCAGATCGAACTCGTACAGCTTCTGGTTTTCGTTCAAGCCGTGGCCCTCCATGTCCGTATGGGTCAAAAAGAGCCTCCGATCGTCCAAAAACTCCACGAGCCAAAAGGTCCCCTCCTTTCCCGTCAGTTTGTCCGGCTTAGGTGAATCTTCTTTCAGAGAAACCATGTACAGCTCATTTGTTATCGGGGCTTTTCCTTCGTACTTTGTACCAACAAACGCCACTTTATTTTTACGTACCGAAAACTCCGATACGTCAATTTTACCCGGCGTGAGCTCCTTATCCTCTGAACCCTTTTTGAGCTTTTTTGCAAATAGGTGATTCCTCTTCTCACTTGTGAAACCCTGCCCGTTTTCCCAGAACGGTATCTCGGTTAAGGTAGTGCAATCACCTTCCAGCTCATTACTTCCATCGTCATCGACGTCCACGGCAGAGCGATACACTATACTGTCTCCCGTTAAGCTAAAAGAGCTAACGGCTCGCTCTACTGAGAAAGCTTTGCGTGCTTCGCCACCGGTAATATCGACCCGGAAGAAATCGGTTCTTTCCTCCTCGTTCTCTTCTTCCCGATCCCGATCGGAGGTAAACACTATTTCCTGGTTACTTCCCCAGGCGAAACCATGGCTCTCTCCGGCAGTCGTTAGCTGATTTGTCTCACCATCCTTAAAATCGTGAAGCCAGATATTTGAACTATAACCGTCCCCCTCTTCTTTCACCTGATTTACGAGAAAAGCAGCCACCTCTCCATCCGGAGATAGCCTCGGTTCGGAAAGAAACCTAAACCCAAAAAACGTCTCAGCATCGAGTTCTGACATCTTATCACCCTGATTATTCGTTTTTTACATGATAAAACCGACCGAAATCGTTACGATCCATATTCTATTGGAACTGTATGAAAAAACAAACGGTTAACATGGAAAGATACTTGCTGGATGTGATTAGCCAGAAATCAAAGGGTAGAAACGTTGCTTAGGCGTGAGCTAAATTAAATGGATTGAGCTTACACTCTTTCGAAATTTAGTTCCAGTTCCTGCTCAATCGTACCTTTGACCTCCGGAACCAGCTCCCTATCACCACGAAGGATGAGTTCATCGTTTTCGTAGTAGACTATCCGGAAGTCACCCAGGGAAGTTTCAAAGTCCAGGCTGAGGTCAATATAATCCTCCATCACGTCGGGATCGTTTAGAACTATCCTCGGGTCCTCAAAATCCTCCTTGGCCCATGACTTTAACGATTTTAGTTCTTCTTCGTACTCCTCAACGTTTTCAACCCGGTAAAATATACCATGGGTATCTTTAGAAGGCGAAACCTCCTCTTCTAGATCATCAGAAGGAGATTGAAACCAAAACGCGCCCTTTAAGGACTGGAAAAAGCTTTTCAGACCCATAGTTAAGGATAAATCCTATTTATCTGCCTTGGGAACGGTATCGTCTCTCGTACGTGATCCGAATTGCAAATCCATGCTATCGTCCTTTCCACGCCCAGTCCGAAACCGGAATGGGGGACCGATCCATATCGGCGAAGGTCAAGGTACCACTGGTAAGGCTCCTTCGGCAAGCCCTCTTCTTCGAACCTCTTCTCCAGCAAATCCAGGTCGTCTACCCGCTGGCTCCCGCCGATAATTTCTCCGTAACCGTCCGGAGCGATGAGATCAGCGGCGTAGACCCTTTCCCCGTCGGGCATGGGCTCCATATAAAACGGTTTTAATTCCATTGGGAAGGCTTCTATGAAAACTGGTTTCTCGAAGTGATCACCCAACGCCGTTTCGGCAGGTGCTCCGAAATCCTCACCTTCCTCCATTTCGATACCTGCCTCGTTGACTATTTCAACGGCTTCCGAATAAGTTATCCGCGGGAAGGGTTTTTCTACCTTTTCGATCAGGGCATCCGGATCGACATCCAGCCTTTTCAGTTCTTCTCGCCTGTTTTCAGCAACGCGTGTGACGACGGAATTTACCATCTCTTCCTGAAAATCAAGGTTCTTATCGTGTTCCACCCAGCTTAGTTCTGCTTCCGCCATCCAGAACTCCGTCAGATGTTTCCGGGTCTTCGACTTTTCCGCTCTGAAAACGGGCCCGATCCAGTACACTTCGCCCAGTGCCGCTGCCGTTGCCTCCAGGTAAAGCTGAGAGCTTTGAGTCAGGTAAGCATCCTCGCCGAAGTAATCGGTTTCAAATAAGGTGGTAGTACCTTCTACCGAAACACCAGTCAAAATTGGCCCTTCGGTTGCTATCAAGCCGGCTCGATCGAAGAATTCCCTCGTGGCCTGCAGGAACTCGTGCCTTATTCTCAAAACAGGAGCGGCACCCTTTGCTCGAATCCATAAATGCCTGTTGTCCATGAGGAAACCCGGACCGTGCTCCTTGGGTGCAATCGGAAAGTCGTCCTCTACGGACTGTACTACCTCCAGATCGGAAACGTTCAGCTCGTAACCGATTGGGGCTCTTTCATCCTTTTTGACGGTACCTCGAACTTTTACGGAAGATTCCCGTTTTAAATCGGAAACCTCCTCAAACAGCTCGTCATCAACGGCCCCTTCTTTCAGTACCCCCTGAATAATACCCGTCCCATCACGGATCTGAATAAACTTGATTCCCCCGCTGGACCTCATATTGTAAAGCCAGCCTTGGAGCAAGACTTCCTCGTCCTCGTACCCCTCTACTTCCCTGATCGAAATAGAGTTCATTCTATAACACCTAGTTTTCTAACCTCTTAAGAAGATCGCCGTGAATTTCCCCGTTGGAGGCAACTATCCCTTCGGAATCGTAGAGGTCGAGCTCGCCTCCATAAAAGTCCGTAACCACACCCCCGGCCTCCCTGACTATCAAAGTACCGGCCGCTATGTCCCATGTGGATAGCCCAAGCTCCCAGAAACCGTCGAACCTTCCCATTGCGGTAAACGATAAATCTAGAGCTGCGGCCCCATCCCTTCTTATACCTCTGGCCTGTCTAACTAACCGGGAGAACGTTTCTATTGCAGCCGGCACCTTGCTCTCGTCGTAAGGAAAGCCTGTCGATAGCAATGACCTCGAAAAATCATCCTTATTTGACACGGATATCTTATCTCCGTTTAACCAGGCACCCTGGTCTTTAACCGCCGTAAAAGTCTCTTCGATAATCGGAGCGTGAACCACACCAACTTCAAGCTCTCCGTCTCTTTCGACAGCTATGGAAACACAGAAAAGGGGGTAGTTATAGATGTAGTTCGTAGTTCCGTCCAGAGGATCGACGATCCACTTTACAGAATCACCGTCGACGTTGAACTCTTCCTCTGCTAGAATTGAGTGGTTCGGGTACTCGTCCTTAATCCTGCTGGCAATTAAGTCCTGAGCGGCGTGATCGTACTGGGTGACCAGATCACTCGGACCAGATTTTTCGGAGACATTCCGGGATTTTCCCAGGCCTTCCACCAGTAACTCTCCAGCTTCTTTTGCCGCCTTAACACCAAGTTCTAAAAATTCCTCTGACATTGAACCTAAATCTTCTCGTTCATGATTTCCAAGACCTCTTCGGACTTCTCCATAGCATTTGAACTTAAAGCGTTTCTTTTTTTCGTCTTCTCGCTAACGAAGTCCTCGTCAGAAATGGAGGATAAATTAATATCCACGTTCAACAGTGAAGTCCTTACCGTCGCTTCAGCAAGAATAGCAGATGCCCCCGCATCAGTTACCGCGTGCGAATTTCCTGATACCGAACATTTACGAGCAAGATCCATGACTTCCAGCGCGAGCTCGGCCATCTTGAACGGCGGCTCGGTCGCTCCCTTCAGAGCTTCCTGTATGGCCTTTTTTCGTTCCTCTTTTTCTTCCGGAGTATCGCCGGGAGCGCCATAAGCGTCCATTACCTTGTTATAGGCCTGAATGTCTTCACTTATTGTCTTCAAGAACTCCTGCCTCAAGTCGTTTGCGTCCTTTAGAATCCCCTGGAACTCGTCCTCAACTTCTGCGTACCTCTCCTTTCCTATCGTTAAGTTGGCAACCATAGATGACAAAGCAGCTGCCAACCCTCCGGCCACGGCGGCTGCCGAACCGCCACCAGGTGCCGGTTTGTTCGATGCCAAATCCTCGAGAAATTCCTCTATTTCTTGATCGCCTGGCTTTACAGCATTCTCTTCGACCATTTAGAACTACTCCTCCCTTGACCAGTAAATTCTAACAAGCCTGCCTTTGTCACCCGATTTTATATCCAGACTACCATCGTGAGCTCTTGCGACCGCCTTGCCTATTCTTCTGGCAAGGTGTTCGTTTGTCGTGGCTAATTCCAGGTTTTCCGAATCCTCTTCCACCCACATGATTTGCTGTAGTGGTCGTTCTTCCTTCGCCCGTTCTTCACTGTTCTTGGCGATATGGAGAATTTCTTCCCGGTGTTCGTCAAAATATTCCCCGGAGAGGTAAACCAAACCCTCGGGGT
>CAZDMI010000076.1:0-6551 GCA_964506635.1 uncultured Thermotogae bacterium
TCCACCCATGGTCAGTGCCATCAGTGCCTTCTGCAGGTGTAACCTGTTCTCCGCCTGGTCGTAGACAAAGGAGAGTTCCGGATCGTCCATTACCTCGTCTTCGACCTCGTTGCCCCGGTCCACCGGCATGCAGTGAAGTAAATGACCCGGGTCGGCAAGCTCTTCCTGTTTTTCTTTGGTGTACTGCCAGTCCTTGTGCTCGCCGGCCATTTCGATTTCCTTCTCCTTACCTATTTCGTACCTGTCCGGACTCATCCAGTTTCGCGGATATACGATGTCGGCGTCTTCAATGGCCTCGTCCATGTCGTTCGTTACCGAGAAGGACCCATTTGACTTGTCCGCGTTCTCCTCAGTCAGCTCGAGTACGTCGGGGTCGAGGTCGTAGCCTTCCGGGTGTGCCAGGCTGACGTCCATGCCAAACATGGCCGACGTCAGGATGTTGGACTGAATCGAGCCCCAGGAACGGACCCAGGGTGAATACGCCCAGGTAACGGCGATCTTTTTGTCCTTCAGGTCGCCGACCTTTTCCTGCATCGTCATGACGTCAGTCATCGACTGGCACGGGTGGTAGATATCCGATGCCATGTTGATTATCGGCACGTCGGAGTACTTACCCATCTCGTACATTATCTCCGTACCCTGACCGTAGTAATTTACCTTGTCCTCAAGAATTCTTACGCCCACACCTTCGGCGTAGCGGCCCATTACCTTGGTAGTATCCTTAATCGATTCTCCGCCGCCGGGCTCCCTGTCCAGAGATATACGCATGGTCTCCGGTGCCAGGAACTGCGAGTGACCGCCAAGTTGACTCATCCCTGCTTCAAAGGACTGCCTCGTCCTCGTTGAGGAGTTAAAGAAGAGCATCATAAACGTATCGTTGTCCAAAATATCCGGCTCTTCCCCGCTGTAATACCTGCTTTTCAGGTCATTTGCCACTCGAAGCAGGATATCGAGTTCCTCTTTCGACCAATCCTTGACGCTAATCATATCCTTGCCTTTTAAATCGAACCAGCTCATTTTCTACCTCCTATGATAAAAGCAGGCTCAACAGGCCTTTCTGTGCGTGAAGTCTGTTTCCGGCTTCCTGGAAGACGACGGAGTTCGGACCGTCGATGACCTCGTCAGTAACTTCCATGCCCCGATCCGCCGGCAAGCAGTGCATGTAGTATGCATCGTCCGTAAGCTCCATCTTGTCCTGAGTGGTTATCCAGTCCTTGTTGTCCTCAAAGACATCTCTTGCCTTATCCAGATCTGCCTTCGAGCCGTCGGTCGGCTGAAGCGTCCAGGATTTTGGGTAGACGACGTCCGCGTCTTCGAAACCTTCTTCCATATCGTGGACTATCTCGAAGTCCCCACCGTGTTTCTCCGCCCTCTCTTCAGTAGCATCGAGCACGTCCGGGTCGAGGTCGAGGCCTTCCGGATGCGCCAGAGTTACGTCCATACCCATCGTTGCAGCACTGATTACAGCCGACTGTGGGACGGAGAGCGGTTTTTCGACGGAACCGGAATAAGCCCAGCTCATGGTGAATTTCTTTCCGGTCAGGTCTTTACCCATCTTTTCCTGCATAGTCATTACGTCGGCCAGCGCCTGGTTCGGATGATAACCGTCGTCCTCCATGTTGATAATCGGCACCGAACCCCAGTTGGCGAACTCCTCCAGGATCTTGTAACCCTTTCCGTACTCCCAGCCGGTCTTGTCGCCGTAAATCCGGATTGCTATTGCGTCACCCATCTCGGAGAGCACGCGCGAAACGTCACTAACTCTTTCCGTGGAGTAAGCTTCTTCTTCCCCCTCAAGCGCCGGCGTATATACGGCACCGGGTTGCAGGAAGTGGGCATGACCGCCAAGCTGAGTCATTCCGGCTTCAAAAGAATTTCTCGTTCTTAAAGAGGTGTTGTAAAAGAGCATGAAAAGCGACTTGGCCGGTAGTACGTCCGTTTGTCTTTCCCCTCGGATCTGCTTTCGTTTCAGATCGTGTGCGGCCTCAAGAATTGCGTCGATCTCGTCCCTTTCAAAATCCAGCCAGCTCAAAAAGTCCTTACCGTTCAGTTGTGTGTTTGACATGTGTTTCCTCCTTTTATTTCTTATGAAGTAATTGTGGTTCCAGTCTTTCCGTCAAGTGCTTCCTGTACCTTGCTCAATGACGTGATAACGGCCCTTTCTCCTCCGGACTCGACGAACTCGATTCCTGCTTTGACCTTTGGTTTCATCGAACCCCGGGCGAAGTGGCCCTCTTCCAGGTAACTCCTCGCTTCTTCTACCGTAGCTTGATCGAGTGCTTCCTGGTCCGGCTGGTTGTAGTTGAGGTAGACGTTTTCAACGTCCGTGAGGATCACCAATAGTTCGGCGTCGACGTCCTCGGCCAGTTGTTCGGTGGCGAGGTCCTTATCAATCACCGCTTCTCGGCCGACCAACCTATCTTCTTCGCGGACTACCGGTATGCCCCCTCCGCCGGCTGCGATAACGACGGTGTGAGCTGCCAGCAACTGTCTTACAGGCTCTTTCTCAACTATCTCTTTTGGTTCCGGAGAAGGAACTACCCTTCGATATCCTCGACCCGCGTCTTCGATCATATCGTAGTCTTTTTCTTCTTTCAGCTCCTGAGCTGCCTCTTCCGTATAGAAAGGACCGACGGGTTTGGAAGGGTCCTCGAAAGCCGGATCGTCCCCGTCAATCAATGTCTGCGTCAGGACCGTGGATACAGGGATATCCCCTCTACCGTTTTCGTTGAAAACGTTATCCAGGCTCTGGGAGAGCATGTAACCTATAAATCCCTGACTTTCCGCCCCACAGACGTCCAGCGGATGAGACGGAACTTCTTCCTTGGCCAGTTCGTTCTGCAGCATCAGATTACCCACCTGTGGCCCGTTACCGTGAGAGACGACGATCTTGTATTCTCCTGACAGGACCATCTTTGCCAGCTGTTCGGTGGTTTCGTTGACGTTCTCGATTTGCTGTTTGGCCGTACCCTCCTGACCTGGCTTCAAAATCGCATTTCCCCCTAACGCAACTACGGTTAGGGTCTTCTCGTTACTTTCCATATTTTCCCCCTTGTTGGAGTGATAATTCATCTTTCTTCTCTCTCCAGGGCATCTTCCATCAGTTGCCAGTGCTCTGCGATGGAGTCCCTGGCTTCTTCTAAATCCTTATTCTTGACGGCGCGATAAAGTTGCTCGTGCGTATTAAAACAGCGCTTAATCCTGGAATCGTCGACAAGGTAGTACCGATGGGTTATTTCGCGGTAGAGGGAGTCATTTATGGTCGCCAGCAGAGGTTGAGCCGCCTCAACTACCAGCGGGTTTCCGGTAAGGCCGACGAGTGCCTCGTGAAAATCGTGATCGGCGTCCATGTACTGCTTGTACTCCCTTTCCGTTGACCTCTCCCTCATCCTACCAAGAGCTTCCTCAACGGGCTCAAGTTTATCTTCCTCAAGATTATCGATAGCTATTCCCAGCATCGCGTTTTCCAGGTTCTTGCGGGCTTCGATTATCTGCAGGTGACCCGTTTCCTTCTCTATCAGCGATAGATCAGCGGATATGAGCTTGCTTTCCAAGATAGATTCGCTGACGTACGTCCCTGAACCTATCCTGGTGTCGACGATCTCCAGAGCCTGAAGTCCACTGAGGGCCTCCCTGACGGAGGGTCTGCTAACCTCCATCTTTTCCGCAAGTTCGTGCTCAGACGGCAGTTTATCGCCCGGCTCCAGATCCCCTCTTTCGATTAGTTCGATTATTTGCTCTGCAACTTTTACGCTTTTCTTTTTCGAGGGCTTGATTTTGTTAAACATATCGACTCCTTCTACTTAGTCCAGAGTTTCGGGAAACTTTCCTGGAACTCGACAAAATATTACCCTCTAGCTAACTTTTTGGTCCTTCTTTTCGGCTTTTAGCTCTTCCAGCAATCCGGTTTTTTCGTTGAACTCCCTTATCCGGCGATCTATTTCGTCCACCTGCCCGTGTACCTCGTCCCAGTAATTCGGCCAGTCGTACCACTGCGCATCCAGCTCTTCGGTCTCCTTTCCCTGCTGTTCGATCCAGGTGTAGTACTTTAGGTTGTGGACTCTCTTCTTCTGGTAGTAATCCATCTCCATCATGTTATCCGTGGTCACGCCTTTTATGAACATGTGGTAGTCCTTTATCGCGTCTTCCCTGGAGTACTCGCCGTGCTCCTCCCGCATTTCTTCGAGTCTGGAATCGTAAAGCTCCATCGAATCGGTAAAGACGGTAAGAACCACGTCGTCCTCGTCCAGTTCGTAATAGTTAGCGTATTTTATGGCGGATGTCAGGTTGGCCACGGAGGATATTCCCAGATTTGGAAGTTGTTCGATCGTATCGGTCGGAACGTTCTGATCCTCCAGGTACTCCTGGCCGGCCGGTTCGTTGAAGAGTCTGATCATGTTCATCGAGTTGGAATCGTCTATGTCGATGACCATGTCCGTGTTTCTCACGTTATGAATCCAGGGCACGTGCTTATCGCCGATACCTTCGATTCGGTGGCCACCGTAGCCGTTTCTGAGGAGCGTCGGACACTGCAGTGCTTCACCAACGGCCATCTTTGAATTGGGGTACTGTTCCTTTAGGTAGTCACCACAGCCCATCGTGCCGGAGGAACCGGAGGTCAGAACGACGCCGGAGTAGTTAGATTTCGGAGTCATTTCTTTCTCCAGTACCTCTTCCATCGCCGCACCGGTTACCTCGTAGTGCCAGAGATGGTTCCCGAATTCGTCGAACTGGTTAAAGATAACGATATCGTCCCTGTTCTCCTTCAGTTCCCAGCATTTTTCAAAAATTTCCCTGACGTTACTCTCACAGCCGGGCGTGGCAATAACCTCTCCCGCAACTTTCGATAGCCAGTCGAACCTCTCCTGGCTCATCTCCTCCGGCAGAATTGCCACGGAATCACAGGCCAGAAGTTCTGCGTCGTAAGCTCCTCCACGGCAATAATTTCCGGTAGACGGCCAAACCGCTTTCTGGTAAGTGGGATCAAACTGCCCGGTTGTTAAACGAGGAACGAGACAGCCAAAAGTCGCCCCGACCTTATGAGAACCGGTAGGAAACCACTTCCCGGTCAAAGCGATAACACGAGCATCCACACCGGTTAGCTCGGATGGTAATTCCATGTAATTAACCCCGCCGTAGTGACCTCCGTGTTTCACCGGATCGTTTTTCCAGGTAATACGGAAAAGGTTACGCGAATCTATATCCCATAGACCGATATCTTCCAGTTCGTCCTTTATGACTTCTGGAACGAGTTCCGGGTGCTTTTGCTGCTCAAGCGTAGGAATAATTATGTCTCTTTCCCTTGCTCGCTCCACCGTACTTTCTAACTGGTCTTCGTTCATCGATAAATCTATAATCTTTAACACCTCTCCTGGTCTTAATAAATTTTGAAATCTAACTCAAACTCCGGGTGTTACCTTAACTATCCTAAATAAATTTGATTAAAATCCGCTAAGTCACGATTTTACCATTAGATCTATTCTGCCCGTTTATAAAGCACAAAAAAACCGATCAGCTGCCTCCAAAAAACTTGATAAATGTATCCAGAGTCCCGGTTAAAGAATCTACCTTCACGTACTCGTCGGGTTGATGCGCCATTTCGATCTCGCCGGGGCCACATATAATGAGCGGTGACGACAGCTGAGGTATGATGGCGGAGGCATCCGTGCAGTACGGAACTATCGCTTCTTCACCACCCGCGGATACCTCATCACCCTGGTTGGCTGCACGCAGGAATCCGTCCACATTTGCATCATCCGTATCCGACACAATGGGCTCCTGGTAGGTAGTTATCTCCGTGTCGAAGCTTCCCCCGTACTTATCTACCAGCTCCGCACCTATATCACTTATTGCATTAATCGCAAGTTCCTTGTGCTTTTCCTTTATCACGCGTATATCAAGCTTTACCGTCGCCTCGTCCGGGACGATGTTAACCTGCCAGCCACCTTCGAACTGCCCCACGTTGATGGACGTGCTGCCAAGCGAACCCTCATTCGGGAAGGAATTTACCTCTTCAACTATCCCCTTGGAAAACTCGGCAGCCATCAGGACGGCATTTACCCCTTGATCCGGAGTAGAACCGTGTGCTGCCTTTCCGGAAAAAATTACGTCCACCCAGAGTTCCCCTTTCTCTCCGATATAGGCTTTTCCGCCGGTGGGCTCCGTAACAACGAGTAATTCGACATCATCATCCAACACCCCGGTATCTACAAGAGAATAAGCACCACCGTAACCGCCCTCTTCATCAGCAGTCAGGGCGACAACAACGTCGTTTTCGGGTTGCCTGTCGGATTCCATTAACGCTTTTGCCGTGGCCAGTATTACGGCGACGCCACCCTTCATGTCGGCACTGCCTCTGCCGTAGATCCTCCCATCCTCGAGAACGGCTTCGAACGGGGGAAAGCTCCAGCTTTCTTCCGCCACGTCAACAGTGTCCAGGTGACCACAAAGCGCTATACTTCCCTCGCTTTTACCCGGAATTCTACCGACTACGGATCTTCTCTCCTCACTAACCCCCTCCAGAGGAACCGACCTGGTATCAATCCCCAGGT
>CAZDMI010000077.1:0-3669 GCA_964506635.1 uncultured Thermotogae bacterium
CTGACGTAATCCCTGACTTCATCAAAGCCTTCTACTTCACCACGGTTCTTCATCTCGTTGAACTGATTGATCGACTGCACGTCTCGAAGCTCTTCGAGCGAAGAAAACGGGTAGTTAGTCATGCCTATTTCTTCTCCCTGGTAAATGAAAGGGGTGCCGGATATCGTCAATTGTAGGGTCGCCAGGGTCTGAGCCGATTCTCGGCGATATTCATCGTCGTTTCCAAACCGGCTGACTATCCTTGGCTGGTCGTGATTGCCGAGATAGGTTGCATTCCAGCCGCCAACCTCGGAAACCGCTTCCCTCCAACCGGTCATTATTTCTTTTAGCTCCGTTAGTTTCCATTCCCGCGGGAGGTCCCAGAAACCTCCATCGCTCTGATCGAAAGTTACGTGATCGAACTGAAAAATAAGATCCAGTTCATCCCGTGAGGGATCGACGTATTTGGCCCCATCCTCTTTTGAGACCATCGGCGTTTCACCGATTGCGACGGCTTCCGAGTCCGAAAAGACTTTCCGGTTCATTTTCTGAAAGTAACGATGTACTTCCGGACCGTCTATGTAATAACTACTACCAGGGGAACCGGGAGCTTTTTGGGGATCATCGTCCGGTAAATCAGAATTCTTGGAGATGAAATTAACTACGTCCAGTCGAAAACCGTCAATTCCTTTCTCCAGCCACCAGCGCATCGTCTCGTAAAGCTCTTCTCTTACCTCCGGGTTGTCCCAGTTGAGGTCAGGTTGTTTTTGCGAGAAAATATGCAGGTAGTATTCCTCCGTTTCGTCATCGTACTCCCACGCAGATCCTCCAAATATTGACTTCCAGTTATTCGGTGGCTTCCCTGCTTTTCCCTCACGCCAGATATAGTAATCCCGGTATTCGTTGTCTTTGGACTTTCTTGATTTCCGGAACCAGCGGTGTTCATCGGAGGTGTGGTTGGGCACGAAGTCCATTATTAGCTTGATATCCCTTTCGTGCAGGTCCTCAGTTAACCCTTCCCAGTCTTCCATCTCACCGTATTCGCCCATAATCTTTCGATAATGCCTCACGTCATAACCATTATCGTCATTTGGGGAGTCGTATACCGGACAAAGCCAGACCGCGTCTATACCAAGGTAGTCGAAATAATCTATCCTCTCCCTTATCCCCCGGAGGTCGCCGATACCGTCCCCGTTGGAATCGTTAAAGCTCCTCGGATATATCTGATAGAATACCGCCTCTTTCCACCATCTTTTGTTCATTGAATGCCTCCGTGTAGCTCAATTAGTAATTGACCTTTAAGCTTTTGATCTCGAATTTTGTAAATTCCAGCTCAACTCTCCTCTCCTCGGAAACCAATTCTTCTTTTTCGTCCTCAATTAGATTTACTTCCACGACCCTCTCGGGCGAAAAGTTCAACTTTAAATCGACCTTCGTACTTCGGCCCCAGGCTTCGAAAGCCCGGATAACGATCGCATCCTCGGCATCTTCGGCACGTTTTATTGCTTCAATTATTACCCCCTCGTCTTCAATTCTTGCCAGGGGATCGATTTTCTCGAAACCTTCAACCGGCTGGGTCCTCGTTTTAGAATTTAGATCGTAAGCCTGCTTGATAACTCCCCCGTCGCGGAAATCTCCGGAATGAGGAAGCAGGGAGTAGGTAAACCGATGCCTGCCGATATCCGCTTCCGGGTCGGGAGATACCGGGGCGCGGAGAAGGCTGAGACCGATATCACTGCCATCAACGTTTACGCCGTATTTTGAATCGTTCAGCACGGCAGCACCGTAGCCGTACTCGGAGACGTCGACCCATTTCTGGTGAGGTACCTCGAACCTCGCTTCGTCCCAGCTGGTGTTGGAGTGCGTCGGGCGAGAATAATGACCGTACTGTATCTCGTACGTAGCTTCCCTCGTTAAAACCTTAATCGGGAAATGCGCCTTTAAAAGCGTGTTCTTTTCCCCCCACTCCACGCTGGTTTCGAAATCAATTCTCTTTGAGTCCGAATATATGAAGATTTCCTGGGTTATTTTGGAATTGCCAAAATACCTTTTTTGCCGCAGTCCACCCCTGACGGGTCCATTTTCTAGGACTTCCGTTTCCGCCGGTTCGGGAAGCTCTTCACTGAGTTCATAAATGTCGCCCTCCAGTTCCCAGGCTTCGAATTCGGTTGGCAGGTCCCGGTAAGCTAATAAATGGTTTCCCGGGCCCGAAAGGACTTCTCGCTGGGACTCCTTATCCGTAATGCTGGAAATATATCCCTTCTTGTTCATCTCGATTTCGATAAGCGAGTTTTCCATCCGGGAAGTTGAAACGTTAATAGCGTTTTTACCTGTCGGGTTCCGGGCAAGGACCTTAAAGGACCGACCACCCATTGGGGGCAGGGAAGGGGCGTTAAATACGAGTTTTTCGTCGTTTTCCCCGGTTACCTGCCCGGGTAATTCCGTTCCCCTGTCATCAATTACGGTCGCGGTATTACCTGTTATATCTTCCGGCTTGTCCAGTTCAACCGACCTATCCATATTCCAAGACAGGGAATTAAACACCATAAAAATATTCGAGTCTTCTTCTGCTTCGGTTATCTCATTTTGAGCCGCATCCACCAGGCTGTAAACGCTGTGGAAAGCTTTTCCGTAGTCCCTCTCCGCATCAACGTAAACCTCGCCGATGGAAGAGCCGGGAAGGATGTCATGGAACTGGTGAAAGAGAAGTACTTTCCAGTTCCTTTCGAGTTCTTCTTTCGGATAACTCGTGTCCTTACTTTGCAACAAAGCCGTCGTGGACCAGATCTCCGCCTCCCGGAGTGCAAATTCGAGCTTCCTGTTCATCAGCTTGGTTTTTCCCTGGGTGGTTAAAGTGCCGCGGTGTCGTTCGAGATAGAGTTCCCCGGTCCATCTATCGAGCTTATTTCGCCCCTGATCTAGTTCCTCGAATAACTCCTTCAAGTTGCCGAACTCCAGGTCCGGCAACGAATCAACCTCGTCAATCACCCGGACCCTTTCGATCATCTCCTGGTTGACCCCGCCACCTCCGTCGCCCCAGCCAATTAGGTACCCGGCTCTATCCAGCTGGTCGGCCTCCTTAAAATCTCGGACGGACTTAATAACCTCCTTTACCGAATCCCCGGTACTCATACCGTTGTAAGTATCGGCGGGCGGGAAATGAGCCAGGAGTTCGGAACCGTCTATGCCTTCCCAGAGGAAAGTATGGTGGGGAAAATCGTTAACCTCGTTCCAGCTCATTTTTTGAGTAAAGAAATAAGGACAATCCGCGGAGCGGGCTATCCCCGGGAGAGCGGCTGAATAGCCAAAAACGTCAGGAATAAATGTGATTTTTGGGTCGATGCCGAATTCATTTCTGAAATACCGTTTGCCGTAAAGATACTGCCGCGCTAGTGCCTCTCCCCCGCTCAGGTTGACGTCACTCTCTATCCAGGTCGCTCCAACGGGCTCCCATTTGCCTTCCTCTACCCTTTTTTTGACTTGATCAAAGAGCTCCGGATACCTGTTTTTGACGAACTGATAAAGGTGGGGCTGGGACTGGAGAAAAGCGAAATCTTCGTTGTCCTCCATTAGCTTATCCGCCGTGGAAAAAGTCCTCCCGCACTTTCGGACCGTTTCAGTCCAGGGCCAGAGCCAGGCAGCATCCACGTGGGCATGGCCGATTGTAGTTAGGGTAAAATCCGAGAAGTC
>CAZDMI010000077.1:3769-6516 GCA_964506635.1 uncultured Thermotogae bacterium
GCAGCTTCGAGATAGAATGACTCCACGTCAAGCCCGCCCCAGAGCAGGGTGGTACCAACTTCTACCAGAAGCTGGTATTCGTTACCTCTTTCCGGTGGTTCAGTCAAATAAATGAGGTCGTGTCCATGGTCCAGTCCGGCCCAGGGTCTTCCGCCCTTATAACAGAGAGCTTCAGCTGATGGCTTTCCTTCGACCGGACTCATGCTCGAAGCAGACTTACCCTTGACCGAAAAGTGCAAAGCCGGGGCACAGTAACTCGCTGAATCCGGTTCCGGAAACCTTAACCTGAACCAGGCATTATTTCCAAGAGAAGCCTCATCCGCAAGTTCGCCTCCACTAAGCAAATCCAGATCCGCCCTAAGCCGTTCTTCTTTCTCTTTGCTTCGTTCCCTGGCCCAGGAGAACCCGGTGCTGCATGGCATCAGGTCTTCTTCAATAATATCCTCCGGTCTTAGAAAATCCGGAGTCAATAAGCACTCTATTTCCCCTACTTCTTTCCTGCTTCGGTACACTAACTGTTTTAACTTTTTCTCCGTATGGTTTGCTCTCTTGTTTTTCGTTTCTTTCAACGTTCCTCCTGGCTACGTTTTATGTTTTTCCAATTTTTCACAATTGAGACAACGGTAATAGCTCAATCCACCCTTACCTCCCTGAAATACTCTACTGGCCCTGCATTTTCCGTAAGGATACAGTATTGAGTAGAAACAGTGACAAACCAGGCAGGAATTACCAATAAAACGACCAGCGACTGGAAGCCCAGAAAGTATAGATAAGTTACCAGAGTTCCCGGAAGGTAAGTTAACAGGATCGTTCTCGTTGAGTACGTCAGGGAAAGCTGAAATGAAGTCCGGAATGCTTCCACGGGCCCACTACCGTTAATCAACAACTCCGGCAGGGTAAAGACGAAGAAAAAGGGGTAAATTGCCAGCGGCAGGAACAGGAAAAAATTAAAAAAATGGAAAAACAGGTAGAAGATAACGAGCCAGGGCGTACCCGCGATGAATACGGCCAGAAGTAACCTCGGCATGTTTCTCGCTACGTAGCCCCAGTTCTCCCGGATCCCAAATTGGCGATGGTTTAAAGCACCCCAGGTGTCCAGAACCAGGGCACTGATACAGAAAAACCCCAGGAAAGCCACTCCAAGCAAAGATACAACCCCCGCGGTCAAACTCCGAAAAACCGCCAGGCTCCCGCGTCCGATGATTACGCCCAAAAGCACCAGAAATGGCAAAGTCAATCTGAAGAAATTTTTCCCAAAAACCCGTAAACTCCGCTTTAAGACTCTCATCTCAATTGATTCCGAAAACAAATCTTAGCCTACCAAAAAAATCCCATAAATCAGCTTAATCGACTCCTCCCAGCTGAAGGCCGATCTGCAGGTACTTTTGACCGTAGATGAGCACAATGAGTGTAGGAATGAATAGCAATATGGCTCCTACGGCCATGTAATCGTAATTAATTGTATATTGCCCCGCATGAACGGCCCGTTTTAAAGCGGCCGTGAACAGCATCTTGGATTCGGATCGAATGAAGGTGGTCGCAAACACGTACTCCGCCCAGGAGAACCGGAACCCAAAGATAAAAGCGGCAATTATCGCCGGTTTTGAAAGGGGTATGAAGATCTTGTAATATCGCCTGATCGGTCCTGCTCCATCAATAATTGCCGACTCAACGATCGCTTCTTTGATCGTGTCGAAATAATTCAAAAAGAGGAAAATATTCAGCGGTAAAACCAGGATCTGGTAGAGAAAAATCATTCCCAGTCGATTGTTTAAAAGGTTCATCTCGGCAAATAAAGAGTAGAGCGGAACTATATTGAGCTGGGGCGGCAGGAGAAAAGTCATGATGACGCCGAGAAAAATAATTTTCTTACCCGGGAATTCCAGCTTCGAAAAGGCGTAACCGGCCATGGAGGATATCACTACGGAAATGAAACCGACAGATAGTCCGACGAAAATCGAATTCAAGATCGCTATCGGTATTCCGGATTCCGTAAGCAGGCCGACGTAATGAGATATTGTCGGGTTCGTCGGTACGGGCTTGGGCGGAAAGCTTATCTCCTGCTGAAATGATAAACTCGTCAGCCAGTAAATGGGCAGTAGAGAAAAAATTGAATAAGCGACCAGTAACGTAATTCTTGTTGCTTTTTCTGACATGTCGACTCCCCTCTAAACAAGTTCCACGTCAGCTATTTTGACGTAAATATAAATTAAAACTATGTTGATCATGACCGAAAAAACCGTGACGGTCGCGCCGTAAGAAAAGTTTCCACTATCGAACGCGGCGAGATAACCGTGCAGGGGAAATACTCTCGTCGCGTTGAGTGGTCCCCCACCCGTCATAGCCAGAATCAATCCAAACATATTGATGGTCCACACCGTTACCAGTATCAGGTTAATCAGGATGAAGGGAAGTATAATGGGTAATGCAACCCGGGTGAAGAATATCCATTCGCTAGCCCCGTCGACTTTCGAGGCTTCTATCAGCTGAGGGGAAATGGAAGTCATACCGGAACCCATCAAAAGTATAGTGAATGGCGTTCCCCACCACGTATTGGCAAGAACTATCGAGATCATTGCCGTAGTCGACCCACCAAAAAAGTCAACTCTGGCAAAACCAAGGCCCGTAATTATCGTGTTGAGCAGGCCGATGTCTTTTGATAATAGGAGCTGCCACCCGAAAGCAGCTATCAGGACTGAGCAGAGCCAGGGTAAGATTACAATCGGGCGAAAGAACCGCTCCACCTT
>CAZDMI010000078.1:0-6511 GCA_964506635.1 uncultured Thermotogae bacterium
AGGGCACTCTCGGCTAATTTGCTGGTGGAGAAAGCGGGATCTTCATTCTTGAGCTGAGTTGTAATCCCTCGCCCAAGAGTTTTATAATGCCTTAGTAGAAAAGTTATTTTAAGCCCTTAAATCAGAGACGGTCGTGATATAATCTTCAAACGGAGGTGTTAGCAATGAATTACCTACCAAAAACCATCGGGCTCCTTCTGGTTTTTGCATTGATCGTAACTGGCTTCAATTCAATCGGTCGTGCTCAAGAGGACCTGTCGCCGATAGTTCCGGCAATAGCCTCTTTCGTTATACCCGGTTCCGGACAGCTTGTGAACGACCAGCCAAATAAGGCCTTGACGCACTTCGTAGTCGGGGTAGGCGTATCCTCCGCTTATTATCTCCCCTTCACTTATACGACCCCAATTTGGAGAGTACTTTGGGCGTTTCAGCTAGCCTGGCACGGCTACAGCTCTTACGACGCCTACCAGGTAGCCTCCGGACGGGAAGAAAGTATTTTCGACACTTCACTTGAGTTCGAGGAGAGTAACTTCTCGGGAAAAAGTTTTGCCTCACCGGGATTATCCGACTCGGAACTAGAACTATCCGTTTCCAGTGTCAAAACACCCTCAATCCTCGACGATTAATGAATGATTATAGGGTTCGATAAATTCGGCTGTTGAAGTCTTAAATCATTTTCATCTAATTAATATTTACAAGGAGGAATCCAGTGAAAACAAAAACGGTCCAGGTCGGGCTGGGGAAGATAGGCAGGGAAATGGCCAAACTCGTTGCAAGTCGGCAAAACTTCGAACTCGTCGGCCTGATGGATCTTGACGAAAATATGGTAGGGCGTAAAGCTTCCGAAGTCCTCGGGACTGACCCGGGCCTTGATCTCCGCGTTACGGATAACGAGGAAGATATACTTTCCGTCGAACCCGACCTCGTTTTTCATTCAACAAAATCAAGTATACCGAAGGTAGCTCCACAGCTAAAAAAATTCATTGAAGCCGGGGCCGACGTGATATCCACCACCGAAGAACTTTCCTACCCTTTCCTGCGGCACGAGGAAGCCTCCAAGAACCTAAACCAAATGGCAGAGGAAAACGGAGTCACCTTATTCGGAACAGGGGTCAATCCCGGCTTTGCCATGGACCTGCTACCTCTAACCTTTTCCGGTATAGCGCAACAGCTGGAGAAAGTTTCCGTGAAAAGAATTCAAAACGCCTCTCAACGAAGACGGTCCCTGCAGGAGAAAATCGGGGTTGGCCTGACCAAATCTGAATTTAACGAAGAAGTCAAGGAAAAAGGCGGTCACGTCGGTTTAATCGAATCACTTGCCCTGGTTGGCACGGGCCTTGGGTGGAAACTGGAAGAAGTTGAAACGGAAACCGAACCAGTAATTGCCGAGGAGAACACAAGTACCGACTTCTTCGATGCTGCTCCCGGCGAAGTAATCGGAATGAGACAGATCGCCCGGGGATTCCTTGCCGGAAAGGAGAAGGTAGAACTAGACCTGAAGATGTACGCAGGAGCCACCGAACCGGTGGATCGGATCAGTCTATCCGGGGTTCCCGAGGTTACTCTTAAAGTCCCCGGCGGTATTCACGGAGATATCGCTACGCCGGCCATCGCAGTCAATTCTGCCGCAAAGGTTATCCAATCCGAACCAGGATTGATGACAGTTCTTGACCTGAACCCCTACCCCTATAGTTTCGAAAACCCGTCGGATTAAATCGGTAAAATAAGAAAGTTCAGGTCAGCCATTTAACTCGTCGTCGATGAATTCAGCAAGTTCCTGGACGGCCTTTTTGGCAATCCCCTGGTCCTTACCCTCGACCATTACTCTGATCAAATCCTGCGTCCCCGACGGCCTGACGAGAGTCCGTCCCGAATCCCCCAGCTCGTTTTCCCACCTGGAAATTTCTGCCTGAATATCTCCGTCGACCTGAAAGTCCTCCTTGTTTTCGGTCGGCACGTTTTCCATGTACTGAGGGTAATGGAGCATATCGCGACCGAGCTCGGACAAACTCATTCCAGTCTCCTTTATTATACTCAAAGTCATCAGAGCGGTAACTATTCCGTCACCGGTGGTGTTGATATTTCTGAAGATTACGTGACCGGACTGCTCGCCCCCAATGATTGCTCCCCGGTTTATCATTTCCTGGGCCACGTATTTGTCTCCTACCCGGGTTCTGACCAGTTCGATCCCGAGCTTTGATAGCGAATTCTCCAGCCCGAGATTGCTCATTACCGTCGACACTACCAGGGGTGGCTGGAGCCGATCACGCTCGTGCAGGTACCGTGATGCGAAATAGAGCACTCTATCGCCGTTTACTTCGTTTCCTTTCTCGTCTATGAACAGGGCCCTGTCGCCATCGCCATCGAATGCTATACCCAGGTCGCTCCCGCCCGATGCGACGGCCTCCTTCAATCGCCCCAGTGAGGTTGAACCGCAGTTTTCGTTTATATTGAAACCGTCCGGATTGACACCTATAGAAGAAATCTCAGCACCTAGATCGGAAAATATTCTCGGTGCAACCCGGTAGGTGGCCCCATGAGCACAATCTACTGTAACCTCTAAACCAGAAAGATCGGGCAATCCCTCGTCAAACCGTTCTTTCAAGTACTTTATGTAAAGTTCTTCCGACTCCTCCACCGCAGTAACGCTGCCAATTTCCTCCCAGTTAGCCCTGCTTTCACCGTCCCCGGAGACGATAAACTGCTCCAGCCTTTCTTCGACGTTGGGGGTCAGCTTCAGCCCCTCCGAGTCGAAGAACTTGATCCCGTTGTCCTTCGCCAGATTATGCGAGGCCGAGACCACGGCGCCGGCCTTAGCGTCGAATTCGTCAAGCAGGAGAGGGACGGCCGGAGTAGGTAATACGTCCAGGAGAAAGGCATTCCTGCCGGTAGAAGCTATCCCGGACGCAAGGGCGTACTCGAGAGTCCGTCCGGATTCGCGCGTGTCTGTACAGACGAGAACAGAGTCCCCTTTTTCCGTAATAAGACTTGTCGACTTGCCCAGTTCTAGCGCAAGTTCGGGAGTGACCTCTTCATTGACTTCTCCCCGTAAGCCATCGGTACCAAATAAGTCCAAGTTTACCTCCTTTTTCTTTTTTAACCTCTTCGCTCGTTTACTTCTACTTCCTGCCTCAATTTGACGAAACTACCGGGAGGATAATAACCGGAAAGGGAGGTATTTGCCGTGGCCAGGGTTCTCCTTCCAACTAGCGATCCGGGATTCAAAACAGAGTTACAGCCTATTTCGGCTCGATCACCGAGGAGGCAGCCGAATTTTCTCAAACCGGTAGGTACGTCTTTCTCATCCAGATGGACGACTACGGGCTCTCGTGTTACCTTGAGGTTGGAAACCTTGACGCCCGCTCCGAGGTGCCCTTTCCAGCCGATTACGGAGTCCCCGACGTAGGAAAAATGCGGTATTTCCGCCGCGTCGTGCACAAGGCTCCTTTTTATTTCCGTACTGTGACCAACGGTTACCCCATCACCTACTACAACGTCGCTCCTGATATAGGCGCCGCTCCTTACCTGACAGTTCTCTCCGATGATCGCCGGACCTTTGATCGTCGCCCCGGGTTCCACTACGGTACCTTCACCTACCTCCACTTTTTCACCAATATTTGCCGAATCCGAAATAGAACCGGAAAGGCGGGGCTCCAGCTTTTCATCCACTATCTCGGGAATCTTTTCCAGGATATCCCATGGGTATTCTAAGCCCTTGTAATATTTTCCGTAAGAAGTTTTTTTAAGGTCGAAGAACTCTTCGATTTCCGGAATGTCTTCAGTCATACAATATACAGCCACCTTTATTGTTTTACGTGTTTCCCGTCAATCGGTCATCTCTTCAAACTGTAGCTGGTAAAACTCGTAGAAATGGCTCTTTTGATCCATTAACTTCGGAAAATCACCTGACTCAACTATCTCCCCGTCGTCGACAAACAGGATTTTATCAGCGTTCGTTATGGTAGACAACCTGTGAGCAATGGTAAAGGTCGTACGTCCCCTGGAAACCTTATCGATGGCCTCCTGAATCAATTTTTCCGTATAAGTATCCACTGAAGAGGTCGCCTCGTCCAGTATCAGAACTTTTGGGTCCTGGATAAGTGCCCGCGCAATCGATATTCTCTGTTTCTGTCCTCCGGATAGTTTTACGCCCCGCTGGCCAATATCGGTATCGTACCCATCCGAGAACTCGTCCACGAATTCATCCACGTTGGCTTCTTTCGCATAGTGCTTTACGTCGTCCTCGGTGACGTCAGGTTTTCCGTAAGAAATATTTTCGGCTATCGTCCCCGAAAAGAGGTAATCGTCCTGCATGACCATGGCAATATTCCTTCTCAGGCTCCTGAGATCCCAATCGGCTACGTTTACCCCGTCCAATTTTACCGAACCCCGGTTTACTTCGTACAACCGGGGAAGGAGTCGAACTATAGTGGTCTTGCCCGCACCGCTGGGACCGACCAGAGCCACGGTCTCCTCCGGCTCGACGGAAAAATCTATCTCGGAAAGTACTTTTTCTTCATCTTCGTACTCGAAATAGACGCCGTCGTAATCGACCCTGCCTTCAATATCATTTTTATTTTTGGAGAAACCCCCGGAGGACTTAACGATATCCGGTTCGATATCCAGGTGGGAGAAAAACCTCTCGGAACTTGCAAAAAACCGGCTGAGCCGCTGACTTATCTGCACCAGCCTCAGTATCGGTGCCCTGAACCTGATCAAGTAAGTATAAAAAGCAACTACAGTGCCGGCCGTTAGCGAACCCTGAAATACCAGGTAGCCTCCGTAACCTATCGTCAATACAAGGCCGAAGCTATTCAGGAAGTACGAGACCGGGCCGAGCGTGCTGAAGTACTTGATGGCCGCGGCTCGAGCATCGTAGTGCTCTTCGTTTTTCTCGAAGAAACGTTCCATCTCACGATCCTCGTTTGCAAAAGACTTTATGACCTTCATGCCGGCCAGGTTGTCCTCGAGCCGATCGTTCAACTCACCTTTTGCCTCGCGGTTTCGCCGGAAAGCCCGGTGCATTCTTCTGATCAACGTAAGCGCAAAAACAACCAGAAAAGGGGTAAAGGAGAGAGCTATCAGGGTTAGAGGAACGTCAAGAGTAAACAGTATAACCAGAACTCCGATTATTGTCGTGCTTGCCTGCAGGAACCCCTCCGGCCCGTGATGCACGAACTCCTGCAGGACGTTTAGGTCGTCTATTATTCGGGACATCAATTCACCGGTCTTCTTCCTATCATGGAACTTGAGAGGTAATTTTTGAAAGTGATCGTAAATATCGTTCCTCATCTCAAAAACGATTTTCTGAGCTATCCGATGGCCGAAGTAGTTCCGGAGAAACCGAATTAGAGAAACAAGACCAAAGGAACCAAAACCTAGCAGGGAGAGAACAACCACTCGATGAATATTCTGCGCCGGTATGGCCTCGTCGATCAGGTTCCTCAGAAGTAGCGGCGGTACCAACCCGACGAGGGCCCCGACGACGTGTAAAACCTGGATGGGTAAGTATTCCCTGAAGTTCGGCTTTAAATAATCAAGATAAAAACGTTTTAGGAGATACGGCTTAGAAAAGTCAGAATACTGATCTTCTTCATTTTCTCCTGCTTCAACCACCTTAGCCCCTCCTGTGGAAATCCGAAAACTGAAAACCGGAAAACAAAACCTCAAAAGATAAAAGTAGCTCGTTCTTATTAAATATTCAACCGGTTATTCGAGTTGGATGTTTCTCGAGAGAAACGCGATTGCGGTGCTAACACAGGGGTAAATTTACCCGATATCTCCAAAAATGGGTCCCGGAACGTATAACTTTTCCTTCAGGCACTTTCCAGAAATTCCACCCAATCGTCGTAGAGGCTTGAATACTGCGAGAAGTAATTGAACGATTCGCTCTCAAGCTCGTCTGCTTCCTGTTCCCGGCCAAGTTTCCTGTATACCTTGCTCTTCACGGCAGAAACCAGAGCTTGCTTCTCCGGGCTATCCGCAAGTTTCGCTGCATCAGCGAGTTCATTCAAAGAGGTATCGAGTCCTTCACTTGTCCCCCGCCATAGTTCCAGCAGCGCTAAACCCAGCTTTAGCTGGAATCCCGGTAAATTTCTGCCCTCCCTCAGCCGGTAAAGGTCTGAATCCACCTTCTCGACGCTTTTTCGGAAGTAATCCAGCCCCCGGGCCACCAGACCTTTCTGCCCGGCATACTTCTCGAACCCTCCAAGTACGAGCCTGGGAGTGTGCTGAAATACCAGTCCTGCGTTAAAAAACGACGACTTGATATCTTCTTGATCCCCTGTCTCCAGATACTTATCCAGGTAAACGTCCGATAGGAAATCATGGTCCACTTCCGGCACCGTTTTTTTCATGTATTCAATAGCAACTTTCCATTTACCGAGCCCTTTTGCTACCCTTGCCTTTCTCCCATATAAATCGTTCCAATCGATTCCGGTAAAGGAAAACACCTCGAACTTTTCCATCTTCTCAATCGCCCGGTCCACCCTCGCCATAGCTTCTCTGAAGT
>CAZDMI010000079.1:0-6218 GCA_964506635.1 uncultured Thermotogae bacterium
GTCTCAAAGAACAGCTCTACGATTTCCGGATCGAATTGCGTCCCTTTGTTTTCCTCCAACTCCTTTCGGGCTTCTTTTCTAGTCATGGCATCTCGGTAAGGCCGATCCGTCCGCATGGCATCCCAGGCATCTACAACGGAAATTATCCTTGCTTCCAGGCTGATTTCCTCTTCCTCCAGACCGAGTGGGTAACCGGAACCGTCGTACTTCTCCTGATGCTGGCCGATTATCGTCGCGGCCTTCTCAAGCCGATCGACCTGACCCACTATCCTCTCACCTATCTTCGGGTGCTTCTCCATTTCTTTCCATTCTTCGTCCGTCAGGGGACCCGGTTTACCCAGAATTGAATCCTCTATCCCAATTTTCCCAACGTCGTGTAAGATCGAAGCGTACTCCAGCTGTTCCAACCTCTCATCCGGCAGACCAAGTTTTTCTCCCAGAGCAACTGAAAAATCCTGAACCCTGTCGATGTGACTGCCCGTGTACTCGTCCTTGGCCTCAATGGTTCTGTTCAGGGCGTGGAGAGTTTCGAGTGTGGCCCGTTCGAGTTCGCGCTGGTGTCTCTTCCTTTCGGTAATATCCCGGACAATTGCGAGCACCACTTCCTCATTGCCCATTTCGAATAGATGTGCACTGATCTCAACCGGTACCAAATCTCCATCCTTTCTCCGGTGCTGCACTTCAAAGGTCTTATTGTCGCTTTCCGATAATTCTTCCATAACTCCTGCCATTTTATCCGGGCCGGTAGCCGCGTCTACATCCTTGGGGGACATCGACAAAAGTTCCTCCCGACTGTAGCCGAGCATCTCGGAAGCTACTTCGTTTACTTCCAAAAATTCCGTCGGCATTCCTTCCTCAATTCCGTGAAGGTACATCGCGTCGTTGGCCTGGTTGAATATCTTTCGGTACTTCTTTTCACTCTCCTGGAGCTCTTTTTCCTTCTTCAACGTGAAAAGCGCGCTTCCCGTCAGATCACCGAATACCTGGAGCAAATCTATTTCTTCCTGCCCCCACTCTTTCTTTTCTTTTACGGAGTCAAAACCAGCGAAACCAAGCAGGTCATCTCCGTAAGAAACCGGTACCACAAGCAACGATTCAATGTTTTGAGTTTCCAGTATTTTCTGTTCCGGTTCCCAGGATTCCGGCAGATCCGAAACGGATGGTATGTGGATGTTTTCCAGATCCACCAGCTTAGCCACCCATGACGGCAAGCTCTCGATTGGAATTTGCTGCAGGTCCTCTTTCTTTGCATCGACCCCATCCGCACACCATTCATAAGTATTGTTCATGACTTCCTGTGCCCAGTCGAACTCAAACACGTATGTTCTCTCCACACCTATGAACTCCCCTATGTCGGCGAGCGCCTCCTCGATTATTTTATCCCTGTCATTATCCTTAATCTCCAGAAAACGTCCCGAAAGCTCCCGCAGAAGGTTTTCGAATTCCACCCGATGCTTGAGCTTTTGCTGAGCCTTTTTTCTCTGGGTTATATCGAGGGTAATGCCCCTGACCCCCTCGACCTTCCCTTCATTAATTATTGGTGAACTATAGATGAGTGCCGGGAACTCCGACCCGTCTCCATCCAGGCAGGTATATTCGCGACCTTCCCTGTTTGCTACTTCTTGAGCTTTAGAGAAATTTTCTTTTAGTTTCTCCCGGTCCTCGGCGGAAACTACGTCGGTTATCTCAAGTCCACCATCGATATCCCCTGGGCTGTAGCCAAACTTTTCGTAGCCCGCTTCATTTACGTAGGTAAATACTCCGTCTTCATCGGTCTCCCATATGGGTTGAGGCAAAAGGTTTGCCAGATCCTGAAATCTTTCTTTGCTCTTCCTCAGTTCCTCTTCCGCCTTTATTTGTTCGGTTATATTCCTTACCGACCCCAGAACGGCAAATTCACCCTCGTAGGAAATCGAGGTAACGGAAAACGAGAGGTGAAGGACATCCCCTCCTTTCGTTACGGCCCGAGCCTGGTATTTGGAAGGAGCTGGGTCCCCTCTGGCCCTTTTTTCGCCGATACCTTTTACGTATTCTACGTCATCCGGATGAAGTAAATTCCAGACTTTTTTATCGTAAAGTTCCTCCTTGCTGTAGCCAATAATCTCGGTGACCCTGTCGTTCACCAGCAGGAACTTGTCCCCTCTCTGTATGTATATCCCGTCGTGGCTCTTCTCGACTATTGCCCTGTACTTTTCCTCGCTTTCCTTTAACTTTTTCTGGGTTTTTTTCTGTTCCGTAATATCCATTACCATTCCGACAATGCGGTCGGGCTGTTTGTCGTCACTGGTGACCGGCTGCGCCAGTTCCCTGACCCAGCGCGTCTCCCCGTCTTCTCTGATGATCCTGTGCTCCAAACTTATGTCCACGCCCTTCTTCCTGAGACCTTCCGGCTCCGTTTCGGACCTCACACGATCCCGATCCGCAGGGTAAACTCGACTCAAAAAGTCCTCGTAAGTTCCCCCAAAACCTCCTTCTTCCAGGCCGAAAAGACGTTCGCACTCGGGATTCCAGAAAAGGGACTCGTTTTCAAAATCGTACTCCCAGGTTCCAACGTCGGCGAACCGCTGAGCAAGAGACAGCCTTCTTTCCGCCTTCTTCTTTTGCGTGACGTCAATTGCGTAGCCAACTATTTCCTCCGGCTCTCTGTTTGTTCCCGTAAATAGAGGTGAAATTACGTTGAAGAACCAGCGCCCAGCTTGCTTCGCCTCAAATCGGACCGTCTCCCCTTCAAAAGCTCGATCGTAGTACTCACCGTACTTAGTCACAGCCTCTTTACCGAAAACTTCCTCCAAAGTCTCCCCTTTGACCTTTTCTGTGGTCATGTCGAATTTTTCGGCTATCCCACCCTCACTGAACGTGATAACGTACTCGTCTTCCTCGTTGCGACGGTAACGGAATACCTGGTTTGGAAGGCTTTTGATCGTTTTCAGCAGGTCTTCGTTCGCTTCGGGGTTACTGTCGGAGGCATTCACTCGATCCTCCCTTGTAAACAAGAAAGTTAACAGGAGTTAATACTTACTGGCCGCCAGCTTAATTTTTTAAAAACGAAAAAAACTAATGGTTTTTCGCTTTCTAAACTTTGCGCGAATCTATTATTTTTCGCAGCGAAAGTACGTATTAACCTTTATAAGAATTGACCAGCATTCGATTGTTATAAAAATTAACAATCACAATTTTAAATTACAAGAAATAGACGAACTTCTAATGATTTTTTTATAAAGATCACAGGGCACTCTCCAGCCAAGTTGATTTTACCATGTTACCGGGTTAGCTTTATTAAAAATATACTGGGGGGAGTGACACCTTCGAAACCATGAACAACGAGGTTCGGCGCACCAGACGTTCCTTCTTGAAAGGGCTGATCGGTACGGGAATCGGACTTTTCACGGGTTCACTCGGTTTTCAGTCTTTTGCCGCTTCACCGATTACCGTAGGGTTGCAGGTCGAACTGACCGGTGGTCTTTCAACTTATGGGTACTGGCACCTGAAAAGTGCCCGTGCGGCGGCCGAAAAGATCAATTCGGAAGGGGGTATAGCGGGTCGAAAAGTAAAACTGGTTCGCGAGGACACGGGAACCGACCCGGCAACCGGGAGCAGGAAAATGAGGCGGCTTGTGCTGAAACGTGGCGCGGACGTAGTACTGGGCTCCCAGCACTCAGGGGTCTGCCTGGCAAGCATTCCCGTCTCGCGTCGCTTTTCCGTTCCCTATTTTCCGATTGGCGAGGCGACACAAATTACTGGCAACCGGGGGCACAAATACGTCTTCAGGACGAACTACAGCGTCGAGGCTCACGCCCAATCCGGTTACGGGTGGATTCTCGATAACCTGGGAACCGACTGGTCGGTTATTTACGCGGATTATGCTATGGGACAATCGGCGTTAGAAGAATGGAGTTCGAGACTTCAGGAATCCGGGGGAAACCTGGTAAATTCGATAGCCGTACCACAGGGCACGGACGATTTTGGACCTTACCTGCAAAAAGTTGACGCCGACAAGTCGGATCTTTTATTTATCATCCTCTACGGTCCGGACGCACTCGGTTGTTTGAGGAGAGCCGGTGAAATGGGACTCGGTAACGAATTAGAGATTTTCGGCAATACGGGTAGCGTGGAAGCTTTAGACGTTGACTTCCCGGCGGCCGAAGGGCTATGGTCCGTGACGAACTATCCGAGAAGGCTGGACGAAATACCGGCCAAGCTGCAAAGTTATAACCGGGAGTTTCGCGAGAAAGTCGGTCTCAACCCGGACGGCTTTGGTCCTGGCGGTAAAATAGTCGATGCATCTCATTTCTGGGTCCCCTGGGAGAACTTACACTTGATGAAGAAGGCGATAGAATCGTCGGGCTGGCGGGGTCAAAAGGACCATCCCCGCTTAATAGAACAGCTCGAAGGTCTTTCTCTCGCAGGTTCCCTGGCACATCCACAGGGCGAGAAGTACATCCGGCAAATGGACCACCAGGGCTTTCACGCTCAGTACATTCAGCGCGTGGAGGACGGAACCTTACGGATCAAAAAGCGGTTGGACCCGACCTCAGGTGAATACGAGCCTCACAATTCACTGTAAAACTCATCTTTTAGGCTATTAACATGGAACTCATCTCCAAAATTTCTTTTGGACTTCTCAACGGAGCTGTCTGGGGCTCGATACTGGCCCTGCTCAGCTCCGGCCTCAACGTAGTTTTTGGGCTCATGGGCACAGTAAACGTGGCTCATGGCTCCTTTTACATGTTTGGTGCTTTTTTGTCCCTGCTTGTTTTCGAAAGCCTTGGAACTTTCTGGCCATCGCTTGCCATCTCGCCATTAGCGGTCGGTCTACTGGGTGTCCTGGTTGGCGTGGTAATCAGGCCAGTGCGAGAAAAATCCCTCGTAGCAGTCATGATAACCTTCGGGGCGATGCTGACCCTGCAGGGCTCAGCGCTGCTGATCTGGGGCGGTAGACCGCGCAGGCTTCCCCTTCCTTTTGTCGAATCGTTTTCAGTTTTTGGGTCCGGGTACTCCTACTACAGGCTACTCGTAGCCGCCATCTCCGGTTTGGTGCTCTTCTTGCTCTGGCTTTTGCTGGAGAGATCAAACCTGGGGATACTCCTCAGGGCCGCTCGGGAGGATAATGAGTTGAGCCAGTCAATCGGTATTCCCGTCCAGACGGTTAACTTGATCGGCTTCGGGCTGGGTGGAGGTCTGGCAGGGCTAAGCGGTGCTCTCGTTGCCCCGCTCGTCTCCCTGACTCCGGACATGGGGTTAAGAATTTTTGCGACGGTGTTTCTGATCGTAATCCTTGGGGGCCTGGGAAGGGTATGGAGAGCTACCCTGGTTGCCTTCATCTTTGCCACGACCAGAGGGCTTGCTACGGCCTTTCTCGACCCTACAAAAGGGCTGATCCTGACCTTTTTCATTGCGATACTGGTCATATTGATCGAATCCGAAACCGGGAAGTGGTCTTAATTGAACTGGAGTAGCCGTACTGTAAAGTGGAGAATAGTCGCTTTTCTAGTCTTATCCTCGTTTCTTGCGGCTTTGCCGACTTTTACAGGAAGGTTCCAGCTGGTTCTATTTACCGAAGCCCTGATCTGGGGAACCTACGCGCTTTCTTTCGACCTCGTGTTCGGCTATGCCGGCCTGCTTAGCTTTGGACAATCAATCTTCTTCGGGATTGGGGGGTATACTATTCTGTACGGGTTAAAGCTGGGTTTTGGGGCGGGCATTTCTCTAGCGTTAGTCTTTCTGGTCGCCTGCATCGCCGGACTTGTAATCGGGGCCGCTATCGTTAGAGCGGAGGGATCCAGGTTTTTCTTGATCACTTTGGTAGGTTCCATTCTCTTCTATACCCTGGCAACCGACAACAGCTGGTTAACCGGTGGAACCGACGGAATGGTCATCCCGGGGAAATTCCTTGGTCTCAGTGGCTATTATTACCTTGTCCTGGGGATAACCTTGGTTACGATTGTCCTCATATGGCTCCTGGTAAATTCACCGCTCGGCCTCGGGTTCAAGTTGATACGGGATAACAAGGAGAGAGCTCGCCTGCTCGGCTATTCGGTGAAAAATTTCAGGGTGCTAGCTTTTTCGATCGGTGCCGGGATCGCAGGGCTTGCCGGCGGCCTGTACGGTTACACCACGGGTTTCGTGACAGCAGGGTTCTTCCACTGGACCAAATCGGCCGATGCGGTGGTCTGGACGGTTCTTGGCGGAACCGGCACGATTATCGGCCCTTTTCTCGG
>CAZDMI010000080.1:0-1056 GCA_964506635.1 uncultured Thermotogae bacterium
GGTCCGGAGATAATTGCCGGTTCGACCAGAATGAAAGCCGGCACCGCCCAGAAGATGATACTAAACATGATCTCAACCGCTGCCATGGTTAAGCTCGGCAAGGTTTACGACAACTTTATGGTTGACCTCGTCGCCTCAAACGAAAAGCTAAAGGATAGAGCAAAAAGAATATTAAAGTCACTTACCGGGGCGGACGAGGAGAGGATTAAAACCGTTCTCAAAGAGAGCGATTACGAGGTCAAGCCCGCGGTTCTGGCGATAAAAGAAGATCTAACTGTTGCCGAAGCTAAGGAGCAACTGAATGCCTGTGATGGTTATCTCGGCCGGGCTCTTGGAGAAGGATCAGGTGATAGAAATTGAACGTAATCGGACTGATGTCCGGAACGTCTATGGACGGTATCACGGCAGCTCTCGTCGAACTATCCGGCGAAGGTGAGTCCTTTGGTTTCGAGCTGCTGGATTACGAGACTTTTAATTACCCGGCTGAACTCAAGCGGAGACTGCTTGACCTGGTTGACGGTGGAAGTGTCGAAGAACTGACACGGTTGAACTACGAACTCGGCCAGGAATTCGCAAGCGCGGCTAATGAACTGAGGCGGAGATCGAAAGCTTCTGTCGATCTGATTGGAACACACGGCCAAACGGTCTGCCACCTTCCTCGCAGGGGCGAACTCGAAAGCACTTATACGCTTCAGATCGGCGAGGCCGCTGTTATTGCAGAAGAAACCGGAGTTACTACGATATCCGACTTTCGTTCGAGAGACGTAGCAGCCGGTGGGGAAGGGGCACCTCTGATACCGTACGTGGACTACAGGCTCTTTCGGTCCGAGACGGAGGACCGGGTTGCCCTAAACCTGGGTGGGATAGCAAACGTAACTTACCTTCCGGCGGACGCCACGCTAGAAGCAATCACCGCCTTTGATACAGGGCCCGCAAACATGGTTCTCGACAACCTGGTAAGAAGGTTTACGGACGGCGAGGAGGAATTCGATCGTGACGGAAAATGGGCAGCTCAGGGTTCCACCGACGAAAAACTTCTTAACTGGTTGATGGACC
>CAZDMI010000080.1:1156-3685 GCA_964506635.1 uncultured Thermotogae bacterium
CCAGTAATTCTCGGAAAGATTTCGCAGGTCGCGGAATCCGGAGATTGATATGGCTAAGATAAGAGAAGAAAAGGTCGACGAGATAGTCAAAGAAGAACTGGATCATGGGACTTTTCCCGGTGCAGTCCTTCTCGTTCGGAACGAGAAGGAAGTACTTTTTCAGCGCTCCTACGGTTTTAAATCGGAAGTTCCGGAAGAGGAAACCATGGAAAGGGATACCATTTTCGACCTGGCCTCACTGACCAAAGTGGTCGTAACTACGTCGCTTGCGGTCAGATTGGTTGAAGATGGTATCTGGGAGTTGCGTGACCCCCTAAACAAGTACGTCGCTGAATTCGACCGTTCCGAAATAACTCTGCTCAACCTGCTGACACACACCTCAGGACTCGTACCCTGGGTTGACCTATTTAGCGGAAAAACGGATAGAGAAGACTCCCTGAAGAAGTTATTTACGGATAAGTGGCCGATTTTAAATCCGGTTATTCCTCCGGGTGAGCAGGTGATTTACAGCGACATCAACTTCATACTCCTGGGAATTGCGCTCAAAAGAGTTACCGGCACCGGCCTGGATGATCTAGCTCGAAAAGAAATATTCGAACCACTCAACATGAATAATTCCTTTTTCAATCCACCAGACCGTTTACAGGAACGGATAGCACCCACGGAAAAAACTTCTCGCCGTGGTGGCGTCATCCGGGGCGAAGTCCACGACGAAAACTGTTATGCGCTCGGCGGGGTCAGCGGTCACGCCGGTCTCTTTTCAACTGCCGGAGACCTGGCTAACTTCTTATCGGTACTTCTCAACGGTGGCAAATTTAACGGGAAAAGATTTATTAGTGCCGGTTCAGTTAGGTTATTCAATCGGAACTTTACCTCCGAACTGAACGAGAATAGAGGCCTGGGCTGGAAGCTTCAGGGGGAAGAAACGGAATCAGCCGGGGATTTACTTTCAAAAAAGTCCTTTGGCCACACCGGATTTACCGGAGGGTCCATCTGGGTGGATCCACAGGAAAACCTGGGAATAATACTCCTGACAAACCGAGTACACCCCGAAAGAAGTCGAGGGCAGGATAGAATCAATGATTTTAGAGCCAGGTTAAATAACACGATCCTGGGTGAATTGACGTGAATCACAGGTTACTGCAAAACGCCAGAGTTGTTTTACCGGATAAAGATAAAATTATGAGGGCTGACGTAACCCTTGAGGGAACGAAAATCCGGGAAGTAGGGAATGACCTCAACGTTCCGGAAAACTCTGAGGTAATCGACCTGGAGGGTAATTACCTTTCTCCTGGTTTCATCGACCTTCAGGTAAACGGAGCGGCCGGGGTTGATTTTTTGACATGCCAGCCCGAGGAAGTGAAAAGGGCCGGTAAAACATGGCTCGAACACGGTGTTACCTCTTTTCTTGGGACGATAATTACCCAGGGGCTGGATGAGATGCACGCGGGAATAGAAAGGTTATCGAGTTCCGGAACACCAAACCTGCTCGGGATACATGTAGAAGGCCCCTTCTTATCGGAAGAGAAACGCGGTACTCATAATCCGGCCCACGTCAGAGAACCGGATAGGTCCAGCTTTGATAGAATCATCAAGAACTGCGAGGAAGACATCGAACTGTTTACTTTTGCCCCGGAGATAGACGGTGGAGAGCAACTTCTGAACTGGATTAAAGCGGAAGGTTTTGTCCCTTCGATCGGTCATTCGACTGCAAGCTACGAAACCGCACTCGGTTTCCTCGGACAGGGTGTCAATTCCTTCACTCACCTGTTTAACGGCATGAAAGGAATACACCATCGTCGCCCGGGAACCGCCGGTGCGGGGCTTAACTCCAGCGCCTTCACGGGGGTCATAGCAGACGGGTTACACATCCACCCGGGTGCTATAAAACTCGTAGAGAAGATAAAGAGCGAAAAACGTGTCTATCTCGTCTCCGACGCGATTGCCGCTGCCGGTATGGAGGACGGCCAGTACGTTCTGGGCGACCAGGAAATAACCGTCGAAGACGGCCTGGCAAAATTGGACGATGGAACGATTGCCGGAAGCACACTTACACTTGATCGGGCAGTGGAGAATTATATTAAATTTTCTGAGGCCACGCTTCTTGACGCAGTACGGGCAGTAACTCTCAACCCAGCCAAACTACTGGGAAAGACGGATCAGATTGGGACCATGAAAGAAGGTAGCAGGGCAGATTTGGTGGTTTTCGATGAAAACTACGAAGTAAAGTATACTCTCGTCGAAGGGGAGGTTCTATATTAAGTTGAAAATCGAAGTTCGTTCGAGCTACGAAGAGGTTTCGCGTAGGGCAAGCAGGTTTGTTGCCAGTGAGATCGTTTCAAACCCCCACCCGGTTCTGGGGTTACCAACCGGAAACACGCCAAAACGGTTGTACGAACTTCTCGTAAAGTACTACGATGAAGGTTTAATAAGCTTTTCGGACGTGGAGACGTTCAACCTGGACGAATACTATCCGATATCAGGAGATGATCCGATAAGTTTCCGCCATTACATGGACAAGCGATTGTT
>CAZDMI010000080.1:3785-6101 GCA_964506635.1 uncultured Thermotogae bacterium
GTTGAAATTATCTAGGTTCGAACTATACAAGCCATCTCTTTCGATGGAATCGGCCTTCGTAACTTCACTGCGAAGGGTGGATGAGCTCACCCCGGTACTGATTAAGGCAAAAACCGATGACGGCAAAACTGGCTGGGGTGAAGCCCCGGTTAGTCCTCAGGTTACCGGAGAGACCCCCGATAGTTCTATCACGGTTCTAGGTCAGATAATACCGAACCTCCTCGGCCTGGATCCACGAGACAGGGAGAAAATTCATTCCAGGATGAAGGAGGCTCTTAAAGGTAACAGCGCCTCGAAGGCAGGAATTGATATAGCCATCCACGACCTACTCGGAAAAGCCTGGAGTGTTCCCCTGTGGAAGCTCCTTGGTGGTTTTCGTTCTTCGAGGGTTACTACCGATTTCACGGTAAGTCTGGACGAGCCAGATCTTATGGCTAAGAAGGCTGCCGAACTCGTGGCCGAGGGCTTTACCGAACTTAAGGTAAAACTCGGGGGTAAACTAGACCGGGATATCGAGCGAATTAAAAGCGTAGAAGAGGTTGGGGAACCCAGGACAGGCCTCAGGGTCGACGCCAACCAGGGCTGGACTAGAACGGAAGCAGCCAGCTTCGTCAAGACAACGGAGAACTCAAGCATCCAGTTCCTGGAACAACCCCTGGACGGAGAAGACATTGAAGGAATGAAACGGTTAAGGGAAATTTCCCCGTATCCGATTATGGCAGACGAAAGCGTAAACGGTTCGAAGGATGCGAAGGAAATCATTCGCCGCGGGGCAGCGGACTACATAAATATCAAACTTTCAAAGGCAGGAGGGTTCTTCCCCGCAAGCAAGCTAGCAGCTCTTGCCGAGGCGTACAACGTTCCCTGTATGATTGGGGGAATGAGTTCGACGGACGTACTTTCGACTGCTGCCGCGCATTTTGCAGCCGGAGTAAAAAACGTGCAGTTTAGGGATCTCGATATGGGAACATCCATCAATGAAAACGTAATTGAGGCAGGCGGAAGTCACCTTGACGGTAACCACCGCGTTCTCAGCAAAGGGGATGGGCTCGGGATAAAGAAAATGAACGAGGAAGTCTTAGGGGCTCCTTTAGATACCTATGAACTCTAACGGCCCGGACGGAGCTGGATTTTATCGTTTTCAGGGTGATTTGTACTGCGAGGGAATCCGGGTAAGCAGAATTAAGAATAAAATTTCAACGCCATTTTACCTGTACAGTCATGGAGAACTTATTGATAGGTTAAGTCGGTTTCAGGAAAGCTTTGCCGGCTACCGGGGAGTCGTTTCTTACGCTCTAAAGGCAAACAGTAGCAGGGGGCTGGTTGAAACACTGGCAAACGAAGGTGCTGGTGCCGACGTAGTCTCGGCCGGTGAACTCTACCGGGCCCTGAAGGCGGGAATTCCTCCGAACAAGATAGTTTTTGCCGGAGTCGGGAAGAAGGAAGAAGAAATAAAGTACGCCCTGGATCAGGGGATACTGGGTCTCAACGTCGAGTCGGTAGCTGAATTAGATTCGGTGGAAGAAATTGCGCGGGAAGAAGGGAGAACTGCCGGCGTCGCGATGAGAATCAAGCCAGAAATCAGGGCAAATAATCACCCGTACCTCGCGACCGGCGACAGCTCGAGTAAGTTCGGGGTAGCGCGTTCCTCTGCTCTTGAGGCTTACGAAAGAATTGGGGAATCCGACCACCTGGAACCGGTTGGTGTTCATGCCCATATCGGATCCGGTATTGGGTCAGTAAAACCGTTCGGCGAACTTGCCCGGTTCCTCGGTAAATTCGTCACGGCACTCCTCGAGAGGGGAATAAACCTGGACTACGTTGATTTCGGCGGTGGCTACGGTATTTCCGATGGACTCGGAAGAACCGCCGACAATCCACAAATACGCGATTTTATCTCAACCATCCTGGAAAACTTTGCCGGCAACCTAAAGGAGCTGAAGCTGCTGGTCGAACCGGGTAGATCGATTGTTGGCCCGGCTGGAATACTTGTCGGGGATGTCATAAGAAAAAAGTCCGGCACGGATAAAACTTTCCTGATAACGGACATCGGGATGAACGACTTTATCCGGCCGGCTCTTTACGGGAGCGAGCACGAGCTCGCAGTGATAACCGGCAAAGAGGATCAAAAAAGGACGGAAGTCGTCGATGTGGTTGGACCAATATGCGAATCGGGAGATTTTCTGGCCCGAGGGATAGAAATCCCCGTAATGGAAGCGGAAGAGGGACTCGCGGTGTTGAACGCAGGTGCTTACGGGTCCAGCATGGCCTCCAATTACAACTCCAGAACCCGCCCGCCGGAAGTCCTGGTAAAGG
>CAZDMI010000081.1:0-6025 GCA_964506635.1 uncultured Thermotogae bacterium
AGGTAGTACACCAGCTGTTCCAGCTCCTTGGTGATATCGACCTGGGCCAGCCTGACCTCGTCGGGAAGATTTAGTAGCGTCGGTGCGAAGTTTAGAATACCCGTTACGCCACCTTCGGCCATCCGATTAGCAATCTCCTGGGCAGCTGGAGCCGGAACCGCGATTATGCCGAGCTTGATTTCCTCTTCTTCAATTCTTTCCGGTAGTCGGGATACATCTTCTATCTCGATGTCATTTATTTCCTCTCCGATCAGCTCGGGATCATTGTCAAAAGCCATCTCGACCTGGAAATCCCGTTCGTTGAACCCGGTATAGGTCAGGAGTGCAGAACCGATATTTCCAACTCCGGCCAGAGCCATTTTCCACTTGGTATTTAAGTTTAGAATTTCCCGAATTTTCGAAGCGAGTTTCTTTGTTTTGTACCCTACGCCCCTGGTACCGAAGTCCCCGAAGTAAGAAAGGTCCTTCCTGACCTGTGCTGAATTCAGATTGAGCCGGTTGGAGAAGTTCTTTGAAGATATATTTTCCTCGCCGTCCTCGATGAGCTTTTCGAGACAGCGCAGGTATAATGGCAGGCGATCGATCGTCTCTTTTGGTATTTTTCTTTTTTTCATTGGATATCCTCGCTACAACACCTGTGTGTATTTTGTGTTTTGGCCTATAAGGCCTGAAATATCCGTTAAGGTATCAGATTATCAATTTGGTTCAGAAGTCCAGGTTAATCCGACCAATTGAACCGGGTAACCGGGCTTACACCTCTTTGCGAACCAGTTACCTCTACACCAGTAACTTTAATTTATTACAATTATTATAATAGTTAATTCTCTCGAGACCAACTTATCCACGACCAAGACCATTTTCGATCGTGTCCGGACCAGCCACGATCAACAACCAATCGACCATCGTTACCCTTGTGACTGTAATTATAAGAATATTTCTCAAAATGGCAACATAAAGCCCGGAAACCCCGTCTCTTAGTGAGATAACGGCTAAGATCTTAATTAAGGTACTTCTTTGCAAAGGTTATCCCATTCTAATATCCTTAATTGAAACTGACTTGGACTGCTTTAATATTTTCGTAATGAAGTCCGGGTAGGCGAATTGAGATTGGAGGGCTATCTCCGATGCGGGTTGTTGGTCAAATAATATTACTCCAGTTTCGAGTACCCGGATGCGGTATTTTTTATCATCAGTGAGGTCAAGGAGTTTTCTCCTTATGTACTTAAAAGCGATAACGAACGGAGAGAATTAAAAAATTAGGCAATTTTTTCTTGGAGGTGCCTACCAAATGCACGAGAAGTTATTTACACCTGGTCCAACAGAAGTCAGATCTGAATTGCTGCAGGAACTTTCTACTCCACAGGTTCACCACAGGACGGAAGAGTTCTGCGATATCTACGACGACATCCAGCCAAAGCTACAGAAACTGCTATTTACCGACAACCCGGTTTTTCTTTTTACCTCTTCTTCGACCGGAGCGATGGAATCGGCCGTGACGAATGGCGTTATGGAAAAAGGTCTTACGGTTTCAAACGGGTCTTTTTCCGAGCGCTGGCACAAAATAGCCAAAAAGAACGGCGTGGAGATGGACATGATAGAACGAGACTGGGGTGAGCACGTACCGCCGTCGGCAGTTGACGATAAACTGGCTACGGGCGAGTACGACGCGGTTACCATGGTTTTCAACGAGACGTCCACGGGTATGATGAACCCCGTAAAGGAAGTGGGCGAAGTCGTCAACAGCTACGATGACGTTATGTTCCTCGTGGATGCCGTATCCGGGATGGCCGGTGCGAAGATCAAGGTGGACGACTGGGGTATCGACATGTGTCTCGCGGGTGTCCAGAAGGCATTTGGTCTACCTTCCGGTCTCGCGGTAGCCGCCGTAAGCGATCGTCTCCTGGAAAGAGCTGAGGACGTGGCACCACGAAGCTATTACTTCAATCTGCCGCTGTTACACAAATACCACAAGAGAAGCCAGACCAGAACCACTCCGGCGATTCCACAGATTCTTGGTCTGAGAAAACAGCTGGAGTACATCGTCGAGGAAGAAGGTATAGAGAACAGGTTTGCTAGACACGATAAACTCTCAGGGATAGTTCAGGACTGGGCGAAGGAATACTTCGATATATTCCCGGAGGAGGGCTACTGGTCCAAGACGCTGACCTGCGTGGAAAATACCAGGGGGATATCAGTGGCGGACCTGAATCAGGAACTCATTGAAGATCACAGCTTGAGAATTGCCAACGGTTACGGTGATATGTCGGAGGAAACCTTCAGGATTTCCAACATGGCGGATATTTCCGAACCGGAAATTCGGGGATTGCTCGCGACAATAAACGACATTCTTGGTTTATAAAAAAAGGAGGCAGTATGGTTAATTTACTGATATCCGATCCAATTGCCGAAGAAGGGGTTGAGAAGCTGGAAGATGCCGGGTTCGATCTGGATCACAAGTACGACCTCTCCGCCGATGAACTGAAACAGCAGATTGGCGAGTACGCCGGAATAGTGGTCCGTTCAGCAACGAAGCTGCGGGCTCCAATACTGGACGAGGCCGACAACCTGGAGATAATCGTCAGGGCCGGTGTCGGGCTGGATAACATAGACCTCGACCACGCCGACGAACTGGGAATCAAGGTCCAGAATACTCCGGAAGCAAGTTCGAATTCCGTTGCAGAGCTGGCCCTGGGACACATGTTCTCGCTCGCCAGAGATATCCCCAGGGGGACCGCAAGCCTGAAAGAGCAAAAATGGATCAAAAGCGACCTGACCGGGACCGAGTTATCCGGTAAGACGCTGGGCGTGATCGGCGTCGGCCGGATAGGAAGCCTCCTGGCTCAGAAGGGTACCGCCCTGGGCATGGACGCTCTTGGTTTCGACAAATACGTCGACGAGGCACCCGTAGAAGAAATAGAGATGGTGGGTATGGACGATTTACTCTCCAGTTCGGACTACGTTTCTCTGCACATACCGTTCGTGGAGTCCGAAGGTGCGACCATTGGTGAGACCGAGCTCAAGCAGATGAAGGATTCGGCTTGCCTGATTAACTGCGCCCGGGGTGGAGTCGTGGACGAAGCCGCGCTTACTGAAGCCCTGCAAAACGACTGGATTGCTGGTGCCGGCGTGGACGTATTCACGGAGGAACCGCCCGAGAACGCTGAACTGCTGGAGTTTGATAACCTGTCACTGACACCTCATCTTGGTGCTTCGACCGTCGAAGCCCAGAGACGAGTTGGAACTCAGACTGCCGACGAATTGATCGATTTCTTTGGGAAGGAGGGCTAAAGATGGCAGAAGTACACCCTTTTCGGGGTTTCCGGTACAATCCGGAGAAAGTTGGAGACGTCAACAGGGTGGTCAGTCCACCTTACGACAAAATAGATGACGAGGAAAGGGAAGACCTGGCTAACGAAAGTCTCTATAACATCGTTCGGATAATCCTTAGCAAGGCCGAAGAAGGGAGCAGGGACAAGTACGAAGTAGCTGGAAAGAATCTTCAGGACTGGATTGACGAGGGAGTGCTACAGCGGGACGAGGAGCCGGGCTTTTACGCGTATTATCAGGAATACGAGGCCGAAGGCGAGAAGAGAACGCGGAAGGGTTTCGTAGGACTCGGCGAGATCGAGTCGGGCGAAGGCGTCAAGGCGCACGAGGAGACGATGTCCGGCCCAAAGGCTGATAGGCTGCGCCTGCTCCGTGCAACGGAAGCAAACTTTGGTCAGATCTTCATGCTCTACTCCGACCCGGAAAACCAGGTGACCGAACTCATGGACGAGTCGATCGGCGACAAGCCACTGCTCGAAGCGAGGGACAAGTATCGCAATACGCATAAGCTCTGGAAGGTCGGGGCGAACGACGTAATTTCGACCATCAAGGAAGAAATGTCCGACAAAAGCCTCTACATTGCCGATGGCCACCACAGGTACGAGACGGCACTCAACTTCAGAAACGAGTGCAGGGAAAAGGGATGGACGTCTCCCGATACCGGGGGCTTCGATAATAGAATGATGACTTTTGTAAACGTCGACGATCCAGGGCTGACGATTCTGGCGACCCATCGCCTGTTGCACGATCTCAGGGACTTCAAACCGCACGGCGTTCTCGACAAAGCTCGTGAACATTTCTCGATATCACGCTACGACGAAAGGGAGGATATGCTAAGGAAACTGGACGAGGACCGAGGGGAAGCCCATACCTTCGGTTATCGGGCCAAAGGCGACAAGGCCTACTGGAGCCTGACTTTAAAGGACAAGTCAGTAATGGATGATCTCCTGCCGGGCAAATCGGAAGCCTGGCGCCGGCTGGACGTCTCGATTCTTCACAAACTCGTTCTGGAACAGTACCTGGGGATAGACGAAGAAGCCCTGGAAGAGAAGAGAAACCTTGACTACGTCCGTGGCCGGAACGACGCGTTGGACATGCTGAAAGAAGGCGGTTACCAGGGTGCGTTCATCATGAACCCGACACGGATCGATCAGGTTAAGGAAGTCGCGGATAAAGGCGAGAAGATGCCGCAGAAGTCGACGGACTTTTACCCCAAGTTGTTGACCGGACCTGTAATGCACAAACTGGAGATAGATAAAGGCTAGATCATGGATTGGACTACTGACGAACTTAGAGAAGCTTATTTAAGTTACTTCGAAGAGAAGAGTCACGAAAGGATGGAGGGGTCGGGTCTCGTGCCCGATGACCCCTCCATGCTATTTACGTCGGCCGGTATGGTCCAGTTTAAGGATATATTCTGGGGCAAGAGAAAACCGGATTTCGACCGGGTTACCACCTGCCAGAAGTGTTTTCGGGCGAACGATATAGAGCGGGTCGGTGAGACCTGGTATCACCATACTTTCTTCGAAATGCTGGGGAACTTTTCCTTTGGAGCCTATTTCAAAAGAGGCGCAATCGAGCTGGCCTGGGAATTCGTCACGGATGTACTCGGCTTCGACGAAGAGGACCTCTGGGTATCCGTTCACGAAACGGACGAGGAGGCTTACGATATATGGAGTGACGAAATAGGGGTTCCGGAGGCCAAAATTGCCCGACTAGGCGACGACGAGAACTGGTGGGGTCCGGTCGGCGATTCCGGTCCCTGTGGTCCCGATTCCGAGATATTCTACGATGCTGGAGAAAAGTACAGCTGCGGTCCCGATTGCGAGGGGGTCGCGTGCGATTGTAACAGGTTCAACGAGCTCTGGAACCTGGTATTCACCGGCTATCAGATGGATCAGACCGGGGACGTGGAGGAACTCGATCGTCAGAATATAGATACCGGCATGGGGCTCGAACGGGTTGCTTCCGTCCTCCAAGGAGTCGAATCGGACTTTGAAATAGATATATTCCGGCCGTTAATCGGAAAATTGAAGGATATTATCGGGTTAAACACCTATGACGAAGCTGCAGTGAGTGACGTAAACAGAATCGCCGACCACCTGCGCGGTTCGGCCTTTCTCGTCTCGGAAGGAGTTATACCTGCAAACGAGGGACGGGGCTACGTCCTGCGCCGGATCATCAGGCGGGCGGTTCAGGCCGGCGACAAGCTTGGAATGAATGAAACTTTTCTGACCTCGGCCCTTCCGCCGCTGCTTGATCAGATGGGGGATACCTATCCCGAGCTCGTAGAAAGGCGCGACCTGATCGAGAACGTGATCGAGAGCGAGGAGGCCACCTACAGAAACACGTTAAACGAAGGCGAGCAGCTTTTTTACCGCCTTGCGTCCGACCTGAAGGAGGAGTCCAGGTCCGAGATTCCGGGAGAGGACGCCTTCCGGCTCTACGATACCCATGGCCTGCCGTACTCCTTTCTGGAGGAACTCGCGGAAGAAGAAGGTCTTAGCGTCGATAAAGCGGGATTTGAACGGGAGCTGGAAAAACAGCGCAGTCGTTCCCGGACCGATCAGGAAGAAGAGGAGGACTCACTTGGAATCCTTGACGTTCCCGACACCGAGTTTATCGGTTACGAGCAGGATATCGGCGAAGCGGAGCTGCTGGCACTGACCCGGGAGGGTAGCGAAGTAGATACTTTAAG
>CAZDMI010000082.1:0-5985 GCA_964506635.1 uncultured Thermotogae bacterium
GGTGGGTCGTGGAGGATTCGAACCTCCGACCCTCTGATTAAAAGTCAGATGCTCTACCCCTGAGCTAACGACCCACTTATCTGATAGTTAAATATGACTAATGCATATATAAATGAATTGCTTATTCATTATATCCAACTGATTTTCCCAATACAATCCCCACTCAGGGGATAAATCGAGGGAAACGGGTGAAGTAAGACTCCCGTCATTCGAAAAAAATTTAACTTTTTCATTGCAGAAACTTATTATTCTCATTTGTCAGCTTATCCACCACGGGGATTTTAATCCCGTAAGATAATTTCTTGACTGGACGTCTTCTCCAGCTTATGCTTAAAGTTAGAAATTAGACTTTTTTACTCTGCTTTTTTGATTGACGGTTAAATAAAGTAACCTTCGTTCTCCGTACGTAGTCAATCCATATTTCCCACCGTCATCAAGAGAGACTACAGCGGAGATGACACCAAATGGGTCGATACTGGGAACTTCTCACCAAATGGAGCGCCTGGCTGCTTATAATCGTGCTCGTTCTGGAGTTTATAAGCGGTTACGGTATATCACATTTTCGGATATTTAGGGTACTAATTGGCAAGGCAGATGCTTTTAAACTTCACCAGACTATCCAGCCCGTGGCAGTATTCTTTATTTTGGCCCACGTATTCCCTCATATCAGAAGACTCGCCGTAAGGTCCAGGCTAGAAAGAATGTATATTGTGGATGCTTTGCTTCTTTTGTTGTTGTTTGGGGTTTTTGGCGGTTCACTTTACCTTTTTCTAATTTAATCTAACTTAATGGAGTGCATGAGGTCACAGCCAATCAATGGAGGTTTTAATATGCAAGATAGATCTTTATCAGTAAAAGTATTTGGAGTTTTTATGGTCCTTCTCTTTGTTGTCGCGGGCCTCTTTACAGGGACAGCTGCAGAAGAATCGGAACCGGAAAAAGTGGAAGTAAGGAATTACAAAGGGGCAAAGCTCGGATCGGTAGAAGACTTTAGGGAAAACTCTATCAAAGGAGTGCAGGAGATAGATATTGACGAATATAAATTGAAGGTTACCGGACTAGTGAAGGAGAATAAGGCGCTTAATTACGAAGAACTCCAGAAAATGGAGCACACAAAGAAAGTAGTAACTCTGCACTGCGTTGAGGGATGGTCCGTCCAGGCCTTATGGGAAGGAATTCCGCTCAAAGCTCTGTTCTCGCAAATGCAAATAGACCCCAAAGTCAATACCGTCATTTTCCACGCGGCCGATGGCTACTCTACTTCCCTGTCCATGACTCACATCATGGATAACAACATAATAATCGCGGACCACTTGAATGGCCTGCAGTTGCCGCCGGAACAGGGTTTTCCGTTTCAGCTGGTGGCCGAGCAGAAGTGGGGTTACAAGTGGGCACGATGGATTACGAAGATCGAACTTTCCGCTAACGAAGATTACCAGGGGTACTGGGAATCACGGGGCTACAGCGACGATGGCGACTTTGACGAGCCAAAATTTGGAAATTAATAATACTTTCTCTGGGTAGGGATGATCTGCCAAATTACTTGCCGAAGAAGAGTTCCAGGTAAAAGTAAAAAGCTCGATGAAGAGGGCGAAGCTCTTTAGGCATTTAAGGTTTAAGGAAAGATAGTTGGTAGGTCCCTCGGGACTTGAACCCGAAACCCCTCGGTTAAGAGCCGAGTGCTCTGCCGATTGAGCTAGGGACCTGTGATTGAGGAGAGCGAATTCAACGATATCTCCTTATTCAAGCGTAGGAATAGTATTAAACGCAGGGTTGCCTTTCAAGGCTAAGAATTACCGGTAGCTCCCTCGATACTTGTTATATAGGGGATTATCAGGGAAGTTAAATAACCTTCCATTCGCGGTTGATGACAAAATAAGCCGTTCTGCCGACCTGTTGCTGGACCCGAGTTGGTTTTATAATTAAACCAGTTATGGGAAATCTGTTTTCGCAAGAAGAGAGTTCGGGCAAGGAAGGAAGCTCCAAGCGGCCGCTTGCGGATCGAGTCAGGCCGAGAAATCTGGATGAGGTAATTGGACAGGAGGATTTACTCGGCGATAGGGGGCCGCTGGCTCAGCTCGTGCGGGAGGGCCAGGCTCAGGCCCTGGTCTTCTGGGGTCCACCCGGAACGGGAAAGACCACGCTGGGGTTGATAATCGCGGACCACGACGATTCCAAGTTCGTCCACCTGAGCGCAGCGACTTCGGGTGTAAAGGAGGTTCGTAAGGCCCTGAAACAGTCCAAAGAGAAGTTCCAGCGAACCAACGAAAGGGATCTGCTCTTCATTGACGAGATCCACCGGTTCAACAAGGCCCAGCAGGACGTCCTCTTACCGTTCCTGGAGGAGGGCAGCGTCAAGTTCGTCGGAGCGACGACGGAAAACCCTTCCTTCGAGCTAAACTCCGCCATCCTCTCCCGCTGTCAGGTCTTTGTCTTTGAGAAGCTTGACCGGGAAGGGATAGGCCGGTTAGTTCGACGGGCGCTAGAAAGCGACCGGGGGCTGAAAGGCGAATACGGTATCACCGACGAGGCGCTGGAAACCATCTCCAGCTTCTCCGACGGGGATGCCCGGCGGGCCCTGAACCTGCTTGAGCTCGGTGCAAAGTTAATTGGTCCCGGAGAGGCTATCGATAATACGGTCGTCGAAAACGCGGCTCAGCGGAAGAGCCTGGACTACGACAAGAGCGGCGAGGAGCACTATAACCTGATTTCTGCTCTGCATAAAACCGTCAGGAATAGCTCGCCCGACGCCGCACTTTACTGGTTGGCGCGGATGCTCGAGGGCGGGGAGGACCCGGTATTTATCGCCCGCAGGTTGGTTAGAATCGCCAGTGAGGACGTGGGGCTGGCTAACAGCAAGGCGCTCCAGGTCGCGGTGGCGGCAAAGGATGCCGTCGAGTTAATAGGCAGACCTGAGTGTGACCTCGCTCTGGCTCAGGCGACGATTTACCTCTCGCTCGCCCCTAAAAGCAACGCAATCTACAAAGCATACAGTAAAGCAAAAAAGGACGTAGAGGAGCAAGAGAATTATCCGGTTCCCAAGGAACTCCGCAACGCCCCAACGGACCTGATGAGGGACGAGGGTTACGGCGAAGGATACCAGTACGCGCACAATTTGGACGAAAAAACGGCGAACCTGCAGGTATTCCCGGATAACCTGGAAGGTCAACGGTACTACTTCCCAACCGAGTCGGGGGAGGAGCAGAGGATGAAGGAACTGATGGAAAAGTGGATAGAAAGAAGGGGTAAGAACGAGGATTGAATCAGTACAAGAGGGTCTGGATGAAACTAACCAGTACGTACCGGGAAGCCATCAGTAAGAGAATCGCTATTAGCGGCGAGATATCTATGGGGACCTTGTAGCCCATCAATTTGTGCACGTAATGTCTGATCGGAGCTAGGATCGGTTCCGAGGTCCGGTAAATGAACCGGGAAAACCCGTTCTGGTTCGGTCGGGAGAATATCCAGGAAACGAATACCCGGGCTATTATTACCAGCGACGCAAGCTGAAATAGCCAGTCAATTGCTCGTACCAAAATATCGGTCAGGACGATAGAGCTTTCCATTTAGTTAGTTTAACACCCCAGCTTAATTTATTTTTCAGTAGATACCCCATCTACGTTCTGACAATCGGGGCAATAATAAGTGCTTCTTCCTGATTGCTGTTCCTTAACGATCTCGGTTCCACAGCCCTCGCAGGGCTCTCCTTCTCTGTTGTACACCCTGAGAAAGTTCTGGAAGCTTCCCGGGTCGCCGGATGAATCCTTAAACGTGTCGATCGTTGTCCCGTTGTTTTCAATTGCCTCCGTGAAAACTTCCGGTATTAACTCGTAAAGTTCCTTCCGCTCCGAAGTGCTAGTTTCCTTGCCCGGAAGCAGCGGGTTGAGTCCCGCCCGAAAGAGAACCTCGTTGGCGTAGATATTGCCAAGTCCGGCGAGCTTTTTCTGATCCAGTAACAGTAATTTTAAGGGCTGTGCTGTATTAAACAATTCCCTAAACCTATCCCAGCGGTATTCGTCCCGGAAGGGCTCCAGCCCCAGCGAGGCAAGTGGCTCCTCGGCCTCAAATTCCAGCAAATCCAGCGTGCCGAACCTCCGCATGTTGTCCATTACGAGCTTCTCCCCTTCCTGAAACAAAAAGGATATTCTCTGGTATTCCGTGGTTTTATCCGCGGGGAGGACGAGAAGCTTGCCGGTCATCCTCAAATGGATCACCACTAGTTTTTCCTCCCCCACCTCCAGCAAGATGTACTTTCCCCGCCGCCTGACGTCAGTTATCCTTTTTCCTTCGGCCCGCCGTTTCAGGTGATCGGGTTTTAAATCCCGTAAAAGCTTTTCGTCCCGTATTTTTATTCGATCGATGGTGTATCCGTTAATTCGTGATTTCAAACCACGTACTACCGTCTCCACCTCGGGAAGCTCTGGCAAACAAATCACCTGAGTGGAATTTTAATCCGGGGTGCTCCGGCTTTCAATCCAGCACTTACGAGAGTGATCTCACCTGGCCTAAGTCGGGCTGAGGGGGTTGGCAAAGGCAACCAAAATAAAATCGATTTCCTACCTCAATCCAATTAACTCATTTCAGGTAAGTGCTGGGCAAAAAACTGGACCATTTTACTCTTGAAAAAATCGGAGGCGAACTCTACCATAGTTGTGTATTGTATTTTGCTAATTTCCCATCAGACGCAGTTTTCAGCTAAGAGGGCTAGATGGAGAGTGCCCATAATCGATGTTTTCAGGTGTAACATCATAATCCTATGAGCGTATTTCGCCGCTTTCGGAAGGACGTACAGGCCGTTTTCGACAGGGATCCTGCAGCAAGGAACTCGCTGGAGGTGCTCTGTTGCTATCCCGGACTTCAAGCTCTCTGGTTGCACCGCCTGGCTAATTTTCTCTGGCGGAACGGGATGAAGTTGCTGGGACGGTTAGTCTCTCACGTAAGCCGGTTTTTGACGGGTGTAGAAATTCACCCCGGCGCCGAGATAGGTAGCGGCGTATTTATCGATCATGGCAGCGGCGTGGTAATTGGTGAAACGGCTGAAATCGGAGATGACGTCCTGCTTTACCAGGGCGTAGTGCTGGGCGGGACCAGCAAGGAATCAGGTAAACGTCACCCAACTCTGGAGGACAACGTCGAGGTCGGCGCCGGAGGTATTTTGCTCGGACCGATCACGATTGGAGAAGGTGCCCGAGTTGGTGCCGGTTCCGTGGTGACTAAGTCGATACCTCCTGCTACTACTGCCGTTGGTGTACCTGCCCAGGTTTCGAAAGAGGGAAGTAGCCCGCAGCCTGATTTCGACCTGGACCATGCGGATATTCCGGATCCGCTCGGTGATGCTTTCGACCATATGCTCAAGAGACAGCTCGAACTCGAAGCAACCGTTGAGGACCTGCAGGACAGGCTGGAAGAGCGAACTGATGAAGAAAGTAGATTCGATCGTTCCAACGTTGGTGTTTGATTAATAAATCAACCCCGAAACGGGTCTGGGAGAGGAAGATGAAAGTAACAAAAAAGAGTGGCTACGGTCTAGTTGCAATGGCGGAGCTGGCGCTGAAGCACAATACTACTTACCTGTCTACCAAGGAAATTGCCGAAAAGTACGAACTCCCTCAACCATTTCTGGAGAAAATCATGAGGGAACTTAAGGATGCCGGTCTTGTGGAGGTAAAGCGAGGGCGGGGAGGAGGTTACGAGCTGTCGAGCGAGCCGGGGGAGATTTCCATAAAGAAAGTGATCTCCGTACTTGAGGACGGGAACCTGGCTCCAGTAAACTGTTTGCTCCCGGAAGAAGGTAAACCCTGTCCGCTGGAGGATCACTGTCCCACGCTTGACGTTTGGAAGGTAATATACAAAAAGTTCACTGAAGTACTCGAGTCATTCACTCTGGCCGATCTTGTAACTTACTTTGACGAGGAGAAGGTAAGAGGGTGAGTGGTGGGCCTACCTGGAGTTGAACCAGGGACCTCACGCTTATCAGGCGTGCGC
>CAZDMI010000083.1:0-5966 GCA_964506635.1 uncultured Thermotogae bacterium
GATTACCGAGCCGAACTGCTCAACTCAGAGAAAGGGGACGAATTCGGCGGTCATATTCCAAGAGGGGCGCAGGCACATAATGAGTACGTCCAGTTTCTGGCCGAACTGGGTGTTTTTGGAGTCATTGCGATACTGGTCGGACTGGTGATCCTCCTGCTAAACGTCTTCCGCAGAGTTTCCGGGGTCGGGCCCGGTTCGAGCCAGCTGATTGGCTTATCCCTGATCGCCGGACTCGTGGGTTTTCTGATCCACTCGACCGTCAGTTTCCCGGGTCACCTACCAGCCTCTTCGTTTGCTTTCGTTACATTTCTTGGCTTAATCAATTCCGGCGTTTATGACGGGCTGGACTACGAGTTCAAACCCTCCGGCTACCTGAGGTATTTCGTCTTTGCCTTAATTGCGGTTTTTGTGGTTACGGTATCCGTTTTTGCCTACAGGGACTGGCGTGCAAACGTACTGAGGGGTCAAGGTGAAACCCAGATGGACTACGGCAACTTCCGCCTGGCGAAAGAGAAATTCCTGCAAAGTATAAAACTCGACTTTCAGCCGAGACAGACATATTATCACCTGGGTCTGGCCGAAAGGCAGCTTGGAAACAGTAAAAGTGCCCTGGACTACTTCGAAAAATCTAAAGGACAGTTCGAACCGTACGGTCTCTTCCTTCAGCTCGGAACGCTTTACATGGATCAGGATAAATTAGATAAGGCAAAAGGGAATCTCAACGAGCTGGTTTCAATGGATCCAAGAAAGGATCTCAAAATCGACGCAAACTATTATTTGGCTGTAATAGCGACCCAACAAGGTAACGTCGACGGGGCATCGGAACGTTTGAAGTCTCTCCTAAAAAAAGACCCGGATTTTGAGCGGGCCATTATCCTTCAGGGCGACATTGCAACTTACCGGGGCAACGAAGAAAAGGCAAAAAAGGAATTGAACAGAGCCCTGGAGATAATAAACCAGAAACTGGACAATATAGAAGAAAGGCTCTCAGGGGATATCTCGATGTCCAGTTACGGAGAAATAAAAGCCAGAAGGGAAGCTCTCGAGGAGAGAAAGAATATGGTAACCGACAGGCTCAAGGAACTGTAATAAAAAATGGAGGAACTCCCTTTATCATGAAAATATCGGAACCAAAACTTACCAGCCCGGAAGAAGAAGCAAGTCGAATAGTAAATTTTATCGCGTCACAGCAGGAAAAAATAGGCTTTGAGACAGGGGTTGCCGGTATATCAGGCGGGATAGATTCGAGCTTAGCCGCCGTACTCACCAGGAAGGCTCTGCCGGACAGGGATTTAAAATTCGTCTTTATGCCGGAAAAGACCACTCCAGAAAGGGATGCCCGGGACGTCCAGAAACTGAGCCAGGAATTTGAACTCGATATAAATACGATAGATATTGACGAATACTTCCAGGTATTTCGGCGAGAATTTTCCGGACTTTCGACAATAGCCGGAGCAAACATAAAAGCCAGGCTCAGAATGATCTTGTTATATACGGTCGCAAACGAGCAGGACGGACTCGTTATAGGAACCGGCAACCTTTCCGAGTGGCTACTGGGCTACTTTACCAAGTACGGCGACGGAGCCGCGGACATAGCACCACTGCTCCACCTCTTTAAGACGGAAGTCAAGGAACTAGCCCGCCACCTGGAACTACCGGAAAGCATAATAGAAAAGCCGCCATCAGCTGGTTTATGGGACGGTCAGACCGACGAAGAAGAACTGGGGGGAAGTTACGAAGATCTGGATCGTGTGCTCTACTGCAAAAGGGAACTAGATCTTTCCCGTGAGGGGACGGCCGATAAACTGGAATACGGCGAGGATTTCGTCGACCACGTTTATTCCCTGGTCAACAACACAGAGCACAAGAGAAAGAACCCGCCCAGCCTCGACAGGTAGATCCGATCGGGTTTCGAAAAGGAGAACGGAACGAGGAGGAAGTACAAAAAACGGGAGGTAAGGATGAATTTTTCCAGCCAAAAAATGACGCTCGTAATTATTCTGGCTCTTTTAACTATTGTAACTCTAACCGGGCTGGCGGAAGCGGAGACTCCGGTCCGGGGTGGAAAATTAACGGTCGCGCTGCCGACGGAGCCCCCCGGTCTTGACCCGACCACGAACACGGCCGCGGTTATCGATCGCGTGCTTTACAACAACGTCTACCAGGGACTGGTACGGGTAAATAGAAACGGAGAGGTCGTTCCTTCTCTGGCCCGAGATTGGGAAGTATCCAATGACGGAGTTCTTTACAGGTTCCACCTTAAGGAAGGGGTTAGGTTTCACGACGGGAGCAAATTTACCGCGGAAGACGTGATTTTTAGCTTAAACAGGGCTCGCGGGGGAGAAGTCTCCGTCCCGAACCCGGAGTACTTCGAGCCAATCAAAGAGGTGCGATCGCCGAACCCGTTCACGGTGGAAATCCTTCTGTCGCGACCTAGTTCCAGCTTCCTTTTCAACCTTGCCCGGGGCGATTCGGTAATTCTACCGAAAGGGGTATCCGAGCTGACCACCCATCCAATTGGTACAGGTCCGTTCGAATTCGTGGACTGGAAGCGGGGCAGCAGCGTCACTCTCGAGCGCTTCGAGGGTTATTACGAAGAAAAACTGCCCTACCTGGATCGAGTAGTGTTTAAGTTCATCGGGGATCCAAGTACGAGGATAGCCGGTTTGAGGAGCGGAGGAATCGACGCGATCGCGTACCTAAACAGCCCGGAAAACGCTCTAAAAATAAAGGAATCATCTTCTTTAAAGGTCCTAGAAGGAGTAACGACCTGGGAAGTGATACTTTCGATGAATAATGCCCGGAAACCTTTTTCAAACCCGCTGGTACGCAAGGCGATAAACTACGCAATAGATAGAGACGAAGTGATCGAAGGTGCCACTTTTGGGTTTGGGAAGCCAATCGGGAGCCTAATGAGCCCCTCGAACCCTAACTACCTGGACCTGGCCTGGCTATATCCTCATAATACGGATAAAGCAAAAGAGTTACTAAAGCAAGCCGGCTACTCCGACGGATTCGAAGCGAAGCTGACCTTGCCATCCAATTACGACCTTTCACTCCGTTCCGGCAAGATAGTCGCCAATCAACTGGAAGAAGTTGGAATTCAACTAGAAATCCAAAAGATAAGCTGGGCCCAGTGGCTGGAACAAGTCTTCAAAAACGCGGGGTACGATCTCACGGTAATAGGTCACGCCGAGGCATTTGATATATCGATTTACGCCAATCCGGATTACTACTTCAGATACGACAACCAGAGGCTGCAGGAGGTTTTAAACCGGGCGGAGCGGGAAATGAACTATTCGAGAAGAGCTAAACTCTACGCCGTCGCCCAGTGGATAATCGCCGAGGACGTACCGTCGGCGTTCCTCTTTTCGGCGCCCAGCCTCCCTGCCATGAAGAAAACCGTCCATAACTGGTGGAAGAATTATCCCTTACCTGTTGTAGACGTGACCAGGGTCTGGAAGGATAATTAAGGTCTTCAGGGTTTCAGTCAAATGTTAGGCTACCTGACCAGAAGGTTTCTGGGACTGCTGCTAACTCTTTTAGTAGTCTCGTTCATGATATTCTTAGTCTTGAAGGTGCTTCCGGGTGATCCTGCTCAGGTAGTTCTTGGCCTAAACGCGAAACCGGCCGAGCTGCAGAATCTACGTGAGGAACTCGGGTTAAACAAACCCCTCTACCAACAGTACGGTAACTGGCTAACCGGGTTTTTTACTGGAGATATGGGCCGATCCTTTTTCTACAAGAAAGGAGTCGGTGAGCTGATTCGGGGCCGGCTTGCAGTCACTCTACCGCTGACTTTCCTCGCCACTTTACTTTCGATAGGTATAGCCCTCCCTCTTGGAACGTTTGCCGCTACCCAAAAGGGGAAACCGGGGGATTTCGGCGTCATCGCCCTCTCACAGATCGGCATTTCGGTACCGGCGTTCTGGCTCGGTATGCTCGGGTTGTTATTCTTTTCCGTACAACTAAACTTGCTACCTTCCGGAGGTTTTCCGGGCTGGGGAACGAATCCGCTGGGGTCAATTCGTTCTCTGATCCTTCCCGCTGCCACCCTTGCCGTAATCCAGTCAGCCGCACTAACCAGACTAACGAGGTCCTCAACGCTCGACGTACTTTCCCAGGACTACGTTTCCACCGCCCGGGGAAAGGGCCTGAGAGAATTCAGGATTATCTACAAACACGTGCTCGGCAACTCCATGATATCAGTCCTGACGCTGGTGGGGCTGCAGGTCGGACAACTACTTGCCGGAGCCGTAGTGATAGAGATGGTCTTTCACCTGCCGGGACTGGGCCGGCTGCTAATACTTGCCGTGCAGCAGCGCGATCTGCAGCTAGTTCAGGGTATAGTGACCGTTTTGGTCGGAGCAATCATCGTCATAAACTTCCTGGTGGACCTGACTTACAGCTGGCTCGATCCAAGAATAAGGCTGTCCTGAGGAGCCAAGCGATGAAAAAGAAAAGAAATTCCGACAGCTGGAAGCCCCTGAGAAAACCGAGTTACCCCAGCCTTTTTATCGGGGGCATTCTAGTTTTTCTGGTCTTGTTTACCGCCGTGACAAGTTTTTTTGCCACGCCTTACAACCCTTCAAAGATGAACATACCCGACCGGCTGTCGCCCCCTTCGAGAGCTCACTGGTTCGGCACTGACCAGTACGGCAGAGACGTTTTTAGCCGGGTGATAACCGGGTCAAGGAACAGTCTTTTCGTCGGACTGCTGGCTGTATCCATTGGAATAGTATTCGGGGTTCCAGCGGGATCCCTGTCCGCCTACTTCGGCGGCAACCTGGATTCAGCTATAATGCGGGCTATGGACGTTTTCTACGGCTTCCCTCCGGTAATTACCGCGGTTTTGATTACTTCCGTATTCGGTCCCGGCCTGACGAATTCGACGCTTGCAATCGGAATATTCAACGTTCCGATATTCGCCCGACTGACCCGGGGAAACTTTCTTTCCGTCAAGGAAAGGCAGTTTGTGGAAGCAGCCAGGGCTTCCGGTCGTTCCGAATTCGAGGTGGTTTTTAGGCACGTGCTACCAAACGTAAGTTCGCCAATCATAGTACAGACGACGACGCAGTTCGCCCTGGCGGTACTGGCAGAGGCCGCCCTCAGTTACCTCGGTCTCGGTATCCAGCCCCCGCATCCCTCCTGGGGATTGATGCTGAAACAGGCCCAGACGTTCATGCGGCTCTCGCCCTGGCCGGCAATTTTCCCGGGACTTTCCATCGTAATTACGGTTTTGGGATTCAACCTCGCCGGTGACGGTTTGCGGGACCTGCTCGATCCCCGCTCCACTTTCTTCTCTTCCAAGATTTAAGTATTTCGATGCCGGAACTTGACAGGGAATAAAATGCTTAAGCTAGAAATTCTCCGTTGCTCATTTGTACTGAACTCCCATCTGACCTAAAATTCTTTGCTATGGACTTGAATTTCGCAGAGTTAAACGAGTTATTCGAATCCGAGGGTAATCTGGTTAAACCGAAAGAACCGGAGAGAGTAGTCTTCGTCGGAGATACACACGGCGACCTCGAATCCTCGAGAACGGCATTTGAACGCTACTTCAAACCAGGAACTACTATTACGTTTCTTGGCGATTACGTCGACCGCGGTCCCAGGTCGGAAGAAAACCTCAAATTTCTCCTGCGCAAGAAGATCAAACACCCCAAGCGAGTATACCTACTGCAGGGAAACCACGAGGGAATGAAATTCAGGGAATTCGGACCCGTGGATTTCTGGAGCTCCCTATCTCCAGGTGATAAGGAAAGGTACCAGGAACTCCTGGCAGGGCTACCGCTCGTATTTACATGGGGAAAACTGATAGCCTCTCACGGGGCTTTACCCGATCTAAGGGAGGCGCAAGCAGTCGACCAAATTCAAGGGGGCGACGGAAACTGGGAAAAAATAACCTGGGGTGACTGGAACGAAGTCGAAGGCTACGTCCTCGGGGGCGGTTTTGGCAGACCTCA
>CAZDMI010000084.1:0-5893 GCA_964506635.1 uncultured Thermotogae bacterium
TCCTGGTTGAGTACTTCCGGTATAAACCCGGCACCCACTCCAGGGATCTCGTGTTCCCCCGGTTCACCGCCGGAAAGTACTGGCGATTCGGCGGGTTCGACGGCCACCGAGATCAGGTCCGGCTTTTTCTCCTTCAGCTTTTCCGAAACGCCGGTAATCGTTCCGCCCGTGCCGACCCCCGCTACGAAAATATCGACTTCGCCTTCGGTATCCTCCCAGATTTCTTCCGCAGTAGTTCTTCGATGAATACCCGGATTGGCCGGGTTTTCAAACTGCAGGGGAATGTAATAATTGGAGCCCGAGTTGACGATTTCCCTCGCCCTATCGATTGCTCCATTCATACCGTCGTCTCCGGAAGTGAGCTCCAGCTCGACCCCATAAGCTTTCAACAGGTCCCGCCTCTCCTGGCTCGCCGAATCCGGCATGACCAGAATCAAGTCATAATCCCGAGCCGCGCAAACCATGGCCAGACCTATCCCGGTATTCCCGCTGGTTGGCTCCACGATGGTAGTATCCGCGTCGACCAGCCCCTGCCTTTCGGCCCGGTCGATCATGTTGATCCCGACCCGGTCCTTGATACTGCCGGCGGGGTTTGCCGATTCCAGCTTCGCCAGTATTTGTGAACTGTCCTCACCAGGTAATTTATTTAGCCGGACGAGCGGGCTACCTATCAGTTCAGTAACGTCATCTGCTATTGACTTCAAAGAAAACCTCCCCAATTGAGAATCTTCCCGAAGATAATGATCTGAACTTAATTCTTACCTAGATATTTTAGAACCTCGACAAGCTCTTCAATTTTTCCTTCTCCTTCACCTTCTTTAATGGCTTCCGAGACGCAGACGCGCATGTGGTCCTTGGTCAAGAGGTTAGCCAGTTCGGAAAGAGAGGACTGAACTGCTGCAATCTGTTTCAATATGTCAATACAGTACCTCTCTTCCTCGATCATACTCTCGATTCCTTTGGAATGGCCAATAACTGTCCTGATCCTGTCAAGGGCTTCCTTCTTCTCTTCCGGAAGCTGTTCCAGACTACCCTTTTCGCCATCTCTCACTAGATTACTGTCGTCAACACAGGCCACTTTGCTCACCACCTAGATTCTTTATAGTATTTTCGTAGTATTCTCGATTAATCATGATTGATAGCTCGGGGAGATATCTACTCCCTTGAGTCGATTCGAATTCGTAACGACGTTTATCGAGGAGAACGCCATTGCCATCTCCGCGATTGCCGGGTGAAGTAGCCCCATGACCGCAATCGGTATCGCCACGATGTTGTAGAAAAATGCCCAGAAAAGGTTTCCCTTGATCTTCGAAAAAGTTGCCTCGGAAAGGTTAACCGCTTTCACGACGGCGGAGAGGTCACCCTTCACCAGCGTGATATCGGCGGCCTCTATTGCTATATCCGTACCGGAACCAATTGCAATCCCGACGTTAGCCTGCTCCAGCGCGGGGGCGTCATTTATTCCATCCCCGACCATCGCCACGTTCTCGTCTTTATCCTGAAGCTTCATTACCTCTTCGCGCTTCCGATCCGGCATGACTTCCGCCAGCACCCGGTCGATACCTACCTCATTCGCGATGGCTCTTGCCGTCCGCTCGTTATCCCCGGTAATCATTACGGGTTGCAGGCCGTGCTTCTTCAGTTCCTCAATTGCGTCAGCCGAATCTTCCTTTATTCTGTCCGCCACGCCAATTATTCCAAGCACGCTTTCACCTTCAGCGACCAACATGGCAGTCTTTGCTTCCTTTTCCAGCTCGTCAACTCTGTCTTCCAGTTCACTGTAGTCGAGTCCGCTTTCGTCCATTAACTCCCTGTTACCAACCAGCAATTTATTTCCTTCCAGCCGAGCTTCGACCCCTTTGCCGACACGGGCTGAAAAGTCGGAGACCTCTTCTCTGCCGACTCCTCTTTCACTGGCTTCTTCTACTATGGCCTCGCCAAGCGGGTGTTCGGAAGAGCTCTCTGCCGAGGCCGCCAGACGGAGCAGCTCTTTTTCCGAAGCTTCACCCGTAATTATATCGGTTACACCCGGTTCACCCTGGGTTATCGTACCGGTCTTGTCGAGCACGATCGTATCCACGTCCTTCATCGTCTGAATCGCCTCGCCCTTCCTAATTAGCACGCCGTTCTCCGCTCCTTTGCCGGAACCGACCATCAAAGCGGTCGGCGTCGCCAGGCCAAGAGCACAGGGACAGGCTATGACAAGAACCGAAATTCCCGCAAACAGGGATAGAGAAATTACTCCCAGAGTTGGATCTATCCACGGGATAAATCCGGCAGCCCAGCTAGCCAGACCTTGAAAAGTTCCGGAAAATCCGAGCCAGAGTGCTATAGTGATCAAAGCTATACTGATAACTGTCGGGACGAAAAACGTCGTTACCCTGTCGGCAAAGTTCTGGATCGGGACCTTTGTTCCCTGCGCTTCCTCTACCAACCTGACCACCTGAGACAGGAACGTGTCCTCACCGACTCCGGTAGCTTCTACTTCCAGAACACCCTGTTTGTTCACGGTAGCGCCAATAACTTCGTCACCTTCCTTCTTCTCTACCGGCATGGACTCTCCGGTGGCGATTGATTCGTCGACCGAAGAACTTCCATCTTTCACGACCCCATCGGTCGGTATCTTCTCGCCCGGCCGGACCACCATAAGGTCGCCAACTTCGACTTCATCAACCGGTATTTCCTTTTCTTCGCCGTCCCTTTTGATTCTTGCCGTCTTCGCCTCCAGGCTCATCAACTTCTGTATTGCCTCGGATGCTCTCCCTTTTGCTTTCTCCTCTATGTATCGACCGGTAAGATGGAAACCCATAATCATCGCACCTACCCCCGTATAGTTCAGCAAGTGGGGAGCCAGACCGAATTCGCTCAGAACGGTTACGAATCCGGTAAGATATGCAGCGGTCGAACCCATCATTATCAGCGTGTCCATGTTCGGCGCCAGGTGTCTGGCCGACTTGAAACCGCTCCTGAGCGTCTCTCGACCGGTCCATAACAACGCCGGTGTGGCAAGCAGAATCATCCCCGCGTCGTAAATGAGCGGAGTGGGCCACTTTACACCCGTAATCATCTCCGGAACCATCCAGGCGATAATCGGAGCGACAAATGCCCAGGTCCAGAACATCTTGTTTTTTGCCTTCTCGACCTTATCCTGGCTTTCCTCCAGCTTGCTTTTCTTCTCTTCCGCGCCGGTTTGGGTAGAGCTTTTATCGATTCCGTAACCGGACCCTTCAACTGCCTCCTCAAAATCCGAATAACCAACCCGGGAAGGGTCGTAACTTAGGTTGGCTTCTTCCGTAGCTAGGTTTACGTTGGCGCCCTCGACTCCTTCCAGTTCAGCGAGAGCACCTTCGACGGTCTGAGCACAGGATGCACAGGTCATGCCCTCAATTTCTAAATCGGCCTTAGCTTTTTCATCTTCTTTAACTCCGTAACCGGCTTCCTCTACTGCGTTTTCCAGATCCTCGTTTTTGACTTTATCCGGATCGTAAGCAAGGGAAGCGCGGTCCGTTGCCAGGTTAACGTTCACTCCCTCAGTCCCCTCCAGGCCCGCGAGATTCTTTTCAACTGCCTGAGCACACGAGGCACAGGTCATTCCCTCAATATCTATATCTTTCTGCTGCTTTTTATCGCCCTCAACGGACTCCGGTTTCTCTTTTTCCTTTTTGTCATCTTCGTTTGTCGTTTTATCAGCCATCGTATTTTGCACCTCCTACCCCACCCCTGGTGGGGTGGAATCTAACCAATGGTAATTCCACCAACCACCAATCTCAAGGCCAGCTTTCACGGTAGTTAACTTGACCTCCCGGGACCATCTATAAAACCCACCGATCCTTTTCCAGAACCCACCCTAGAGTTATCAGTTAATATCCGTAACTGCAGTTATTACATTTGTAATAGTAACCATCGAAAAACGTTGTTAATTTTATAAAACCCATTTCCTTTATTGAGCCGGCATTACTCCCCCATCCTGATAATGACTGGCTTAATTAATCTCGAAATTAATCCCTTGGTGAAAAGTTGAATAACTCGAAAGAAAATTTAGCCGACGGAGATTTAGGTTATTTCGATAAAGTAATTATTTGTATTGACGAAAGTGGCGAAGTCTTTTCCGCCGAAAAAGCCACCCGAAAGGTACTGGGTTATACGGAAGAAGAATTGAAGGGACTTGAGTGGTGTGATAACTTCGTCCCGGAGCGGGCACGGGAACAGGTATTTAAAAACCACCAAAGACTAACCAACGGCGGAGAGAGTCACGCCATTCATGATGAACACCCGGTAATTACAAAAAAGGGCGAGGAACGGGCCATTTTCTGGCACAAATCGCCAATAGTCGGAAAGGAGGAGGAAACTGCTGGGATATCGCTGGTCGGTGTCGACGTTACCGGTTCAAAGTCCATACTGAACGAACTTGAGAAGCTTGAGAAGGATTACCGTGCCCTTCTTCACGGGATAAAGGACGCCGTATTCATTCACGATACGGAAGGTAACTTTCTCGCCGTCAATAAAGAAGCTACCAGAAAGCTGGGTTACTCCGAGGAGGAGTTACTAAAACGTACTCCAAAAGACATTGACGCCTCCGAGCAAAAAAAGAAAGTAAATAAACGGTTACACAAAATAATTGATAGAGGCGAGTTAAAGTTCGAGTCCGTCCACCTAACCAAAGATGAGAAAGAGATACCGGTAGAGGTCTCTTCCAATCTAATTAGGTTTCACGGGAAAAAGGCGATTTTAAGCGTCGCCCGGGATATTAGCGAGCGTAAGAAAGCTTACCGTGAACTCGAAAGAAGCCAGCGAGAACAGTCAGTTCTGCTGAGCAACCTACCTGGAATCGCTTACAAGTGCCGTAACGACGACGAGAGAACGATGGAATTTGTCAGCCAGGGCTGTACTTCATTAACTGGCTACCAACCGGGTGAAATAACGGATAATGAAGAGGTCTCATACGGAGATCTAATACTCGACGGTGACCGGGAACGCGTCCTGAACAAGATAAAAGAGTCGGTGGGAAATAAAGAACCATTCACAGTTGAGTACAGGATTCACAACAGAAGCGGAATTATAAAGTGGGTCAGAGAGCAGGGTGAGGCGGTCTTCGACGGAAACGGGGATCTAAAAAATATTCAGGGTTTTATTACCAGCATAAGTAAAAGGAAAAAGGCTGAGATCAGGCTGAGCACCAAGGAAAAGAAGCTAGAACAATCGTTTATCGAACTGGCCGAAACCACCTCGCGCGTACTTGGGGTCAGAGACCCTTATACCCAGGAACACGAACAGAGAGTCGCGGAACTTTCGCAAGAGGTCGGTCGCAGATTTGGTCTGAGTGAAAAGAAATTGGTGGGGCTTTATCTCGGGGGGGTCCTTCACGATATAGGAAAGATAGCAATACCGGAGACCATACTTACCAAACCGGGGGAATTGAAGGAAGTGGAATGGGAAATCATCCGTTCGCACCCGGAGGTCGGCTACAATCAGATATTGAAGGATACCAACTTCCCCTGGCCGGTTGCTGAAATGACCCTCCACCACCACGAGAGGCTCAACGGTTCTGGTTACCCGGATGGTCTGGAAGGGGACGAGCTAACTCAGGAAGTAAGAATAATTGGCACCGTCGACGTGGTTGAGGCAATGAGCACCAGAAGACCTTACAGACCACCGAGGTCAAAGGAGGAAACCTTGAATGAATTAAACCAGGGCAAAGGGACGAAGTACGACCCGGAAGTCGTAGAAGCTCTGAAAAAAATGATAGACGAGAACGCGATAAAGTTCAGTTAAGCTAGAACGTAGCTCATACTTGAAATGTCTACTATATTCACTATATTTGCTACTTGAACATAGTTTCATGTATCTAAAAGGCATTTCTAAGCACGGCAAGATAGTTTTTCTCGTTGTTTAT
>CAZDMI010000085.1:0-5809 GCA_964506635.1 uncultured Thermotogae bacterium
CTTCTCTCCTCACTAACCCCCTCCAGAGGAACCGACCTGGTATCAATCCCCAGGTTTTCCAGGTAAGCTTCTACGTAATCTGCTACCTTCCCCTCGGAACCGGGTGGGTTTACGCTTCGGATCTCTACCATATCCCTCGTGAGTTGGACTACTTCATCGTATAGTGCCTGTTTTTCTTTTAAATGAGAATAATTAGACAATATATTCCACTCCCCCTCGGCAAACACCCCTCTCTGGCATTCGGACTATCAGTAGGTAAAAACCCCAGGAAGTTATTAACAAGGCTCACAAAGTCAGATCAACTGAAAATATGATAACAGAAACCTGCAAACCCGTCAAACAGATTTCTAGAAAAAATCAATTATGGCAGCAAAAATGGGAATTCCCTATCAATATCCGGATTTATCTCAAAAAAACCATCTGTCATACAGATAACTGAATCAGGATTAAGACCCGGCACTATTGCAATAAGGTCGGAACCGGCACTTATCTTAATTCTTTAAGATCCTGAAAAAGGCAATCTGTTTTAAGATTTCTCCGTGTAACTGGACAAAACCCTCTCAGGAGTAGCCGGATATTGAAAGACCCTGTTGCCGATCGCGTGGCTGACAGCGTTAACTACAGCCGCGTGCGAAGCCATCAGCGGAACCTCTCCCAGTCCCTTAGCTCCGTAAGGACCTTCCGGATAGTCAGCCTCGACAAAGTCAACCACCAGGTCGTCGGGCACGTCCTGGGAAGTCGGCATCAGGTAGTTGGTCAGATCCGGGTCGGGAAATTTACCTTCTCGCTCCTCGAGGTCTTCCGTCAACGCGTAACCGATCCCCTGAGCGACCCCACCTTCGACCTGCCCGGCCGCGGTAGTCGGGTTAATGATCCTTCCGGAGTCGTGCACAGCCACGTGTTTGGTCACCCGGGTCTCGCCGGTCAAAGAGTTTATCCTGACCTGGCTGACGTGGGCAGCGTAGGAATAGACGAAGTAAGCATCCCCCTGGCCCGTTTCCGGTTTCCAGTTTTTCATCCCCTTTTTCGACCAGCCTTCCGCTGCCATATCGACGTTCTGGGACCACATCTCTCCAGCCACTTCTTCCAGGGAAGTCCGGTTCGACTCGTTCGCTTTATCCACGGCGTATCCGTCTCGAAAACTCACCCTCTGACAGCCGAGAATCTCCCTGGCAACAGAGCTAATCCTGTGTTTAACGGTTTCCACGGCATCCATTATCGCGTTGCCGGCCATCGTAGTGGTCCTTGATGCAACCGTGGGGCCACTGTCGGGAACGCGGGAGGTATCGACGTCGGTCAGCGACACTTCATTTATATCGAGACCAAGAGGGTCCGCGGCGATCTGGGCAAGAACGGTTTCTGCCCCCTGCCCCATCTCCGTGTTACCTACAGCCACCGTGAGCGTGCCATCGGCCTCCAGCTTTACGTAAGCTCCCGCCTTCTCGAGAAAGGGCGCACCTGCACCCATCCCGACACCGTACATGACCGTCGACAGTCCGATCCCTTTCTTGAATTTATCGTTACTCGCGTTCCACTCCTCGTATTCTGCTTTAGTACCTTCCCAGGCGGAAAGCTCCCTCGCCCGGTGAAGTGATTTCTCAAGTCCAACGCTTTTTTCCAGCTTCTGGTTGGTCGCGGTGCGATCACCGGATCGTAGAATATTGAGATCTCTTATTTCGTCAGGAGATCTGTCCACTCTCTCCGCAAGTAAATCCATCTGGGACTCGTGCGGGAAGATCACCTGGGGGCTCCCGAATCCCCGAAAGGCTCCATTGGGAACCTTATTTGTCGCGACGCTATGCGCTACTACCTTTACGTTCGGAACCGAATACGGACCCGGCGTATGCACGAGGGACCGGAACAGTACGGCTTCGGAAAGCGTTTGGTAGGCTCCGGAATCGATAAACACATCCGCTTTTATCCCAAGAATGTCCCCGTCCTTATCTGCAGCAGTCTTGTAGTGAACGACAGAGGGATGGCGTTTGCTTGTTGCCTCGATATCCTCGCGCCTGTCGTATACTAGCTTGACCGGCTTCTGGGTCCGGTGTGCAAGTAGAGAAGCCAGAACGGCGACCTGCGAGGGGACGTCCTCCTTTCCTCCGAAGGCTCCACCCGTCTCCAGCTGAACGACCCTGATTCTGTTAATCGGGTAATCGAGTGCCGTAGAAACAGCTTCCTGCACGTAAAACGGGCACTGCATCGTCCCATGAATTTCCATCTTGCCCCGGGAAACCGGAACCGCAGTAATCCCCTGCGTCTCGATATAGCCGTGCTCCTGATGACCGGTCTGGTACTCGTTTTCTTCAACTACGTCCGCTTCCTCCAGGGCTTTATCTATATCTCCCTTTTCCAGGACCATTTTGTCGTATAAGTTGCCTTCTTCGTTCACGTCGTCCTGGGCTACCTGCGGGCTTCCGTCCTCGAGTGCTTCAATTGGGTCAAAGACGGCTTCCCTTTCGCTGTACTCCACCTCGACGGCTTCCGCACCTTTTTGAGCTGCTTCTTCGCTTTCTCCGGCAACCAGAGCTACCGGCTCGCCAACGTAACGCACCTGGTCCGAAGCCAGAGCCGGCTGATCGTCCTCGATGACGGGAACCGCATTGTCCCCGGGAACGTCATCAGCAGTAACTACGGCCCTAACGCCTTTGACTTCTTTCGCCCGTGATGTATCTAACCCCACGATCTCCCCGCTCGTTACGCTGCTGCGAACTACAGCCGCATGAAGTAAACCCTGAGGCCTGTAATCGTCAGCGTAAACTGCCTTTCCGGTAACCTTGTCAACGGCATCAACCCGGGTTTCACTCTTACCGACCGGACCGGAATTATCTCTATCTATTTCACTCTTCTCTTTTGAGCTTTTCATAATACCCCCGAATTACTCAACCATCCCGCGAACTTCTGGCACGGGAAATCAATACTCAATCAAAAAAGGCTCAGCAAAACTTGGTCAATTATAATCAGGGATTCGACAATAGTTTAGCCCCAACTATTAAACCGTGAACTTTAATAGAACTGCGAGGCAATTTCGTTTTGCTCCGAGACGTAATCCAGCATTTCCTCGTCAACCAGCTCGCCGTCTTCAACGAGCACTTCACCGTTGACCATGTTAAAATCGACTCCCTTAGTATCGCACATCAGCAGCGCCGATACCGGGTCCGAGAGGCCACCGGCGTATTCCAGTCGATCGAGATCGACCATTACTAAATCGGCAGCTTTGCCCGGTTCGATCGAACCCAGCTCGTCCTCCCGTCCGAGAGCTCTTGCTCCGCCAATGGTCGCAAACCTCAAGACCTCTCTCGGAGTTATTGAATCGGCACCGTACTCAACTCGTTGCAGGAGGAGGGCCTGACGCAGTTCCTTGATCATGTTCGACGTATCGTTGCTTGCGGAACCGTCGACCGCCATGCTGACGTCGATATCCGTCTCCTTCATCTCCACGACGGGGGCGATTCCGGAACCGAGCCGCATATTGGAGGAAGGACAGTGCGACATCCCGACGCCCGCTTCCGACAGCTTTTCTATCTCTTTTTCGTTGACATGAACGACGTGGGCAAACCAGACCCTTTCATCCAGCCAGCCAAGCTCCTCCATGTAATCGACGGGCCGGAGACCGACCTCGTCCAGGCAAAACTGGGTTTCGTCCTCGGTCTCGGCCAGGTGTGTGTGAAGGGCGAGGTCCTCCTCCCGGGCGATTTCGGCGGTCTCTTCCATGATTTCGTCGGTTACGGAAAAAGGAGAACAGGGAGCAAGTGCGACCTTTGTCATTGCAAACTTATCACTGTCGTGATATTGATCGATAACCCGTCTGTACTCCTCCATTATCTCTTCTTCCGTTTGCGTTACCTTCTTCGGCGGCAACCCTCCGTCCTCCTTCGAAAGCGACATGCTGCCTCTGGTCGGATGAAACCTGATCCCAACGTCCCTGGCAGTTTTAACTTCCTCGTCAAACAGCTCGTTTTGCTCCTCGGGAAACAGGTACAGGTGGTCGCTGGTGGTAGTGGCACCGCTGAGCAGAAGCTCCGCTGAACCAATCACCGTACTTGTTCTTATTGCCCGCGTATCTATTTGGGCCCACCTTTCGTACAATTCGGTCAGCCAGGTGAATAACTTTGAATTATTAACTTCTTTGAAGTTGCGGAACAGCGTCTGGAAAATGTGGTGATGCGTATTTATCAAACCGGGGATCATTACTTTGTCCTTTCCGTCTATCACTTTACCCGGTTCCTTTCCGTCGTATGGAGAAACTCCGACTTCTTCTATTTCGTTGCCATCGACAAGTACGTAACCGTTTTCTAGTTCCCGACCTTCGGGGTCGGCCGTAAATATCGTACCGACGTTTTCGAATAGTATTTTTTCACTCATTTTTTATCTAAGGGATGGTAATTGTGAGGGCGGGTTTTTGCAACAGAAACTTCAGGAGGGCCAACTAGCAAACGGCTTCCCTGGAACTTGGGCTAACCGTTCTTGTCCGCGTACATTCTTCGGTCCGCTTCTTCAAGAGCTTCTTCCACGTTTCTGTCCTGGTCCGCACTCCAGTGAGTCGACCCCATAGCAAGGGTTAATTTGTAATCAAGGACCTCATTGTTATCGCTCCATTCTTCCAGATGATCCTTTAACCTGGAGACTACTCGGTCGGACTCACCGTTCGTATCAGGCATCATAATTAAGAATTCGTCCCCGCCGTACCTGACTACCGTATCGGCCCCTCTGACGTTATCCTGCAATACTCCGGCAACTTCCTTGAGCACCTCATCTCCAGTCTGGTGAGAATACCTATCGTTTACCTCCTTGAAGTTATTGATATCGATCATCAGGAATGCCACTGGCCTTGAATGCCTCTCCGCCTTCTCGATCTCCTTCTTCAGAGTCTCATTGAAATACCGCCGATTATAGAGACCGGTCAGCGGGTCCCGAATTGCCTGGCGCCTCAACTCCTTTTCCAGACGTATCCTCTGAACCTCCTCACTAAGGTGCCCGGCAAGGATCTCGGCCAGTTCAACGTCCCTTTGATCAAAACTTCCCACTTCTTCAGAAATGATCTGAAGCACGCCCACTTCACCTATTGGGGCACTTATAAAAGCCCTAAAACTTTCTTCGGATGGTTTTGCCTCGGGAAAGTTTCTGAGGTCGTCACCCCAGATCGTTTCGCCTTTTTGAACAGTTTTTCCGGCAATCCCTTCACCTATCTCAAATTTTTCTGTCTCTGATGGATCCAGTTCGGTCGTATTCGACTTTGGGACAAGATAATTCCCTTCTGCCAGGGCAATAGCAGATAGTTCGAAGTCAAGCATCTCCTCTGCCGCACCAACGGCCGTTTGGACCAGCTTTTTCTCGGTATCCTCTTGCTGAAGCCTATCCACTGTCTCGTGGAGTTTACGCAGCTTGTCCCTCTGATCGTCGTAAAGTTGCAACCTTTCTATACCCTGCAAAGCTACGGCGATCTGTGAGCCGAGTATTTCCATTAGATCACGATCCCTTTCGTTGAAAGCTCCCTTGTTCTCGCTTTCAAAATCCAGGGCACCGTATAGCTGTCCCTCGACCTGAAGCGGAACCACGAACTCGCTTCCCGGCGACGGGGTTCCCTGAACGTACCGTTCGTCATTCGTTATATCTTCCACGTAGATCGGCTCTTCCTTTCTGCAGGCCGCGGGGATCAATCCATTACCATCGATCGGCATCTCCCTGCCCATCGATGATTCCAGGTAATCGCCCTTTATCCGGACTATTTCTACGATTTCGCCCCGTTTTTCGCATATACTGTAGGTGCCGTAGCCCAGAGCCTCTTCGATTCCATCCAGGACCAGATCGT
>CAZDMI010000086.1:0-5750 GCA_964506635.1 uncultured Thermotogae bacterium
AGCGATTTCCACGCCGGGGAAATCGCCTGCGGTTTTATCGAAGAGTTACCGAAACTAGATAGTATTTCAAGATTCAACATATCAGAATATATTTGCTTCTCTCCATCAAGTTGAAAACTAACTTGGCTCTAGTTTACCCTATTTAGTGCAAACGAATCCACCAGGGAGGTGTCATTGCGATGAAATTGACAAGCACCGAGTTCGACGATGGTCAGATGATACCTGAAAAATACGGTTATACGGAGGAAAACGTTAACCCACCACTCAGTGTCGAGAACGTTCCGGAGGGGGCGAAATCTCTGGTTTTAATAATGGACGACCCCGACGCTCTGGAGCCCGCCGGCAAAGTCTGGGATCACTGGGTCGTATGGGGTATCGACCCTGACCTGAGTGAAATACCGGAGGACTGGGACCTCGGAGATGCAAAGGGGGGCAGGACGGACTACGACGAGACGGAATACGGAGGACCGAATCCGCCGGACGGAGTTCATACCTACCAGTTCCGGCTTTACGCGCTCGACGAAGAGCTGGAATTTGCAAGTCCGCCAACCAAGGCTGAACTGGAGGAAGCCATGGAGGATTGCCTGCTGGAACGGGCAAAGCTCGAGGGAAACTACGCCCCAAATTAATTCGGACCGTCGAGGAGGACAAATTGGCCGAAGTTTTTATCACCAGGAGAATCTTTCCGGAAGCGAGGGAAAAACTGGAGGAAGCGGGAGTCGGCTACGAGATAAACGATACCGGTAAGATACTCGGGAAATCGGAGCTCCTCGAGAGAGTCCGGGGGAAACAGGGACTGATACCCCTGTTGAATGATCAGGTAGACCCTGAAGTCATGGACGCCAGCCCGGATTTGCAGGTTATAGCGAACCTTGCCGTCGGTTACGATAACATCGACGTGGAAGCCGCGACGGAGAGGGGTATCATGGTGACGAATACCCCCGGAGTCCTGACTGAGACCACCGCCGACCTGACCTTCGGCCTATTGCTTGCCGCGGCTCGCCGGATTCCCGAGGCAGATAGCTACGTCCGTCGAGGCGATTGGAACGGCTGGGAGCTAATGCAGCCTCAGCAGGGCGTCGACGTTCACGGGAAGACGCTCGGGGTAGTTGGGATGGGTAGAATCGGAACAGCGGTCGCCAAAAGGGGATACTTTGGGTTCAACATGGACGTAGTATATCACAGCAGAACGAGAAAGGAAGAAATTGAAGACGATCTGGAAGCTGAGTTCCTTGACCTCGACGAACTTCTAGAGAGGAGTGATTTCGTATCATTGCATACTCCACTAACTCCGGATACCCGGGGCATGATTGGGGAAGAGGAATTCTGGAAAATGAAGGAGGATGCGGTTCTTGTTAATGTGGCGCGAGGTCCGGTGGTGGATGAGTCCGCGCTGGTGGAAGCTTTGAAGGCCGGTCGGATCCGCGGTGCCGGTCTTGACGTATTCGAGGAGGAACCCGAGGTACACCCGGAGTTGAAGGAATTGAGCGAAAGCGTGGTGCTGGCTCCGCATATTGGCTCCGCCTCGCGGGAGACACGGATGAAAATAGCTGAAATCGGCGTGAAAAACGCAATTGCTGCCCTGGAAGGTGAAGAACCGCCAAACCTGATCAACCCGGAAGTTCTATGAATTTTGTTCTTTAACGCGGATTGTAGTTATCGTTTTTTTGGATGTGTTTTTTGGTGAAAGTTTGAGTAAGCCGTGGGCGATTTTCCCGACGAGAAAGTTGCCAGTTCCGATCTCGGTCTCAAATAGGATTAACCAACACTTTCATCAAAAGCCCGTAGGTAGTTAAGAATTTAAGGTCAGAAGGAGGAAAATCATGATTCAGGTTGAACCCTACGACTGGTTAATAATCATAGATTATCAGAACGATTTCCTGCCCCCGGACGGAGCTCTGGCGGTACCCGAAGGAGATGAACTGGTTGAGCCGATAAACGGGTTGATAGATAAATTTCCCAATTCACTGGCGACGCGGGACTGGCATCCCGAGGAGCACTATTCCTTCGAGAGAAACGGCGGCAAATGGCCGCCCCACTGCGTTCAGGGTACTAGGGGAGCACAATTCCATCCGGATCTCGATCACGGGAAAATAGATTTCAAACTAAAGAAGGGCTTCGACCCAGAGGACCGGTCGGACTACAGCGGATTCAGCGGAGAGACGCCTTCCGGCAGGAAGCTGGTTGACGTGTTGGACGAATCCGACTCAGGTAGGTTGTTCCTTGTGGGACTTGCGCTGGATTACTGCGTTCGAGCCACCGCCCTTGCCGGGCTGGAAGAGGGCTTCGAGGTTTACTTGCTTGAGGACTGTACCGAGCCGGTGGACGAGTCGGAGGGCGAGGAAGCACTGTCAGAGATACGTTCCGCCGGTGGTGAGGTCGTCTCCAGCTCGGAGCTTAATTTTAAGTCGCTGTGACGGAGATGTCGGAGAGGGCCGTTCCGATAGTTCTCGGCCCGACCGCGGTCGGGAAGACCGAGTTGGTACACCGGGCGGCTAAGGCGGCCGGGGGAGAAATCATATCCGCCGACTCTCGGGCAATATACCGGGGCATGGATATCGGGACCGCGACCCCGCCGGCAAGCCTCCGCGAAGAGTTACGTTATCACCTAATAAACTTCCTTGAGCCGCGAGAGCGCTACAGCGCCGCCGATTACCGCCAGAACGTGGAGGAGAAGATTCCCGAAATAAGATCCAGGGGGCGGCGGCCGATTGTGGTCGGTGGAAGCAGGCTCTACATCATTTCCCTGACTCAGGGCATATTCGAGGGGCCCGAGGCGGACGAAGAGCTCCGGGAACAGCTGCGGAGCAAGCCGGGCGAAGAACTGCACGACCGGCTCAAGGAGGTCGACCCCCGTTCCGCCGAGAAAATCCATCCGAACGATACCAAACGGCTCGTTCGGGCCCTCGAAGTCTACGAACTTTCGGGGGAACCGATAAGCAAGTTGAAGGACCAAACGGAGCCCCTGCCGTATGATTTTAAGCTAATTGGCCTGGACCGTCCCCGGGAGGTCCTGTACGAAAGGATCGATTCCCGTGTGGAGGAAATGCTCGACAGGGGGTTGTTTGATGAGGTAAAGGAGCTAGTTGAAGATGGATTTTGCCCTGACTGGGGAGCCTGGGAGACCATTGGCTACAAGGAACTGGCTTTACACCTGCAGGGGGAATTAAGCCTGGAAGAAGCCGTCAATGAGATAAAGAAGAATACACGACACCTGGCCAAGTACCAGCAGAACTGGATGAAAAAAACCGAAGGGATCGAAAAGTTGGACCTGGAGTCCGAAAAAGGACCGGACGCGAGGCTGGAAGAACTTTTCAGTTCACCTCCGAAAACTTAAGAACTTTTCCTCTGTGCTATCTAACTATTGAGCGGTCCTCTTCGAAGAGCTGGGGCCGTTACCTGCTCCAGCCACCGAAAACCCTCCTACTTACGGGAGAAAGTTGTCACCGGAACCTCATGAACTATTTCCTTTCCAAAGTTCCCGTCGTGCTGGAAGATAAATACTGTTAGGCAAATTGAGACTCCTAATTGGGCCCATAAAAGACGGAAATATTTTCGAAAAGCTTTCAGGTTCATTACGGAAGTAGCCGTAATTCAGTTTGTTCTAACTTCCAGAATAATTTATGCTTGATAAAACTCATAACTATTAGTTTGGTTCAGTTTTCAAATTTACGAAAGGGGGCAGCGATGAGCTGGGTCGGTTACGGCAAAAAGCTTTTCTTCTCAATTTTTCTTTTACTCGTATTCCTCTATTTTCCTGCTCCGGCAGAAACCCTGGTAGTAGGTGGTGGAGACGCTGATTTTAATTCGATCGCGAAGGCGATTGAGGCCGCTGCTTCGGGGGACACGGTTCTGATGCGAAAGGGTACTTACGAAGTTAACCTGGGGGTTCAAAAGGAAATTACCCTGAAAGCTGAAGCGAAAGGTGAGGTGACTTTACGGGGGAGCGAGGATGGAAAACCTGTGCTGAGGGTTGGTCCTTCGGAAACGGAAGTGACGCTGATTGATCTAAAATTAACAGGAGGATCCGGTGAGCTCTGTGACAACCGGGGCAAAGGCATCTGTCCCGACGGGATGGTCCTGACGGGAGAGGCTTCAGTTATAGCCAGGGATTCCTCCTTCGTAAATAACGGCAAAAACGGGATCAGGCTGGTAGATTCTTCCCGGCTGGGGCTGTATAGCTCGTATGTTAGCGGGAACGAAGGTTCGGGGATCCGTGTTTCAGATTCGGCGAAGATCACTTTCGATGGGGGAAAGGTTGCAAATAACGGGAACGGCTTTTCGCTGGTTAAATCGGCCCGGGCGGAGGTATCGAACGTCGACCTGGTTCAGAACTCCGGCTACGGCTTTTTCCTATTTGGGAATTCCCGGCTCGATCTCAGTGATTCCTGCCTGAAGGAGAACGGAAAAGCGGGGCTGAGGCTTGAAAACAGCTCTCGTGCTGAAGTAACGGCCTCCACCGTCACGGGGAATAAAGGCCGCGGCGTCTGGATAGAGGGAAGAGCGGAACTGACCATGCAGGATAGCCAGGTCACTGGTAACCAGGTTGGAGTAACGAACTACTCGGACTTCCCCGTCGACTTTTACGATAACCGGATTTCGGGCAACGACGCCGATCTGGTCGGGGACCTGTCCGGTGACATGCGAACGGAATTGACTCCCCGGAAAGCCGAAAAGATTACGCTGCCGGATGAGGATTATTCCGGGATTCAGTCCGCCGTTGATGCCCTTGAACCCGGCGGTAAACTCTACATAAAGGGTAAAGTATCCGGTCACGCCGTCGTGGATAAAAAACTCTTGATAAAGTCGAAAGGTGACGTCTCCTCAGTACTGACCGGCTCGGGTAAAAGCGTTGCTCCCCTCCTATCCCTTCTAAACGGGGCCAAAGTAAAAGTTACCGGGCTCGAGCTAACTAACCCAAACGGTACCGGCGTAGTTCTCGGAGGGAACGCCGAGTTGAGCCTTCTTAATTCGAAGCTTGCCGGTAGTGCGGGTGGAGGAGTAGAGCTTTACGATTCAACGGTGCTCACCCTGGCCGGCAGCGAGGTAAAAAACAACGGGAGGAGCGGAATTCGGCTGGTTGACTCCGCCAGCCTGGCCGTCAGGGAGAGCCAGGTAGGAGGGAACGGGACCGATAACGTCCTGCTTGCTGGCGCATCTTCCGCTTCCATTCGAAGAAGCACCTTCTCCAAAGGTAAAGGAGCCGGAATCGGTATTTACGATGCGGCCGATTTGAGCGCCTCGGGCAGCGAATTCTCCGGAAACGAGGGGAACGGGGTCAGGCTGACGTCTTCAGCCAATGCAAACTTAAAAAATTGTGAACTGAGTGGCAATGGCCTGAATGGAATTGCCCTCTCAACGGCTTCTCGAATTGATTTAAACGGGAATAAAATCGTGAATAACGAAAACGGAGTCTCCTTGAGGGGCTCCTCGGAGCTCTCCCTGGTTAATACTTCGCTTAAAAAGAATTCTACTGCTTTGAAGGTGAGGAGCCCGGATCAATTCGGGGGTAGTATTGAAGGTAAAGGAAACCAATTTACCGAAAACGGTTCCGACTTTGCGGGGGTGACTGATTCGATAAGAGATAAATTAACGGAATAGAACCCACAGTTTCTTTGCTCTCTAATTTTTGCTTACAAAAAAACGAAGTAAAAAATAAAAGGGTGGTAACTTTATGTCCGATTCTTCCAGCAATGGAGAAGGTTCGCTCAGTTTCCTTTCTGTTACTGCCATAGGCATTGGCGGAATGG
>CAZDMI010000087.1:0-5740 GCA_964506635.1 uncultured Thermotogae bacterium
CTGGAATATCCTTCTCCGGCCTTTCCCGCTTGACGTAAGTTACCGTGGTCGATGCGCCCGTATCTACTGCGGTCGTAACCAGCTTTTTAGTAACAGTATTGCCTTCGAAAGTCGTCAGCTCTTTCAATTCCATTTTCTTCATCAGCTGGCCTTCAGAATTGAAGTTCTCAGAACGGAGCAGGACCCAGTTATCCTTACCAATCCAGACCGTCTGTTCCGGGTACTGTGGATCCGCTTCTTCTTTTGCCGTCAAACTCAGCTTGTAGGCGGGCACGGATTGACCATCAACCTGGACCTTCGTTTCGGCCGCAATTTCGGCGTTATAGTCATCACTCATCGTCCGGCTCCCTATTTCCTCGTACGACAGGGTACTGTTGGCAAAACTACCTTCCTGTTTGGACGTCGATAGTTTTTTTACCTGCCCGAGTGCGGAAAGGAACAGCCACATGTCCGTTCCCCCTTCTTTTTTGTCCCTGGTCAGGAAAATTGAACCCCTAACAAATTTCGGCTCCAGGTAATAAATCAGGGTGAAGTTTGGCTCACCGCTCTTCTTCCGGGCGAGGGCACCGAACTTATAACTGGATTCCGTACCGTCCGCGTTGAGGTTATCGAAGTTAATAATCGAAAGCATTTCGCCCTGAGTAACCATCTCGCTTTTTTTGTCCACCTTTTTCAGGATCTCGTTGCCGGAAAGGTCATTAGCGGAAAAACCGCTCACCCCGAGCGCAAATAGAAACAGCGTTACCAGAAATACTGAAACGATTATCGAGCCGTTATTTTTTAATTTCATTTGGATCACCTTTACTAGTTTGGTTTCTATTTTTTTAACTTTACCTTCTAATTTATGATCTTTTTCTACCTCTCGAGAAACTTTGGCTTGAACAGGAATAGGATCGCGGGTATTACCGTAAAAGTACTGACCATGCTAACTACCATTGCCATGGAAAGGAGAAACCCCACGGTGGTAATCGAACTAAAGGTCGATAGACCGATAACGGCAAAGCCAAAAGCAAGGGCCATAGCATTCGCAAAAATACCTTTACCCGTAGTCCGGAGTACCGTAGAGAATATCTCCAGCTTATCCCGACCTTCCTCGAACTCTTGCTGAAAACGCTCCAGGAGGTGAATTGCGTAATCGATCCCAATTCCTATCATGATCGAACTGACTATCAGGTTGACCAAATTGAGCGGGATACCGGCAAAACCCATGATACCGAAATTTATCGCTACCGCGGATACAAGCGGTACCAGGCTTATTAATCCAGCCGAGAACGACTTCATAATTAATCCGACTATTAAGCCGGCGACGATTATGGTGGTTGCCAGACTTATGACCTGACTGGAGACCACCTTATCGGACATCTCCTGCTGAACCTTCGTACTTCCGACCATCCTGGCATTTATCGAAGAAAAGTTTTCTTCAAGGTAATCGTTTACAGATTTTACGAGGTCATTTATTTCTGAACTCGTAGATTGCGGGTAGAGACAAGTAATTTCTCCGGCCGAGTAATCACCCAATCCCAGTCTTCCCATGTTACCACCCTGAAAGCTAAACAGTAGAAGGAGCTGAGAAACCAGCTGCTGGTTATCCGGTACTCTATAGTATTTCCCTTTGCCTCCGTGGAATTTCTGGTTGAGCTCCTTGACGATATTGACGATTGAAACGGTCTTGTTAATCTGAATACCTTCCCTGTTTTTTAGCCATTCCTGGAACTCTTCCATCTTCTTTAGAACTTTCGGGTCCTTCAAACCATTCTTTCTTCCGGTATCTATCTCCACGAGTAACTGCTGTGATCCCGCGAAATTCTTGTCCATCGAATTCATCCCCTGCGTCATCTCGCTGTTCTTGCCAATTATCGCGGTATAGGAGGTGTTAACCTGCAGAGTCAGGGCCCCACCGATAAATAGGAGTAAAAGGACGACGAAGATCCCGACAACTAACTTATTTCGCTCCGCCACGAAACGGTTAAAGGAACTGGATACACGATCGATTAGCGGCGTCAAAAACGAGAGAAACTCGGGCTGTTCCTTTTTCTCCTGGAAGGGAAGAAGCGAAAGTACCGCCGGAACGAGCGTCAGGGACAGGGTAACGGAAATCATAACTCCGATTGCAGCAAAGATTCCGAATTGGCGCTCCGGTATAAGGAAGGCGCTTATAAGAGAAAGAAAACCCGCTGCGGTCGTCAAACCGGTCATTGTGACAGGGGAATACATGGACGTTATGGTTTCGACTATCGTCTCCTTCTCCGTAAGCCCTTTTTCAGTCCATTCGTAGTAGGAATTTAATACGTGGATCGTATAGGCACTGCCGACCGCCGCAAGTATGACGGGCAAAATGAAGGACACCATTGTAAACGGAATACCCGTAAGTGCCATTAAGCCGACCGTCCAGGTAATGCTCAGAGCTACGACCAACAAAGGAAGAAATACGCCCCTTGGACTTCTGAAGGTTAGATAGAGTACTATGATTATCGCCAGAAACACCAGCGGTAGCAGCACCTTCAAATCGTTCGTTATCGCCTCGGAGAAGGCAGAGTTGAGATAAGGTTGTCCGGCGAGCTCAACTTCCTCGGGACCCTCGTACTTATTCACTACATTTCTTACCCGGGTACCCACTTCTTTTATATTTACATCGGCTTTTAGTTCCACTGAAAGTGCCCCTGCTTCACCGGTTCCGGATACGACCCGATTATTCAACAGCTTACTCCCCAGGAGCTTTTCTTTATAGGCTTCCATAGCCGAAGCGTTAGGAGGAACCTTGCCTCCGGGAGCTGCCGGGCCGACTGCAATACTGTCCTTCTTGCCAACTATGATCTGCGAGTTCAACGGCCCTTCTACGCTCTTTACCCCCTCGATACCTGCAATACCTTCCCTTAAATTTTTTATCCTCTCGAGAACATTTTTCTGGAATATTGTACCTTCAGGCTTGATGCTTACCTGAACCATGTCGGCGGACCCGTACTTCTCCTCCGCTTCGTTCACCGCCTTGATCGCTTTGTTATCCGAAGATAGGTACTCCCGGAAATCCGTCACCATGTTTAATTGTGGTATAAATATCCCGAGAGCCACTGTTACTACCAGAGTAACCGCGATGACCTTCCAGGGGTTATCCGCTACCCAGCGGCCGGCTGAATTCATCTAATAACCCCCTCCCTCAGGAAAAGGGTAGAGAAGTAAGCCGGAATAACGTCGTCGTTTACTCCCACGGCATTGACCTGACCCGAAAACGCTTTTTCAATCCCGTTCTTGAGCTTTCTCATCATGCTCATGGTTTCTTTTCTCATCTTTAGAGGTACCGCTGAATACGGTCTAGTCGCTATCCATACCTGTTTGATTTTTCCAGTTTCTATCGTGCTTGGAACGATCACTACGGCGTCGACTTTCAGATCCTTAGAGTTCTCGAGTGGGTTGGCCGTTGGATTCTCGGTCTTAACCACTCTTGTCAATACTGCTACGTCGGACATATTTTTTATCGCACCAACGAAACCCTGAACTCGCATGGAAGTTTCCATCGATTCCGTTTCATCGACTATCAGCAATCTAGATTTTTCAGCTTCGTTCCCCGAGTCGGCCATCGCAGTTAACCCAATGAACATAAGCAAAACAGTCAAAACGACCACGATTTTTCTTGTCAATTTGATCACTCCAGTATATTTAATTCTCCTTTTTTAAACCGTTCCAGAAGAACTCGGCTAGCTCTTCTGGAGCCAGACTGAAAATTTCTTCTTCATCCTTATCTTCCTGCAAAATGCCGGAGGCAATTGTCGACTCCACTGACCCAAATAGAGCAGCAGCAATTATCTTTGGGTTACAGGGACGTATTTGTTCCTTTTCAAGTGCCTCTTCGACGAGTTGCTCTATATAGTAAACCATCTCGCTGTAGCTCCTGTTTAGCTTCCTCCCTAATTTACTCCCTGGCTTGAAGCGTTCTTGAATTACCACCTTCATTAATTCCTTATGATTGGAAAGTCGGGAAAAGTGCCTTTCCAAAATTTTCTTAATTTGTTCTATCAACGGCAGATCTCTGTCCGAAAGTTCCTGGTAAAATTCCTTCCTGTCGGAAAACTCTTCGTCGAAGATGTCTACCAGGATTTCCTGCTTGCTTTCGAAGTAGTTGTAGATAGTACCAACAGAGACCCCTGCCTCTTCAGCCACGTCTTTCGGTCTCGTCTGGGAATACCCCTTTCGGGAGATTACTCTGGTTGCGGCTTCCCGGATCTCAGCTTTTTTGTTTTCGTCCTTTTCCATAATTCCTCCGATAATGAATGAATATTCATTTAAATTATATCTTCGAACCCTCGATAGTCAAGCTTTATCAGGACAATAAACTCGAAAAAATTACTCTTAAAGAATACCCCGGTCGGTTTATGCACCGCAAAGCTCCATTGGAAATGACTTGCAATTATTTGATATTATATTCACAATCACTATACTTATTGAACACGAAGAGGTTTTCAATTTTAAATAGACTTGAAGGTGTGAAATTTTGCGTGACCACGATAAAGATATCGACGAAGTCCCAAGAGAAACAGCGGAAAGGCTTTCTTTTTACCTGCGTCGGCTTCAGAATTACCGGGAAGCAGGCAGGGAATGGGTTACCTCACGGGAACTAGTTAAAGACCTCCCCGGAATCAGGTCATCAAATTTGAGAAAAGACCTTTCTTACTTTGGGGATTACGGGATACAGGGGCGCGGGTATAACGTAAACAGATTAATTGACAAACTAAGTGACCTCCTCAGGGTCAATCGGAAGGTAGAAGTGGCCCTAGCGGGAGTCGGGAAACTGGGCACGGCCCTGTTGAATTACAGGGGATTTGAAAAATGGGGGTTCGAACTAAGTCTAGCTTTTGACGTCGACCCGGAAATCATTGGTTCGAGTGTTGGAGGAGTTAAAGTAAATAGCACCGAGGTCATGAAGAAAAAAATTAAAGCACACGACGTGAAAGTGGGGCTTGTCGCCGTCCCGGCAGATGAGGCTCAATCAACTGCTAACTCCATGATATCCGCCGGAGTGACAAATATTGCGAACTTTTCGGCGGTTCTACTGGAAACACCTGATCAGGTCACCGTAGCTCAGGTGGATATAACTTCAACCCTGGAAGTGTTAACCTTCTATTCCTGAACCTAATAGTTCCTAAAAAGTAACACCGGAGACCAGCATAATGTTTGCGAAAGGTGTCAGCTCCCCCGTTCTAACCATCCCTTTCATCTTCTCCTTCTCTTCTTCCGTTCCTCGGAGAACCAAACCTTTGAACTCCTGGTGCGGTATTACGGTTATTTCTATGTCATTCCCCTGATTGTCCAAATCCCCAACTATATTCATGAACTGCTCGTGAATTTCAGGGCTTTCTTTTTCGGTTTCTTCCGCGATAATAACTTCTTCAATTTCGAGTTCTTCCAAAATTGTATCTACTACCTCAACGACGCCCGGTAAATTTGGCCCAACTGACACATCCGCCACCGTCACATCGTCGTTTAGGGGCAAAGGAAAACCTCTATCAGTTACAGTCAATCTATCTCCATGTCCCATTCTACTAACTAATTCCGATATTTTTGGGTTCAGAATACCCTCGGGTTTTTTCATAGAATCACTCCTGATTCCGTACCATAAATTGTGTCTCAATCAAAAAACGTAGGAACGGAGTTCCATCCCCTCAGCCCAGCTCCAGCCGTTCTTCTTCGATCGTCTCAAAGAACAGCTCTACGATTTCCGGATCGAATTGCGTCCCTTTGTTTTCCT
>CAZDMI010000088.1:0-5691 GCA_964506635.1 uncultured Thermotogae bacterium
CCGTGCTGGTACGGGTTCATGGTACCTGCGTCCACGTTTAAGTAAGGATCTACCTTCTGGAGGGTCGGTTTGAACCCGCGAGATTTTAACAGACGACCCAGTGAGGCCGCGACTATACCTTTTCCCAGACCGGAAAGTACGCCGCCCGTGACAAAAATATATTTGTTATCAGAATTTTGTGGATTGTTATTCATGACGAATTATTGTAGATAAAGTTACTCCAAGGTGCAACTGCTGCGGCCAATAGCATTTTTCTGCCACTATGGATGTTTAGTTTGCAAACGGTGTTTCTCCGGTAATGGAAGTTTCAACTCCCGAAAGCTTCATTAAAAATCTTTTCGTGCAGCCGAAAGGAACTTTTACCGTAAAGAACCAATCTGGCTAGCTCGGGCACCCTGTTGTTCTCAAGATATTTCTTAATAGTATTTACGGCAATCTCTCCTGCTTCTCTTTCCGGGTACCCAAAAGCTCCGGTACTCAATGCCGGGAACGAGACGCTTTTGATCCCTTTTTCCCGGGCAAGCTCCAGACTATTTCGGTAGGAAGATTCCAAAAGTTTTGGATCTTCAGGAGCGTCACTGTATACCGGACCCACCGTGTGGATTACGTAGTCGGCAGGAAGTTCGTAACCTTTGGTCAACTTGGCTTCTCCGGTTTCGCACCCACCCAATTGCTTGCTCTCCTCCCAGAGTTCCGGACCGGCGGCTCTATGTATCGCTCCGGCTACGCCGCCTCCGGGTGCCAGTTTCTTGTTGGCGGCATTCACCACGGCCTCGGTTTCCTGTTTTGTTATGTCGCCCTTGAGAAGTTCGAACTTGCCCCCATTGACTTCCCTCTGTAAAAAATTATCCTTACTGCTCATTTTTACCCCCCATTTTGAGGCCAGGTATCAGTACTCTTTTCGACTATGCTCTTTTAACTTCTTTTCTATTCTCCTTTCCTGATCCTTTTTCTTTATCTTTTCCCTTTTGTCGTACTCCTTTTTCCCTTCCCCCAGCCCGAGTTTTACTTTCGCGTATCCCTTCTTAAAGTAGATTTCAACCGGGATGAGAGAGTAACCTTTCTGCTGGGTTTTACCTATCAACCTGTTGATTTCAGGTTTACGGAGCAGTAACTTCCTTTTCCTCTTCGGTTCGTGGTTTTCCCTGTTACCCTGTTCGTAACGTGCAATGTGGATGTTGTGCAGGAATACTTCTCCATCAGTCACTTTTGCGTAACCATCCTTAAGGCTGCATCGTCCAGCTCTGAGGCTCTTTACCTCTGTCCCGCGGAGAACCATGCCGGCTTCATAGAATTCTTCGAAATCGAAGTTCCGATAAGCTCTTTTGTTTTTAGCTACTGATTTGACCATTCTAACTCCTGGAATGGAGAGTGTTCTGAAGTTTTGGTTCGACCACTATTAAGACACTACTCTAAAAAGAGCTGAACGCACGTTATTAATTTGAAAAGCCCTGCTTTAATCTAGAGAAAGGCTTTTTGGGAATACTTAAGTGGCAACCCCGACCCAGCCGATAAAATTTCCTCGAAACTTTTTATTTACCTATTCCTTGTACTTGTTTCATGTACCTGTCAGAAATTTATTGTAAAAAACGACCGAGTTCGTTGAGGAGGGGGGTTAAAAGGTGTTTATTCCTCTTCTTCGACTTCCATTATCTGTTCGCCGTTGTAGTAGCCGCAATTGGCACAGACGCGATGGGGAAGCTTTAACTCGTGGCAATGAGGACATTCGTTTGCCGTTGGGTTCACTACGGGTTTGTTTCCTGCGTGCCTTTTTCTCTTACTGGATCTCGAAGTTCTAAACTTTGGTACAGCCATAATTCCTCCTCAGTTATCTCTTGGTTTTTGATCTCTCCTGATTTTAATAAAGGGGTACTGGCTTTTCAACTTTCCAGAGTGAAGGTAATGGGACCGTCGTTTGTTAGGTTGACTTTCATGTAACTTCCGAATTTTCCCGATTCTACCCGGTAAGGGTATTCCTCTTTCATTTGGTCGACGAATTCACGGTAAAGCTTTTTTGATTTATCGTAATCGCCGGCCTTCGAGAAATTCGGCCTTCTGCCCGAAGTTAGCTGTCCGTACAGGGTAAATTGGGATACAACCAGTACTTCGCCCTCGACCTCTTCGACTGAAAGGTTCATTTTTTCATCATCGTCCGGAAAAATTCTTAAGTTTAAGACCTTGTCGCTCAATTCTTCGACATCTTCGATTTCATCGCTCTGTTTTACGCCGAGAAATATCAGCATCCCGTAGTTGATGGACCCCTCGACATCTTCCTTTACTACCACTTTTGCTTCTTCGACGACCTGGATAAGTGCTTTCAAATTTGTCCTCCTTTTAGGACTTAACTTTCGCCTCTTACGATTGCCCTGGCTATCATGTCGGCAAGCCTCAACGGTTCAGGAAGGACCGAGGTCGACGCAGTGATTTCCAGAACCCGTTTGGCTCCCTCCAAAGTTAGAGACTCGGTCTGGAAATATACTTTATGACCTTTCAAATTATGAGTATAGACCTCACCTGCCCTGCGTGCTGCCACCCAGCGCCGCTGAAAATTGGGAAGGTTCCGCAGACCTGATTCGAAGCCTTTGAGGTCCGGCTCGTTTCTCGTTACCACAAGAACGGGTAGACCGGTTTTATCGGAAAGTTCGCTTACGTCAGCGACGTTAAAGCCCGCAAAGGTTAACCCGGCCAGAGCAATCAAGTTTAATTCCTGAAAGTGTTTGCTCTTTGAAACCGAGCTGATTAGCTTCTCTGTCGCGTCCAGACCATCGACTTCGATCTCCGTCCTCAATACACCCTCAACCCGGCTTCCTCCACTCATCACTACCCCTACGAGGGGAGTTTTTTGGTCCTGTTCCAGCTCAAAGGGTCCATCGTCCCAGCCCACTATTTTGCTCTTTTCTTTAAACATATTACAAAGAAACCCTTTTTAGAATTAAGGTGTTGCAAGAATTTCCCAAGTACCACGGTTATTATACCGGAAGGATAGTTTTTTTAGGGGGGGTAGAGCGACAAGACTTCCGACCCGATCGGTTTTGAAGTTGTATGTTTTTATGTGGAAGTTTTAAGGATTTATAATTTGGAACTTTAAAACAAATTTGAGTTTAAACTAATTAACCCTTAAACTATGAGAGTTAGAATTGGAGATTTTAAAATGAGGCGGTTGGAATGCGCCGTAAGTTTCCGGCAAGTTGAGATTATTGGTTAGATCCAAGCAAGTTGCAGCAACTCTGGTACTTTAAGGTCCTCTTCTTCTACCAAACAGGAGGTAAAAATGGACTTCGAATCGAAAAGCGTATTTACGGTTGGTTTGCTGGCTGCTCTTCTAATGACTGTTTTTGTGGGGCTTGGAGTACAGGGGCAGGAAAAGGACGTCTATAAAGTGGGCGTGGACGCGAACTTTCCTCCCTGGACTTACGTGGAAAAGGGTGAATACAAGGGTTTTGACGTCGAGGTCATAAGAGCAATTGCCGAAGCGCAGGACATGGAAATAGAAATTATCGACATGCCCTGGGAAACGATAGTCTCGGCTCTGGGTTCGGGCAAGATCGATATTCTGGTGAGTGGGCTTTCCATTACCTGTGAACGAGATAAGATAATCGATTACTCGCAACCTTACTGGTCCGTGAATCAAGCAGTTCTAGTCTCTCAGGATTCGGATCTAAACGCCATAACGGCCATGACACAGGGTCACAAGGTCGGTGCCCAGAGGGGCACAACCGGTTACATGTGGATTCAAGACGAACTCGTCGACGGTGGAGTGGATGTTCAGGGTAAAGCTTATGAGAACTACGTAATGGCCGTTGAAGACCTTACAACCGGAAGACTCGACGCCGTTCTGGCCGACACCACTACGGCTAAGAACTTTGTAAAAAAGGGAAGGAACGTAAAGATAATTGGTACTGTTTCTACGGGTGAACAATACGCTTACGCCGTCACGGAAGGAGACCCCTATGACCTGTTGCCTAAATTAAACGAAGGTATGGAGAAGGTATTTGAGTCGGGCAGGTGGATGGAAATATTCAACGAGTATCTGGCTGAATACGGTTACGCCCCTCCCGCAAAAATACCCATGAATAGAGAGCTGACCTGTGAATAGTGATTAACTTTAAATCGTTACGGCAGGAAGGGCTGAATCAAGCCCTTCCTGTTATTTTATAATCATGGAAATTTTCAACGTTCTGGCCGGCGAGTCCCCATATTTATTTAAAGGTTTGCTTATTACGATTCAGCTACTTATTGGGCTGCTGGGAGTTGGGCTTGTAGGGGGAGTTCTGCTTGCGGTTGCCGAGGTTTACGGGAACAGGTTCTTCTCCACCCTTGCTATATTGATTCAGAGGGGGCTTCGGGCGATTCCCGCTCTGGTGCTTCTGTTTCTATCCTACTACGCGCTGGAGTTACCACCGCTGCTGATATCAATCATAGCGCTGGGCCTGCGCTCGTCTGCCTATCAATCCCAGATATTTCGGGGAGCAATTCAGTCAATCAAGTCGGGCCAGATGATGGCCGCCCGCTCAATGGGTATGAGCCGGCTGCAGGGTATATGGTACGTAATATTACCTCAGGCAGTAAGGCTGGCTATAGGACCCTGGTCGAACGAGTACGCTTCCGAGACCAAGGATACATCACTGGCATACGTAGTCGGTGTAGTGGAGATAATGCGGCGGTCGAGGTACATAATTTCGTATACGTACGGAAACGCCCTGCTTATTTACGGGATAGTGGCACTGATTTACTTTTTCCTTACCCGGGCTGGAAACGCCCTGCTGTACCGGTTGGAAGAAAGGTTATGGGTGCCCGGTTTTGAACGCAGAAGTTAAGCTAAATTGACTTATTAAAAGGAGTTAAGATGTCGGCCTTTATAGACTTTTTTCGCCTTGCCTGGGAAATAGGGCCTCGTTTGCTGGATGGGACCGCCGTAACGCTGGAGTTGACGGCAATATGTATAACTTCGGGTTTTATCATAGGACTGGCTGTTTCGCTTGGCAGGGTTTACGGAAACAAGTTGGTTTACGGTATTACCACGACTTTCGTCGAAATGGTAAGGGGGACTCCCCTGCTCGTTCAGCTATTTATCATCTACTATGGCTTACCCGATGTGGGAATATTGTTGAATCCACTCCTGGCTGCGGGTATTGCGCTTGGTATAAACACTTCAGCGTACCAGGCTGAATACTTTCGGGGGGCGATCCAGTCGGTAAGTTCGGGACAGATGACTGCGGCCCGGTCCATTGGAATGAGCCGTCTTGGGGCCATAAAGAGTGTAATTCTACCGCAGGCACTGAGACTGGCGATACCTTCCTGGTCAAACGAATTGATTTATATGTTAAAATATACCTCACTTGCTTTTACCGTTGGTGCACCTGAACTGATGGCCAAGGCCAAGATAATAGCCGCAAGGAATTTCCGTTATCTCGAGGTATTTATTATAGTGGCATTCATTTACATAATAATCGTCACTGGTTTTACAAAGGTCCTGGACGTAGTAGAGGAAAAGGTAAAAATTCCAGGACTCGAAAGCGGAAAGTGAATCTTTTCCTTCCTGATTACGGGTAAATCTGGAGTCCGGCTCTATCTTTAGAAAAGTCAAAGATCGTGACTAATTTGCTTGCTACTAATTCAGATTTACTTTATTTTTTATTTGTCTGACATATGATGACTGAAGAAATCGGGGGTAGTCTATGAGTTTTACCT
>CAZDMI010000089.1:0-5680 GCA_964506635.1 uncultured Thermotogae bacterium
AGGCTCAACGGTGCGGATTTCCACATGAAATTGATGAAGGGTGAGGTCAAGTACACCAACCCGAAGGTCAAGGATGTCTTTGAAAAATGGAAGGTTCTTCTCGACAAAGGATACTTCCTCGAGAACCATACATCTTATTCCTGGCAGGAAGGGGCAAAGTTCCTATTTAACAAGGATGCCGGGATGTATCTCATGGGACAGTTCATCCAGGACGTCGTTTCCGACGAAGAGGTAAAGAAGGATCTTAATTTCTTCCGATTTCCAATTATAGATGCCAGTGTACCAATAGCTGAGGAGACCCCAACCGACGGCTACATGATTCCGAAGAACGCGCCTCATCCGGAAGCCGCGAAGAAATTCATGCACTATCTTGCGACGCAGCAGTCCCAATGGTTCTTTGCCGATAATTTAAATAGAATTGCTGCCAATAGGAATGTAGAGGAATCCAACTACGGACCGCTCGTTCAAAAGGGACTCAGGATGATCAACCGTTCGGACAAAGTTACTCAGTTCTACGACAGGGATACCAAGCCGGCAATGGCGGACAAAGCGATGGATCAAATAGTCAAGTTCATGGTCAAGCCGGGCCAGATAGATCAGATCCTTCAGGCCATGGAAGCACAGAGAAAGAAAGTCTTTGAATAAACCACGGGTGAATCTTAGATAACCGGGAGGGGAGGTCCGTCCTCCCCTCCTTTCCTCTAAAAACTATGAACAAGAGAAAATGGGCTCCGTTCAAGTTCCTGCTGATTCCGGTTATCCTGTACGCGATCTGGGTAATAGCTCCGATCTTTTACACGATATTCCTCAGTTTTACCCAGTGGGACGGGCTTACTGCTCCGACTTTTATAGGTATTGGTAACTACGTTGATCTTTTCAACGATCCCATATTTTACACAGCTCTTTTTAATAACATAAAATGGCTACTGGTTTACGTCCTGGTTCCTTTGCCGCTCGGGCTCGCGTTCGCCATGTTCTTCAATAGGTCACTCCCAGGTGTGAAAATCTTTAAGACGGCTATATACCTGCCGCTGACGCTTTCCTTCGTGGTTCTGTCACAGATCTGGACCTGGATTTATCAGCCAAAATACGGGGCAATAAACGTCACGCTAAAGGCACTTGGCCTGGACGGTCTTACCTTTGCATGGTTGAGCAACTCCGATATAGTGACTTATGCCCTGATTGTGGTCGGTTGCTGGCCCCAGACTGCCTATACGATGGTTCTCTTTCTGGCTGGTTTGCAGAACGTACCCACCGAGGTTATGGAGGCTGCCAAGGTCGATGGGGCAAATAGGTGGCAGAGATTTTGGAAAGTGATTCTACCCTTGCTCAAGCCAGCAACGATAATAGCTGTTGCTATAACGATTATTCAGTCATTACGTATGTTCGCAATAGTAAACGTGATGACCAGAGGCGGACCTTTTCGTTCCTCGGAAGTGCTGGCCAACTATATGTACATAGAAGGCTTTAAGAACTACAGCATGGGGTACGCCTCGGCACTGGCTGTTATACTGTTCTTGATAATTCTCCTGTTCGTCTCGGTTTATCTCTATCAGATATTTAAAACAGAGGTCGAATACTGATGTCCAAGAGAAGGATATTGTGGATCGGTTCTTTCTACCTTATAGCCATCGTTATTTCTCTATTATGGCTATTTCCACTCTTTATCGCCGGGACTACGGCATTCAAATCCATGAACGAGATAGTTCAGAACATCTACTGGTGGAATTTGCCCAACGAATTTTCTTTTCAGTATTTTGCCGAGGCCTGGAACCAGGGTGGAATGTCACGTTACTTTATCAACAGTTTCATTATTACCGTTCCTTCGGTACTGGGGGCGCTCTTTTTTTCGGCCCTCGGGGGATTTGCCCTGGCAAAATACAGGTTCAAATACAATAAACTAATTTTAGGGATATTTATCGCCGGGAACATGATTCCATTTCAGATGATGATGTTTCCGGTGTTTGAGATATCCAACGTTCTGGGGCTGTACGATACTTACCTGGCAGTGATCCTGTTTCACATTGCCTTTCAGATGGGGTTCTGTATATTTTTCCTGAGAAACTTTATCAGGACCATCCCCACCGACTTACTCGACGCAGCCAGGGTGGATGGAAGCAGCGAGTTTAGGATTTTTCTCCAGATAGTTTTGCCGCTGACGAAGCCGGCTCTTGCAGCCCTGGGCATTCTGGAATTTACCTGGATCTGGAACGACTATCTCTGGGGTTTGGTTCTGCTTGCAAGTGATGACCTCCGTCCAATTACCGTTGGTCTTGTCTCTCTTCAGGGCGAATACCTCTCGAAGTGGAATATCATTTCGGCAGGCTCTCTGATAGCTGCTGCCGTTCCTCTTCTAGTTTTCCTTATATTCCAGCGTTACTTTATTCAGGGTCTGATGATGGGTGCGAACAAGTAGTAAAAAGGCAAGGAGGTTTTATGCACTTTGGAGTAGATTATTATCCCGAGCACTGGTCCGAGGATAGGTGGAAAAAAGACGCAGAAATGATGAAGGATGCGGGTTTCGACACTGTCCGATTGGCCGAGTTTGCCTGGTCCAAGATGGAGAAATCCCAGGGCAATTTCGATTTTACCTGGCTTGATAGGGCGGTGGATACCCTGGCCGATCGAGGTCTGAATATCGTGCTGGGAACTCCTACGGCGGCTCCCCCGTCGTGGTTGACGGATAAACACCCGGAAGTTCTTGCCGTAAACGAAGATAAAGAAGTTGTGAAGCCAGGCCACCGAAGGCATTACTGCGTCAACAGTGATATCTATCGGGAATACACCAGGTCTGTAGTGACGAAAATGGCGAAGGAGTTTGGCGAAGACGATAGAGTCATCGGATGGCAAACGGATAACGAGCTTGGCCATCCGGTATGCTACTGTGATGATTGCCGGGATGGTTTTCACGATTGGCTCAGGGCGAAGTACGAGGACCTCGATGAACTAAATCGGCGCTGGGGAACTGTTTTCTGGAGCCACGAGTACACTGACTGGGACCAGATACCGCTCCCAAACGACAACCCCCGGAAAGGACCTAACCCTTCGTTACACCTTGATTACAAGAGGTTTTTCTCCCAGTCCACGGTGGAGTACAATAAAATTCAGGTTGATATCCTGCAAGACGAGACGGAAAACCAGTGGGTCTCTCATAACTTCATGCCGCACTTTCCCAACTTTGACCACTTTGAGATGGCGGAGGACCTAGACCTTGTCACCTGGGACCACTATCCGACGGAGATAAGGGAGTCCTACAGCGAAGTTGGTGCGGGACACGATCTGACCTACGGCTTCAAGGACAAACCCTTCTGGGTGATGGAACAGCAATGCAGTTACCTGACCCGGGACGAACTCACTCCAGCACCGCGCCCTGGTGAGACAAGGATGTGGACCTATCAGTCGATAGCACATGGGGCTGATGGTATAATCTACTTCCGCTGGCGGCCCTGCAGGTTCGGAGACGAACAGTTTCATGGTGGGGTGCTGAGATACGACGGTTCCAGAAACAGTCCCCGCTATCAGGAGATAAAGGAAATAGGGAAGGAGCTGGAGAGGGTTGAGGACGAAATCGCGGGCACCGCTGTTGAAGCCAGCGTCGGTATCTATTACTCCTTCGAGCAAAACTGGAGCATGGATACCTATCGTTACCATTCCCCGATTGATTATAAAGAAGAGATTATGAAGTACTACGAGGCTCTGTTTGAAGCGAACATGAACGTCAAATTTGTCTCCAGAAAGAGCGATCTCGATCAGCTGGATCTACTTCTGGTGCCGGTTATGCCCATGGTCGACGAGAGTCTAGAAAACAAACTGGAGAGTTACGTCCAGGATGGAGGTACTCTCGTTGGTACTTTTAGAACCGGGATCAAGAACTTCGACAACGTGGTGACGAAAAGAACTTTCCCGGGTCGGCTTGCGGAACTCTTTGGTATAGAAATTAGCGAATTCACACCCGTTGCCGATAAACCAGAAGTTAGCCTGAAGTTTCCGGCGGAAGGTGGAAAAAATTATGAAGTTCAAAACTGGGCTGACTGTATCGAACCGGTGGAAGCCGAAACCGTGGCTGAATACTCGGATGGCTGGCCTGGTGAAAAGGACTACTCCGGAATAACCAGGAACGAATACGGAAACGGTACGGCTTACTACGTCGGGTTTTCCGCAGAAGAGGAATTTTACGAGGAGCTCATTCCTGACCTCCTGGAGGAAGCCGATATCATGTCGGCGGTAACTGGCGGGGAGAACGTCGAAGTGAGAAGGAGAAGCAGCAAGGATTCAAGGAAAGAACTAACGTTCGTGATAAACCATGCTTCGACTCCGGTAATGGTCGAGCTGCCCGATAGGTACGAGGATATCATTACAGGGAAAGAAGAGAAAGGACAAATCGAACTCGAGCCTTTTGGCGTGATGGTTTTGAAAGAGAAGCAATAGTTCGGACTAGATTGTTCCCTGACTAACGCCTCTTATTCCGGTTCCGGCCGGATTCGAAAAATCGACTGACTGGAGGATAAAATGCCAAACCCAAAAATCACTATAGTAGGTGCTGGCAGTTTCTTTACCAATGCCTGGGTTAGTGATATTGCATTGTCCGACAAGCTGGACGGTGGCACCTTTGCCCTGATTGACGTTGACAAAGAGAGACTCGACCTTTCGGCGAGTATGGCCCGAAAATTGATTTCCGAAATCGGTGGCGATTGGGAAGTTGAGGCTTCCACTGAAAGGGAGGATCTCCTCTCCGGAAGCGATTACCTGATCAATACGATAGAAGTGGCCGGAATCGATAACGTGGAAGAGGACTACGAAATTCCGAAGAAATACGGCGTCGATCAGTGCATTGGGGATACTACGGGTCCGGGTGGAATAATGAAGGCCCTGCGGACGATTCCAACCTGGCTCGATATACTGGAAGATGCCGAGCGCCTCTGTCCCGACGCCATGGTACTAAATTACACGAATCCGATGCACATGATGACGCTCGCGGCAAATAGAGCCTCCGAGATGGAAGTTGTGGGGCTCTGCCACTCCGTTCAGGGTACTTCACGCCAGCTTGCGGACTACCTGGACGTCCCTTACGAAGAACTGAACTGGGAGTGTGCGGGAATCAACCACATGAGCTGGTTTACTCAACTGGAACACGACGGTAAGGACATGTATCCCGAGCTCAAGAAACGGGCCAAAGACCCGGAGGTCCGCGAGCAGGATCCGGTGCGGTTCGAAATGGCGGAACAGTTTGGCTATTTTGTTACCGAGTCCAGCGGTCACTTTTCCGAGTACCTGCCTTATTTTCGCAGAAATCAGGATTTAATTGACGAGTACTGTGGATCCGGGTACAAAGGAGAAAGTGGGTTTTACTCGAAGAACTGGCCGGAGTGGCGGGAGAAGTTGGACGAGTTTCGGCGAAAGTGGGTAAATGGAGAGGACATACCGAATGAACTTACGGAAGGTACCCCCGGCCTGGAAGATTTTAACCCGGAAGAAAGGAGTAACGAATACGGTTCCTATATTATAGAAGCTGGTGAAACGGGTGAACCGGAAGTAATCTACGGAAACTTTCCCAACAAAGGATTAATCAGTAACTTACCGGACGGAGGGGTTGTTGAAGTGAAGACGTTGGTGGACGAGAACGGCTTTCATCCCTGTGTCTTTGGTGAATTGCCGGAGCAGCTGGCCGCGTTAAATCGGT
>CAZDMI010000090.1:0-5588 GCA_964506635.1 uncultured Thermotogae bacterium
TGACCTTACGGGTTTGTGGTTACAAGCCCCGCACCTTGGTGCGGGGTAATTGACTATCGACGGGATTTTAGTTCCAAGCGGGCCCATTGGATTGAAACGTAATATACTGGCAGGTCCTTTCAGTTGCGAGTACGAGTCAATTAGTACCCGTTAATGGCCCTAGAGGTCAACGAATGACTTATGTCGATATCCTGAGTCCCTTATTGATCCAAACTATCTTCCAGCTCTTTTAACTTTCCCCGACCCCGGAGCGCGTTTAGTATTTTGGAATGAGAGGATCCATCACCAACTGTTATTACTCCAATCAGTCTGCCTGCCTCGTCCAGGTAGTACTTCTTGTAGTTTTTTCGGTCTTCCTCTTCTCTGATTACGATTTCCTCCGCTCGACTTTCCTCCCTGATACCCGCGGATATCATGTCGATCTCAGCTACTTTGAGTTTAAAGTAGCTGAGGTTTCCATCGTAAGTTTTCTTCGCACCTGCCAGGTTTTCCCCGGCGATTTCCCCCTGTTCCCTTGCCGGTGCCCATATGCCATAACAGCTACCATTTTGTTCTATGGCGTCACCTGCTGCATATACGTTTTCCTCGCTGGTTCGAAGCTGGTCGTTTACCAGGACTCCCCTGTCGGTTTCAAGTCCGGCGGCCCTGGCCAGTTCCGTCCGGGGAGAAACTCCAGCGGAGACTACCACGGACTCTGCCGAAAGAACCTCGCCCGTATCGAGCTCAACTTTTTCCACGTGGTCCCCGCCCAGAAACGCCCTGGCCTCGCATCCAGTACGAAACCTTATCCCCTCCCTGCTGAGCTTCTCTTTAACGTACTTTGAAGCAGTTTGGTCTAGCTGTTTCCCCATTACCGACGGTAGTACCTCGATCACGGTTGTAGTAACTCCCATGGCGTTTAACGAGTGGGCTGATTCAAGCCCGAGAATTCCACCGCCTATAACGACTGCGCTGTCGGCATCCTCCAGGTCGGAGCGAAATTCAGTAGCATCCGCAAGTGTTCGTAAGGTAAATATACCTTCCTTTTCTCTGCCCTTGATCGCGGGGAAGATCGGCTTTGCTCCGGTTGCAAGAAGCAGTCTGTCGAAATTGAATTCTTCGCCCGAAGTGGCCGAAACGGTTCGTTCCGAAAGGGATATCTTTTCAATAGGGGTGTCCAGATGCAGGTCGATCCCTTTGCCGGAGTACCAGCTTCTATCGTGCAGTATTAAATCTTCCGGCCCGACGTCTCCACTCAAGACGTCCCCCACACGGGTTCGCTGGTAAAATGGAAACTTTTCCGAGGTGAATACGGAAACATGGAAATTACCGGGCTGGTTTAGGATCGTTTTAGCTGCCGTATCCCCGGCAACCCCGTCTCCAATTATGATGATATTAGTCATTTATTCGCCCTGGAAGCCAAATTTCTGAATTTATTCCTCTCCTGAGTCCTCGCCCAGTACCAGGTGCTCTCTCTTTTCCCCCTTGCGCCATTCCCGTTCTACGAGATGAAGTTTGTCCTTGACCAGGTCAAGTGCCGTTTCCAGATCGGTTTCACGGGAGATCACGGGAACGAAGTTTTTGCTCACTTTAACTATATTTGGTCCCATTTGGTGCGCCAGAAGAACGTTTACCGATTTGGTTTTTAACAGCGAGGAAATATTTTTCGCCTTTATTGGGTCCCCATGAAGTTCGTCTTCTCCTTCTTCATTGGATATATTGTCGAGCTTCTCTATGAGTTCGTGCCCACTCGGATTTAACTTGTATAAATTGAAGTATGGAGATTCTCCAAAATGATCTTTGTAGAGATTTTCTCCATCTTCGGTACCACAAGCAATGATTGGTTTCATATTGCCTTATCTCCTTCCTCTTCCATTACCTCTTCCGGAGGGTCTTCCTTTACCCTGCCCCCTTCCGTCTCCTCTACCGGAACCACGTCCGGATCCTTGACTTGTACCTCTCTCCGCACCCCTGAAACTACCGCGCAGGTCCGGGTTCTCCGAATTCGGCCTGATCACGTCAAAAGGACAGGCCTCGAAACAATCTCCACACTTTGTGCAAATTACGTTATCTATTTCGGCTTTGCCATTGTTTAACTTGATTGCATCTTCCGGACAACTGTCCAGGCAATCGCCGCATCCTTTACAGTCGTCTTCAACCCATGGCATGATTTACCTCCTTTTTTAGCCACTTCCCATGATTATGTCGATCAACCACTCCAAAATCAACAATAGGAGGAACAGGAGACCTTAATGATCACTGGAAAAGAGTTCAATTCAGAGCATATAATCTTTACGTTAATTATAGTAACCTGATAAATTTCTTGCTTTAATACCAAGATCGGGAGGAGTTAACTGGTGGTAAGACTGGATAAATACAGGGATAAAGTTATAGAGCTTGCTAGAGAAGCGGGACAAGAAGCCCTGGGATACTACAGGGAAAATTACTCTATAGAGGAAAAGAAGGATAATAGTCCTGTAACGGAGGCCGATCTGGCTTCCGAGGAGATACTGATAGACGGCTTAAAGAATACTGGTTACGGCATTGTTGCGGAGGAAACGGGTTTGGTCGAAGGGGATAAAGAAGATTTATACTGGATAGTTGACCCGCTCGACGGGACACAGGACTTTATCGATAAAACCGGCGAGTTTTCCATAATGGTCGGTTTACTTGTAGAAGGTGAGCCGCAGTTCGGGGTAGTTTTTGCTCCAGCTCAGGAAAAACTCTGGTACGCCGCGAAAGGTAAAGGGGCTTATTTGCTAGAAGATGGTAAGGAAACGGAGATTTCCGTCGCAGGTAAAAAAAACCTCGAGGATTACGAGTTGATCGCGAGCAGAAACCATTTTAGTGAAACTGATAAGAGAGTTGCTCGGGAACTTGGGGTTAGCGAGGTCACACGGATGGGTAGTCTTGGTATTAAATTCTGTTCGATCGCCGAAGGTAGAGCTGATCTGGCTTATTATACGACTGACAAACTGGGGATCTGGGACTGCTGCGCACCGCACGTAATCCTTGAAGAAGCTGGTGGCAGGGCTTTTGACGTTTACGGTGGCGAGTTGCAATACGATCTGGGCGGAAAAAGGATGGATAAAGGCGTAATCGGAATCGGCGGGGAGGCCCACGAAAAGGTAGTTGGCACCCTGGAGGCAGAGATGGATGAGCTAGTTGAATGAACTGGCTCTTTCTTCAATAATTATTTAAATAATTGTCGTTAGTCACTTGCTCTCTTTTTTTGATCATTTGAACCTAGGAATAACGAAGTATTGACCGGGAGGCAGAGTTATGATAAGCTGGTTTAAATCTCTTATGCCCATACATCAGGCTCTGATAGGTACGGGGTTTACTTGGTTAATGACTGCTGCCGGCTCCGGGGTTGTAATTTTCTTCCGCGGGGTTAACCAAAAAGTTCTGGATTTCATGCTGGGTTTCGCGGCCGGAGTAATGATTGCGGCCAGTTACTGGTCCCTGCTGGCGCCCGCTATCGAGATGGCTGCCGATTTCTTCCTGCCGGCCTGGATCCCTGCGGCGGTCGGGTTCTTGGTTGGTGGTGTATTTCTTAGAGTTATGGACAACTTTATACCCCACCTCCATATCGGATTTCCCGACGAAGAGGCGGAAGGTGTAAAGACGAGCCTGCACAGGAGCATCCTGCTTATTTTAGCCATCACCATACACAACATCCCGGAAGGACTTGCGGTAGGTGTTGCCTTTGGTGCTCTTGCCGCGGATTTGCCGTCCGCTTCCCTGGGTGGGGCAATTGCACTGGCACTCGGTATCGGTATCCAGAACTTCCCCGAAGGAACGTCGGTCTCGGTCCCTCTGCGCAGGGAAGGTTTTAGTCGACTTAAAAGTTTCTGGTACGGTCAGCTCTCGGGTTTTGTCGAGCCAATTTCCGGTTTACTCGGGGCTCTGGCGGTTATAATCGTAAGACCCATGTTGCCTTACGCTTTAGCCTTTGCGGCCGGTGCAATGATATACGTGGTTATAGAGGAACTCGTTCCGGAGGCCCAGCTCGAAGGAAACGCCGACCTGGCGACGATGGGGGCTATGATTGGTTTCACCATAATGATGAGTCTGGACGTTGCCCTCGGTTAATCTTGCTTGCTTTGTAGCCAAAACTTTTGATTCTAGCCTTCGGATTTAAAGGCCGGGAGAGCAACTCTTCGTAATAAAGCCAGAAGTGCCGAAACGAGGAGAGCCGCCCCGAAGACCACTAAGGAGCCGAGAAGCCCGTTCATGAGTTCAGGGGCGAAGAGGAAGCTGACTGCAAGCGATAGCATCAACGTACCTCCAACGAGCTTAAGTAACCTGCCGTGTTCCTCTCTTATTTTGCTTGATTGCAGCGTGATGCTTACCGTTCCAAATACTAGGAGTTCGTCCAGCAGGTAAATCGCCATATACAGGACAAAGAGTACCGCAAAAGTCGAACTCGAAACACCCTGTGAATTGAGTATGCCCGTCCAGACTACGGGGAAACCTGCCGTACAGGGCAGTTCGGCCAGCGTTACCCCCAGGGCCATCAGAACAGTGGCACCGACCAGTGCGGGCAGCGAGTAGCTTTTCTGTGTTAGATTTCTGAACTTCTCTGCTATTTTTGGTTTTAACCACTTCGGAATACTGAATGATATTCCTTCTTGAAACCAGAAGTAATCTTTAACGTTTACCAGGCCGAAGGAGAAGGCGATCAGGGCGACGAGAGCTCGTATCCAAGTTATCTGGCCTATGTATTGAAACGCGCTAAATAATCCTAGAATGAATAATCCGTAAGTGCCCGCTGTTATTAAGAGAAATGTTAACCCTACAATAATGATTTTTTTGCGGGATTTAGTATAAATTAACAGTCCGAGCAGAAAAGTCAGAACCCAGAGGGAGCAGGGGTTGAAACCATCCACAAAGGCGATCAAAGCGGTTGATAGGTAGGAGGACATGGAGTTCAGGTTGACGGTGCCGAAGAAAGGTAAGTTAAGCGTCTGGTCTGTTCCCTTATCCGGCTTTTTCTGTACCTCGGATTCCCCTTTTAGTCTGACCATGGGGTCGACGCAGGAACCAACTACGCACTGTTGTAACTTCTCTTCTATTTCCTCTCCAATCTTATCCTCGTAGCCCACCCAGACCCTGTCACCGAGGAAGGTTGCTGGTACACCTCGTACGTTTCTACCGTATTCCTCGCCCATCTTCTGTAGTAACTTGACGTTTTCTCTGTTGCTTGAAATTTCCTTTTTTACCACTACCAGTGAGGGGTACTTTTCTTTCAGAGACTCCAGAAACGGTTTTTCCCTGGCACAGTAAGGACAACCCTCGGACCAGAAGAAGTACATCACCACTTTACCCTCGGCGGCCTCCGTCGCGGGGAAAGTTAAAACGAATGCAACGAGGACCGCCAGTAAGATAAGAAATCCCCGCCGGGCTAAGCTCATCGATAACCCCCTTTTTACGAGTTTGCTGCAGGCGAAGCTACACCAGTGGCAGGCAACACTGGAAAATACCGAAAAATGCTGTTCAATAATGGGATCTAGCTAAATTTTTTGTGATCTTAATCTCAATACCTTTAAAAGATATTGCTTCAACCGGGACAATTCAATTATATTTTAAAATTTTGCCTGGGAAGT
>CAZDMI010000091.1:0-5585 GCA_964506635.1 uncultured Thermotogae bacterium
GCGGACTTTCGGACGGGCGTGGGAGCCCGTCCTGCTCTTGTTGGAACCGTTCAAGTCTAAGTTAATAAAGTTACCTCTTCATGGTCAGTTTGCTATCCTTAGTGCTGGAGGGCCTCTTCGGCAAGTTTTGGTGAAAGAATTGAGACTTAAAAATATCGAACCGGCCCAATTCCCTTTAAAGGTAACTTGGGCCGGTTCGCGATCATGCCCCAATGCAATAACTGGTCATTTTACAAACCCCACTTCCAATTTGCACCGGCTAACAAGGCGAATGTGGCAATACCTAACAAAATCGAAATACCCTTTACTCCAAAAATATTACCTACGAGTTCAGCAATCTTGTTTGCAGCTTTGTCAGAATTTTCGCCCCATTTCATAGTTTTATACCTCCTTGTGGTATAAATTTATAAAGTTAAAAGTTTAATTAGCTTAAAACTTTAAAAAAATTGTAAAAATTAGTCTTAAACATTTAATAATTAGCCACACTATAACCGACTATAATCCAGTCTACAATTGCATTTTCAGGATATTTATCTATGATCTAGTATAACAATAACCTTTCGTGGTATCAAATTTTTTTGTGGAAAATCTTTTTTCACCAATCTATCTCTAATAAAATCAGCTTTGAAAATCTTTAGCTCTTAAATCAGCTTTGTTTTTCCACGAAACGTAAAGACCTGGATATATTTTGGTACGAGCTAGAAGTACCAATCCATTTAATACGTTTCCCAAGGAAGTCTATCGCGATGAACTGTAAAATATTAATTGCTGATATTTAATGGAGGGGGCGTTTAGGAAAATCTTAGCTAATAACTTAGTCCAAACTCCCAAGTGCTAAAGTCAGAACCAAAAAATAGTCGGCCTCAACCTCATCGGCTCCAGGAAGTTTCCACAGGAAGAGAGAAGGTTATGCCTCTCGTCGGTAAAAAACGAGCTTGTTCTGTCCGTATTCACTCTTTTTTATCCTTTCCAGATCATCGTAACTGATCTCAAGATCGTTTTTAAAGAATACCTCGACAGCAACGATGCCTCCATCTCTTACAACGTTTTTACCGCGGAGATGATATAGGGCTTCCTCTGCCAGACCCTGATCGTAAGGAGGGCCTAAAAAGACAATATCGAAACGTCTATCCCGTCGATGGAACTTGTCTATAGCCTTCTCGGCCTTCATTCTATAAACGTTTGCAGTACCCGTGTAATTAAGTTTTTCCACGTTCTTGTTAATCAATTTCGTCGCTTCAGAGAAATGATCTACAAAAGTTGCACTCGTAGCACCGCGAGAAAGTGCCTCAAGACCGATGCTGCCCGTACCGGCGTAGAGATCGAGGAACTTGCTATCCGCCACCACCTGCCGAAGGATATCGAAAAGTGCTTTTCTCACGAGATGACTTATCGGTCGGATTTCATCCGGGCCAGGGCCATATATTTTGTACCCTTTTTTTTCTCCACTAATGATCTGCATGTTCCCTCCTAGCTTACGCTTTGGTGTCGAAAAAGCCAAGTTTGGTTAAGTTTACGACTGGACCAGGGAAAGTACAATAGGAAAGCAGAACCAGGAAATTATCGAATTGCCAGGCCCCCGAATCAGACAGTTAAAGAGGTGAAAGAGAAGAGCTCAGCGGGTTAAAGATGGCGGTTGAAGGAGGCCCTATCCCTCCATACCATCTTTTATTGGTTGATTAATCCTCACGCCAAGGAGCGTTCAAATGGAAAACGAATCCCTAACTACCCTTATATTTGATCTCGACGGCACTCTGTGCAGTTACGGGTTGAACCTGGAAAAATCGCTGTCGCGGACCTTTAGTTCAAATAAAACAGAATTTCCCGCTTTCACGGCGGAAGAATACCAGGAAGAGTTCGGCAATCAATTTGAAAAGGCCATAAACGACGAGGTAGATAGACCGGACTTAAGCTTTCGAAAACGTATTTTTTTCGAGGCTCTCTCCGGCGAAAAAGGGGAGGCCGAGGATGGACATCTCAACGAGAAGGAAATTTTACAGTTTGGGCAAAAATTCAAGGAAATCCGGGAAAACTCACTGCACCTGTTCCCGGAGGTACCGGAAGTCCTGGAGGAACTTCAGGGTGCATACAAACTGGGAATGCTGACGAACGGACCATCCGACCTCCAGCGGAGCAAAATAGAAATCCTCGGTATTGAATCCTGGTTCGAGGATATCGTGGTGAGCGGTGAACACGGCACGGCAAAACCGGATCCGAAGATATTCGAGATCGCCCTGGAGAGGCTGGGATCCGATCGAACCAATTCCGTATATATCGGTAACTCTCAACAATACGACGTGGCCGGGGCTAACAAGGCGGGTTTACCCGTAATATGGCGAAGGGATGAGTCGGAAGAAGAGATCGAAGACGCGGTTCCGGACGCAGTAATAGATGATTTAAGACCCCTGAATAACGGCCTGCTGGCCAAACACGAAAACCTAAAACTGAACGAGAGGAGTAAATAACCATGCATGAAAGAGACGTCCTGTTGATCGGAGCCGGTCCTGCCGGCATGTTTGCCGGAAGCAAGTTCCTGGGAGAAGACCTGGACGTAACGATTCTGGAGAGAGGGAAAGAACCCGACGTACGGGAGAGCATAACTTACGGAGTCGGCGGTGCCGGGGCCTTCTCGGACGGTAAACTCAACCTGACACCGGAGATCGGCGGCGACCCCTCGACCTTCAACAGAAAGGGCTCTGAGCTGGAACCGTACATAGACGAAATCGACAGGATCTTTGCGGATTTCGGCGGTGGAAGCACGTACTCCGGAGAATCTCAGGACGGGATCCATGAACTGAAAAAGAAGGCAGGCAAGTACGGGATCGAGTTCATACCGGGGAAACAGAGGCACATTGGAACGAAGAAAATCAGACAGGTGATCGATAACTTCTACCACCACCTGGTGGACGAGGGAATAGAAGTAGCGCTGGAGACGAAGGTCGAGGAGGTAAGCCACGATGGCGAGTATTACCATCTGGAAACGAACGACGGTACTTACAGAGCACCGTACGTAATCGCCGCACCGGGTCGATCAGGAGCTTACTGGCTCAGGGAGATCGCGCATTCGCTCGATATCTCCACCAAGTACGGCCCGATCGACGTCGGAGTCAGAGTCGAATTCCCGGCGGAAATCTATCAACCAATCGAGGAAATTATGTACGATGCCAAGTTCCGCCTGCGAACCGAGACTTACGACGACATGGTACGGACCTTCTGTACCAACCCGAGAGGCTACGTCGTCAAGGAGCCCTACGAGGACTTCACCCTGATCAACGGGCACGCCGAAAACTCGAACGAATCGGACGTCACGAACTTCGCACTCCTATCTCGGATCAAGCTGACGGACCCGGTCGAGGACACGACCGAATACGGCAGATCCATCGCAAAGCTGGCAAATACGCTCGGGGGCGGCGAACCGATCCTCCAGCGCCTGAAGGACCTCGAGGGCGGTCAGCGCTCCACCGAAAAGAGAATTGGTCGGGTGCCTTATAACCCGACGCTTCAGGAACACACGCCGGGCGACATATCCATGGCCCTGCCGGACCGAGTCACCGTAAACCTGACGGAGGGGCTGGACCGGCTAAACAACATCATCGAAGGCGTGACTTCCGACAATACCCTGCTCTACGCGCCGGAGATCAAGTTCTACGACACGAAATACGACGTGACGCGTGACCTGGAAACTGCCCTGGAAGGATTTTACGTGGCGGGAGACGCCTCGGGACATTCTCGCGGGATAGTATACTCCGCCATTACGGGGATGATAGCAGCTGAAGACATAGAAAATAAACTGACGGAGGGAGATCAATAAGATGTCGGTAAGAGTTAGGTTTGCACCTTCCCCCACCGGTCACCTTCACGTGGGGGGAGCAAGGACTGCACTGTTTAACTGGTTATTTGCCCGGGGCGAGTCCGGCGAATTCATCCTACGAATAGAGGATACCGATCAATCCCGGTCGACCGAGGAGTCGATAGGGGTAATTGAGGATTCCCTCTCGTGGCTCGGTCTGGACTGGGACGAGTACTACCGCCAGACGGAAAGGACGGACAACTACCAGGAAAGAGCGGAGGAACTCATGGAAGACGGCCGGGTGTACGAATCGGAAGGGGCTCTCTGGTTCGAAGTTCCCGACGGCGAATCCGTAATCGTGGACGATATCGTCCTGGGAAAGGTGGAATACGAGACGGATGAACTCAAGGACTTCGTCATTCGACGCTCGGATGGCTCTTTTACCTACAACTTTGCCTGTGTCGTCGACGATTCGGCCCTGGATATAACCCACGTAATGCGGGGCGACGACCACCTGAACAACACGCCAAAACAGATTCTCGTCTACGAAGCTCTCGGTCTGGAAACGCCAGAATTTGCACACTTTCCGATGATTCTCGGCGAGGACCATAAGCGTCTCAGCAAGAGACACGGCGCCACTTCGGTACTGAGCTACAGGGATAAGGGAATATTGCCCGAGGCCCTGGTCAACTTCCTCGCTCGGCTCGGCTGGTCCCACGGTGATCAGGAGGTATTTAGCGTGGATGAGCTGGTAAAACACTTCGATTTGAAGGACGTCGGCGAAAGCTCGGCGGTCTTTGACGAGGAAAAACTGCTCTGGATGAATCACGAGTGGCTCAAGCGGAAGGATCCGGGAGAACTGGTCGAACCCTTGAAGCGATTCCTCCTTGCCGAAGAAGTCTTAAGCGAAGCAGAGCTGAAAAACGTCGATAAAGGGAAACTTACTAAGCTGTCCGATCAGCTGCGGGAGCGCAACAGGACGCTGGCCGAGGTGGCGACTGCAAGCGAGTTCGCCTTTGCAGAGGAGCTGAACTACGACGATAGCCCTATTGCCGACCATCTGACCGAGGAGACCAGGGAGCTCGCAGAAGGACTGGGCGAACGGTTGCAGGAGATCGATCCGGAGGACTTCGGCACCGACCGTCTGGAAGAGGTAACCCGCGACTACCTGGATTCCCGGGATGCCGGCCTTGGCGACGTAGCCCAGCTAATTCGTGTCGCGTTGACGGGTCGAGAGGTCTCTCCGGGGCTGTTCATTACGATGGAACTGGTAGGGCAGGAAAGAGTCGTGGACAGGTTAATCGCCGTTTCCAAGCTGGATGCCCAGGGATAGACCTTGTTTCGCTACGCGGCTCTGGGGGTCATACAGGGTATTACGGAATTCCTTCCGATAAGCAGTTCCGGCCACCTGGTGGTTTTCAAGCACCTCTTTGGGCTCCAGGGCCCGGATAACGCGCTGCTGGAGGCACTGCTGCACTTCGGGACCCTGATCGCGGTCCTGATCGTTTTCCGTGGCAAGATAAAGAGACTAATCGTCGGGATTTTCTCCGGCTCAACCGAGGAAAGACGTTATCTGCTTTACCTAATTATTGCCACCATTCCGATCGGCGTCGTTGGCCTGCTGGCGCAGGATTTCGTCGAAGCGGCTTTCGGGTCGATTAGGTCGGCAGGTATTGGACTATTGATTACCGGAAGTTTCCTCTGGCCGCTCAGGTTGCAAAATGGCTCCAGTCGGGGGGAGGAAGACTTTAACTGGAAGGACGCCCTGATTATCGGCATAGCCCAGGTGGCCGCC
>CAZDMI010000092.1:0-5573 GCA_964506635.1 uncultured Thermotogae bacterium
CCGCCACCCCCGGTCCATACGAATACGAAAATAGCAGCAAGGTTGTAGAACAAATTATTCGACCGACCGGTCTGGTGGATCCCGAGGTCGAAGTCAGGCCGATAGAAAATCAGGTCGACGACCTCATGCACGAGATAGAGCAAGTAACCAGCCGAGACGAGAGAGTTTTGGTTACAACTCTGACGAAGAAACTCGCCGAAGAGCTTACTGATTACTTCGTGGAGGTCGGGATAAAAGCCAGGTACCTTCACTCGGAAATTGATACCCTGGATCGAGTGAAAATACTCCGGGAACTCAGACAGGGTGATTTCAACGTTCTGGTAGGAATTAACCTGCTAAGAGAAGGTCTGGACCTTCCCGAGGCTTCGCTGGTAGCAATTCTCGACGCCGACAAGGAAGGATTTCTCAGGTCCGATACTTCCCTGATTCAGACAATGGGAAGGGCCGCAAGAAACGTCCGAGGTAAGGTAATTCTTTACGCGGATGAAATTACTGATTCGATGCGACGAGCAATCGACGAAACGGAGAGGCGGAGAGAAAAACAGCTGGAATACAACGAAAAGCACGATATCGAACCGGAAACCATAAAGAAAGAAATCACGGATATCGCTCAGCTAATTGAACCTGACTCTTCCGGGGAGGTTCAAGTGCCTAATGAAGAAGAAATTGAGGAAATGGAGGAAAGCGAGGTATTTATGGTCGTAGAAAGGTTGGAAAAGTCCATGAACGAAGCAGCTGAAAGGCTGGAATTCGAAAAGGCAGCAGCTTACCGGGACGAAATAGAAGAGTTAAAAGAAAAACTCGAAGTTTGAATTACTTAATTTGCTAAACAATGGTAACCTCAAACCTTTTTAATTTGCACTTTTAGCTTCAAATCTATAATATTTACGTTAGATTTATAGACAGTCATTAGAAACAGCTGGAGGGAAATATTAGTGAAGACAGAGAGAGTTAGATTTGCACCTTCACCAACCGGTTGGCTTCACGTCGGTGGGGCCAGAACGGCTCTATTTAATTGGTTGTACGCAAAAAAGCACGACGGGAAGCTGATCCTGAGAATAGAGGATACGGACAGGGAACGCTCGAAAGATAAGTATACTGAAGGGATTAAAGAGGACCTAAAATGGCTTGGGCTGAACTGGGACGAATACTACAGACAATCCGACAGGCTGGAAATCTACGAAAGGTATGCCAGGAGGCTGGTGCACGAAGGTAAAGCGTATCACTGTTTTTGTACCGAGGAAGAGCTTGAAGAGAGACGCCAAAAAGCGATAGATGAGGACCGACCTCCGATTTACGATGGTCGGTGCCGAAACCTTTCCGAAGAAGAAAAACAAGAATACCGTGAGGAAGGCCGGGATTCGACCATCAGGTTTAAGCTACCAGAACAGCAACCCTCCGTAACGGTAGAGGACAGGATAAAGGGCGATGTAGAGTTCGAAAGTATCACTACAGGGGATTTCGTAATATTAAAGTCGGACGGGACGCCGAGTTACAATTTTGCGTGTGTGCTCGACGATCACCTGATGGAAATTAGCTTTGTCATGCGCGCTGAGGATCATCTCACTAATACCGCAAAACAGATGTTGCTTTACGACGCACTAGACTTTGAGATACCCAAATTTGGCCATCTTTCCATGCTCCTCGGCCCGGATAAATCCAAACTCAGTAAAAGGAGCGGGGCAACTTCAGTTAAGGAATTTCGAGAGGGTGGATACTTACCAGAAGCGCTGTTTAACCATCTGGCTCAGCTCGGCTGGTCTTCCAAGGATCAGCAAGAAATATTTACCGTGGAGGAACTGACCGAAAAGTTTACCCTGAATAATATCATAGATAGTCCTCAGGTCTTTGATCGGGAGAAGCTGGATTGGTTCAACAGTCAATACCTGAAAGAAGTCGAACTTGATCGATTGGTGGACCTGGCTCTACCTTATCTGCAGGAAGGGAATTACATAGACGGGGAACCGGACGAAGACGAAAGAGAAGAATTAAAGTCAATCCTCAACTTGATTAGACCTTCGCTTGAAAAATTGACCCAGCTCGAAGATTACGAGGATTTAGGTGTTTTCTACGGTCCTCTGGAATATAACTCGGAGGCCGAAGAGGTTCTGACCTGGGAAGACACGATGGACGTACTTGAAGGCTTGAAAGATAGAATATCGGTAAAAAAGGAACTATCGCCCGAGGACGTTTCCAGCCTGGTAAAGGAAGTTAAGGAAGAATTGGAGGTTGGCTACAAAGAAGTCTACAAACCACTTCGTGCTGCAGTAACGGGAATGACTTCGGGGCCGGAAATTAAAGAAGTCATAAGTATTCTGGGGCCGCAAGTAACCGGAGACAGAATAGAAGCTGCTCTGAACAAGCTAGGATAGATTATAGCTAAAACTACATTGTACCCAAAAAAACTTTTACGATAATTCGAGATAAGTGTTGTCTTCTATAGGCAATTTTAAAGTTACTGGGTATATCGACCTAAAACTAAATGGGCACGACTGAGGCTACAATCTGTCGGGTTTTTATTAGATAAAACTAACCAAAGCAAGCGGAGGAGATGTATTGATGCTATCAATTTACAGTTTAAGTTTGGTACCGGGAATTATTTCAGCGTTAGCGCTGCTTCTCGCCTGGTATCTAATTCGCTACGTCAAGAGTCAGGATAAGGGTACATCCGATATGAAGGACCTTCAGGGCTACATCCGTGAGGGTGCCTGGACTTTCATGAGCGAGGAAGTTCGGGTCTTTGCCGTAGTAATGTTCCTCATAGCTGGATTGCTGTGGGGTCTCTTCTACTGGGAAGTAGCCGTTGCCTTTCTAATCGGAGCAATACTTTCCATGACAGCAGCCTTCATCGGAATGAACTCTGCAACGCGTTCGAACGGCAGGACCACGAACGCCGCCAGATCGAACTTTAAGAAGGCATTAAACATAGCTATCTCCGGTGGCGGAGTTATGGGACTGGCCGTTGCGGGTCTGGCCCTGGGTGGGCTCGTTCTAGTAATTACCATTTTCCGGGGTTCATTTAACCCGGCTACGCTACAGATCCAGACCAAATCGATCCCGGTGATTAGTCCGATACTCGGTCGGGATGTCAACCTGATAAAAGGGGCATTGATTGTCAGTGCGTACTCAATGGGAGCTTCCCTCGTAGCCCTGTTTGACCGTGTTGGCGGAGGAATATACACGAAAGCTGCCGATATGGGAGCAGATCTGGTCGGCAAAGTAGAGCAGGGTTTACCCGAAGACGACCCGAGAAACCCAGCATCCGTGGCGGATAACGTAGGTGACAACGTCGGAGACGTCGGAGGTCTTGGTGCTGACCTGCTTGAGTCCTTCATAGGATCGATTATTTCAGTAATCATCATCATGCTTTACGTCTTCGTCGGTCAGGGAGTAGAAGGAAGCGTCGCACCTTCGCTCCAGAATATGCTGAACCAGCTGGGACTCTCGGTTGGCATGTCGACGAATGCATACTGGTGGTCCATATTCGCCCCGATGTTGATCGTCGCGGCCGGAATTTTCTCAAGTATCCTCGGTATTTATTACATCAGGTCAAGTTCTCGCGAAGAAGGTATGCAGTCCATACTGATGAACGGTACCAGGATTTCGGCCCTTCTGACCGCATTATTCGCGTTTATCATCATTTGGATCTCTCCGATGAACTTTGCTCCCTTCTGGTCAGTTTTAACTGGGGCACTCGTCGGGATAATAATAGGTTATATCTCCGAATACTATACTTCTGCCGATTACAACCCGGTACAGAGGATCGCCGAGCAGAACGACTCGGGCACGGCTATCGGAGTCACTTCCGGAATGGCAGTCGGCATGCTTAGCACGTTCGTTCCGGCTTTAGCAATTGCACTGGCAGTAATGATTTCCTACTGGCTTGCCGGCCTAATGGGTGTTGCTTACGGTGCCCTTGGTATGCTTTCTTTCGTGGCAATTACGGTTTCCGTCGACACCTACGGCCCGATAGCCGACAACGCCGGTGGAATCGCCGAAGGAGCAGGCCTCGACGAAAGCGTCAGGGAAAGAACGGACAAACTTGATTCAATCGGTAACACGACGGCGGCCATTGGTAAAGGGTTTGCGATTGGTTCGGCGGCCTTCTCGGCACTTGCCTTGATAGCGGCTTACATGTGGTCGGCCATAGGAAGTGCGGAAGCAGTCAAAGTGCCGACGATTGAAATCATTTCTTCTAACCCGGGAATAGGTGGTTCGGTAGTAGCCGCTCTCTTCCTCGGTGCCATGATTCCGTACGTATTCTCATCACTGCTAATCCGTGGGGTAAGCGATACGGCCGGTACCATGGTTGACGAAGTCCGACGGCAGTTCAAAGAGATGCCGGGGATTTTGAAAGGAGAGACCAAGCCGGATTACAACAAATGCATCTCTATCACTTCGGCGGGCGGTTTAAAGAGAATGGTCGTTCCGTCGCTGCTGGCAGTGCTGATGCCGATCATCGTCGGCCTGGTGCTCGGGAGATTCGCCCTGGCCGGCTTTCTAATCGGGGCCCTGCTCTCCTGTCTCCAGCTAGCAATTTACTGTGCCAACACTGGAGGCGCTCTCGACAACGCCAAAAAATACATCGAGGAAGGTAACTTCGGCGGCAAGGGCTCCGAAGCTCACGATGCGAGCGTGGTTGGAGATACTGTAGGGGATCCACTTAAGGATACGGTTGGACCGTCTCTCGATATTTTGGCCAAGCTTATGTCAGTGGTCTCAATCCTGTTCGCTTCGCTATTCCCCGTTTACCCGATCATATTCTAACCACCAAAAACCAATCAAGGAACCCCGGTCAAATCGGGGTTCCTTGATTTTAATTTTCTTAGCCTTACCCCCTTAACGTTCATTCTGCTCTGAAAACATATCAGCATGAACTTTACTCCAAAGTACCGGATCCAGCTTTTCCTCTAATAAATCTCAATTATACTGTAAGTTTGTCTCGAGAGATGATAGTTAAGAGCTTTTCTGGTAACCTTTTTCAAACTCGATCAGGAGGTAGTATAATGTCGGATTTCGACTGGACCGCCGAGGATAACAGGTGCTTCGGTTGCGGTGATAACCCGTGGGGACTCAACTTGGAATTCGAAAAGAAAGGCGAGTGGCTGGAAGCCGAGACGAACCTTGACCGAAACTACCAGGGTTTTCAAACTAGTGCCCATGGAGGAATCATTGCCACCCTGTTGGATGAGGCTTCCTCCTGGGCCGTCATGGAGAAAACGGGCAGGCTCGCCCCAAGTTACAAGCTCGAGTGCGAATTCCTCAAGCCGGTACCGCTTGAGGAAAAGGTCGTTACACGAGCGAGAGTTCTTAGCAACCGTCACGGGGTAGCGAAGTCCGAGGCGGAAGTCCGGGATGAATCCGGGGTACAGCTGGCCACCGCTAAGGTGCAGTCAAAAGTCATGGAAAAAGAAATCTCGGCCGACCAGGACGAGCTGCTTTCCTGATTAAGGCCTTTTTCTGAATTATCCGCTCTATTCCTTTAAGTGAGTATCAAACCAGTCCAGGATTTCCCTTAACCTTCTAACTCGGTTCTCCGGCTTTCCTCCCCTGCTTAATTCGTGGTTTTCACC
>CAZDMI010000093.1:0-4010 GCA_964506635.1 uncultured Thermotogae bacterium
CGGCAGCTAATCATGTCCAGTCCGGAAAGAGGCGGGTCCTCAATCAGGTTGTGTTCGGCAAAAACGACCATTTTTCTAATTCGGTCGGAAATCTCGTACTTTTCGCCCTCCTTCTCGAAAAAGCGGTTTAACCTTTCCTCGGACAGGTCGGCGGCTATGCTTTCGGGGTAAGCCCCCTTTCTGGCAATCTCAATCGATCCTCCGTCGAGATCGGTGGCAAATATCTGCGGATCCAGGCGGCTACCCAGTTCTTCCATGATTTCCGTCAAAATCATTCCAATGGTATATGCCTCTTCGCCGGTTGAACAACCGGGGACCCAGACTCGGAGGGACGAATCGGTCGGTTTGGTCTCAATTAGGTCGGGTAGAACTTTTTCTTTCAGGAAGTTAAACGTTTCCGGTTCCCGAAAGAAATTCGTTACGGTAATCAACAGGTCCTTGAACAATTCCTCCACTTCGGTACGGTTTCCTTTTAAAAACTGGTGATAGTCGCCGATACTTTCTATCTGGTGTACCGCCATGCGCCGCTCGATTCGGCGGTGAATGGTAGTGGTCTTGTAATCTGCAAAGTCGTGCCCCATTTCCTTTCGGACTAGAGCAAATATCTCCGGGAGAACGTTTTCAAACCGTTTGTCTTTTGCACTGGCTTCTGTTGTAGTGTCAATATAGGGATGGCCCACGTAATCAAATATCCTGTCAGCCATTTCCCCTACTGGCAAAACGTAATCGACAAATCCCGTATCGATCGCGCTCCGGGGCATCTCCCTGTACTGGGCCTGGCTTTCCTTCTGGGCGATGGTCATGCCACCAGCACCTTTAACTGCTTTCAAACCGGTTGAACCGTCCGCATTCGAACCCGACAGAACGACAGAAATGGCCTTTTCCTCCAGCTGTTCGGAAAGCGAGCGGAAGAAATGATCGATCGGAAGCTTTGGGACTTCCCCCGTATCAAATTCGAAAGCTTCGAACTCCCCGCCGGAAATCCCGATTTTCTTTCTGGGAGGGTTGAGATAAACGTGGTTTGGCTCGATCTCCAACCCCTCTTCTATCTGCCGGATCTCCATTGCCGTTACCTTCTCAAGCAAAGACGCCATTACGCTTTCGTGATCCGGATCCATATGCTGGATTATCACGAAAGCAACGTCCTCTTCCTCGCCGACGGGCACCTCGGCCAACAGGCCTTTAATGGCTTCGAGGCCACCGGCGGAAGCACCGATACCAACCACGGGAAAGTCTTTGCTTTCAGTTATTGCGCTCATTTCTCAGTTCATTATAACGCCGTTTTCTATTCCTTCACAGACAACCTGGCAAATTGGAGAGTATCTCTCAGTCCTATCGCTATTTATTACCTTTTCTGAACCCGTACCTGCTTTTTCCAGATTCCTTAACTAAGGGTTGTCGTCAATTAGCTTGGGCATGTATTAACTTTATTAGATTTAGTTGAGGGAACTAGCGCTAATGTCACAGGAGAAGCAGAAATGTGTCTCGAATAGACAAATTGGTTATAAAAGAGCAGGAGGGGCATCCGACAGATGAACCTTCCTGTACACTCCGGGCCAACAGAATGCAGGTTGGAAGGGTTCACGCTCAGATGCCCCTACCATAAGGTTTCGTGAACAGTTTATACACTTCTAAAAATTATCAATAACCCTTACCTCTCCTCCAAGCTTTATCACACATGGAACGACCCATAAACCAAACCTTGGAATTATTCCCCAGCATACCACCCAAACCGTTATTTTTATCAACAATTACTGGGAAACAACTTTTACAAACATTATACATTTCCCTGCAGGGGGTTTATATGGTGGAAAAACACCAGATTTTTTCTCAAACCATCTATTTTCGGTCTATAGCGTAAAGCGGAGAAAAAACGGTACGAACTATCTCAGGTCTAATCCGTTTCAATGATTCCAGCTTCAATGGCGTATCTCGTCAAATCTGCTACGTTATGAATATCAAGCTTCGTCATTAAGTTCGATCTATGGGTTTCTACTGTTTTCTCGCTGATAGATAACCTCTCCGCAATCTTCGGGGTAGTATCCCCTTCCGCAATAAGCTGAAGAACTTCCCTTTCGCGGGAAGTGAGGGGAGATTCGCCTAGGATCACTTCCTCATCTTCGTTCCCTTCCAGTAGCTTGTCGACAATTTTCGTAGTTATTGAGGGGCTAGAATATTTTTTCCCTTTAGAGACGGACCTGATTGCTGCAGTCAACTCTTCAGGAAGGTCTTCCTTGACTATATACCCGGAGGCCCCGGCTTTTAACGCCTCTAACACGTACTCTTCGCTGGAGTGCCTTGTAAGGATGAGTACTTTTGTTTCCGCATATCTTTTATCGATGCGTTTTGTCGCTTCTATTCCGTTCAGCCCCGGCATGGTTATGTCCATTATAACTACACCGGGGTTAAGCTCATCGACCAGATTTAGTGCGTCCCGACCGTCTTCGGCTTCACCGACCACCTCAATGTTTTCCTCTTCTTCCAGCAACGACAGCAGCCCTTTGCGGACTATGGCGTGATCTTCGGCAATTATTACTTTTATCTCACTCATCCTCATTCACCAAGGGGAATGGTCACCTTTAGCCGGGTACCTTTACCTTTCTCGGAGCTCACTTCCAGCTCTCCGTCTACTGCGTAAAGTCGTTCTCGTATTCCGGTCAGACCGACCCCCCCATCTTTCTGTCGAGGTGTAGATAATTCGCTCGTATCAAACCCTCGTCCATCGTCCTCGATACTGAGCTCCAAACCGGATTCGAGTTCTTCCATCTTAACTTGAACCGTTTCCGCGTTTGAGTGCTTTACGACGTTGTTCATAGCTTCCTGGGTGACCCTGTATAAAACGGTTTCCACTTCTTCTGCCAGGTCGGCACTGAGCTTTTCGAACTGGTAACTGATAGATAAATCCGTCCTATTTTTTAACCTCTTGAGGTACCACCGCAGGGTCGGAACCAGGCCGAGGTCGTCCAGCATCGTCGGCCGCAGCTCCGCCACTATCTCGTCCAGCCCCTCCGAGAGGTCTTCAACGAGTTTCAAAGATTCCACAATACTGCTTTCTATTCCAGTCTCCCCGTTTTTCGTAATTACTTCTTCCATCTCGGAAAGGTTCATGGACAGGCCCGTCAGGGATTGGCCAAGCTCGTCGTGAAGCTCGCGAGAAATCCTTTTTCTTTCTTCTTCTTGAGCCTTTATCAGTCTTTTACTCAGGTTTCTTAACTCATCGCGTCGTTTGTTTAATTTCTCTTCCCTTCTTTTTCGCTCTGTAATGTCCCGGATGAAGCAGAAAAACTGCTCCCAGTTTTCCAGATAATCTATCGTAATTTCAACTTCGACCTCATCACCTGTTTTGGTTCTATGACGGGTTTCGAACCGATCTTCTCCCGATTCGATTATCCGTTCTATGTGTCTTCGCGTTTCTTCCGGGGTTTCCTTTGCCTCCAGGCTGGCTATTTTCTTCCCTCGTAATTCCTTCTGGCTGTATCCTACCATATCCGCATAGGCACTATTTGCTTCTAATAGTTTACCTTCCTTGTTTGCAACCCAAAACCCTTCACTTGTCGAATTCCATACTTCCCGGAACCGCCTCTCGCTATTTTACAATTCCCTCTCAATCCTTTTCCGCTCAGTTATATCGTGGCTTATTCCGACGACTCCGATTATATCTCCATTTTCGTCCCGGTAGGGGTATTTGTTAACGATAAAGACGTACTCTTCCCCGTTAACCGTGTAAGTTCTCTCTTTTATGAGCGGTTCTCCAACATCCATGACCTTTAAATCGTCCTTCCTTATCAATTCAGCGTCTTTGCTATTGAAAAGATCGTAGTCGTCTTTACCAATCGCTGATTGGACATCCACATCCAACACTTCGGCTGCTGCCTCGTTCATCAACAGGTAACGCCCTTTTTTGTCCTTGATGTAGATGGGGTCGGGAGAGTGATCGACGATCTCTTTTAGTCGCCTGTGGGTTTTCAGTAATTGTTCCTTTTGCTGCTTTCTTTCGGTAATATCGAGGG
>CAZDMI010000093.1:4110-5461 GCA_964506635.1 uncultured Thermotogae bacterium
CCCGCGGCGAGAATCGTCGAACTGAAGCAACCCGAGAGTTTCCCCCCCATGTCTGAGTGGCACCAGCGCCACCGATTCGTATCCTTCGCCGTTACAGCGGTCCCTGGTTCTGGACTGTTTGTCCTCCTCGCTGGCAGAGGCCAGCAGATCCGTCGTACTGTTCGTCCAGAAACTTCCCTTCTCGGAGAAGAAGGGTTTTTCAGGGTCCGTGTTACCTCGAATTACGTTGCCGCACATACAATCCAGTACAGGGTTTCCAGAAGAATCTCTCACTATTTCTCCTTCTGAATCTACCTCGCATAGACTGTTTTCGGAAAGGACAAATTCCTGATCGAAGCCCCTCGTCTCAAAATAGGGGAAGTCTTCGCCCTGCTTAAGCCTTATCCCTACTGCTTCACAGCCGGACCAATTACGCATAAGGCGAGTCACGTCTTTCATTAACCCGCGAAGTCCGGTCGGTTTGCTGAGCTGCTTTAGCAGTTTGAGAATTATTTCGTATCTGGAATTAGCTGGTTCGATCCCGGATATTTCTTCCAGAGTACAGAGAGCTTTCGTCAGATCTCCGGAATTGTCTCGATAAGCCTTACCCTGTATTGACGCGGTTATCGTACCATTCCCTTTGCGATTAAGCTCCAGCTCTATCTCATCTACTGCTTCTCCCTGGCGAAGGGAGTCAAACCATTCCCGGAAGACGGAAGACCTCTCATCGCTCACGAAATCCTGAAACTTCTTCCCCTCTACTGCATTCCGATCGTAACCCAGTTCTTCTACCCACGCGTGATTTACTTCGATCACCCTTCCCTGTCGATCGAGGATCTGGGCCGGATTGGGTAACTTTTCGAAGAATGCTTCGTGTATATTCTGGTTTTTGTCAGTATGACCTTGCTCGTCGCCACTATTTTTAACCATAATTCTCCCTAAATATTATTATAAAGAAATTCACTAAAATCGCCATTATCTTTTATTGGCCCAATGGGAGCGTTCCTCCAGGGTTTGTCCTGGATACTATTTTCTGTTTTTAGAAGTCGATAGTTAATAATGGTAACTCGTTACAAACATTGTCCCGGGGGCGAGGTTCTTGGCTAAAAACCCTCAGCAAAACACCTCTATTTGCGATCTCACCGAGTTAGTAGTATTTTTACAAAAATGACTTCGTCATTAAGAAGAGACGTCATAAAGGTAGCCGCCCTAATAGGGGGGGCGATCTGGCTGATAGACGGGTTACTGGATTATCTCTTCTTTTACGAAGGTTCCTTTCTGGCCCTGACTTTTACCAATATTCCTCCCCACGAACTGTATATTCGGTTACTATGGTTTGTAGGGATGTTAATCATCGGACTTTTTGCCTCCT
>CAZDMI010000094.1:0-5422 GCA_964506635.1 uncultured Thermotogae bacterium
TTCCCCACTTGACAGAGGCCATGAGCTTTGATATTCTAAAATTGTAATAGTTAATAAACTTTGTTAATTATTAACTTAATCCAATCAGTGGGGATTATAAAATGTCCAATTCTACAGAAGGCCTTAACCCCAGTTCAATTGGCCGGGAAAACCTGGAAATGATATTTCACCTAATCCAGAGGAAAGGAGAGGTATCGCGAACTGATATAGCTGAGTCCAGCGGCTTGAGCAAGACGGCGGTATCTTCTTCTGTAGACCAGCTTCTGGAAGAGGGATTAATCAGCGAAGATAAACACAAGAAATATTCCAAAGTCGGGCGAAAACCCCGTCTACTGTCGGTCAATTCGAAAGGGCGTCACTTTTTAAGCATAGATATCGGCGGTACTTCGGTAAAATACGGGTTAGGCAACCTTGGCGGCGAACTGGAAGAAACCATTAAGATCAGTACTCCGGACCACTGGAAGGAACTCTACCAGAATGTAATGGAGGTAGTTCGCGGGAGCGAATCATGGTCGGGAGTGAGTTTTAAAGAGGTAGAGGGCCTGGCAATAGCGGTTCCAGGCGTAGTTAACAAAGATGGAACCGTAAATTACGCACCCAATATCGACGGGCTGGACCAGGTCAGACTAGGCTACAAACTGGGAGAAGAGCTCGGCATCCCGATTTTTCTGGAGAACGACGTAAATGCATCCGCCCTCGGGGAATACAGAAAGAGAAAATCGAGCTATACCAACCTCGTGTTTATAGCAATAGGTACGGGAGTCGGTGCCGGAATTATCATGGACGGAGAGCTTTTTAAGGGTTCGACCAACCACGCCGGCGAGGTCGGCTGGTTCGTATCAGAGTTAAGCCACATGGGAGAAAAGGAAAACGGCCAGAAGGGCTGGCTCGAGAACAGAATATCGGGTCCGGACATTGTCAGGAGGGCCCGGGAAAAATTAAAGGGCGTTTCAGAGGACCCTTTACAGGACCCGGGAGTTAAACTTGAACCCCGGAAAATCCTTGAGTCCCGCACCGAGGACACCGTAGCGGGCGAAGTGACGGAGGACTGGATAAACGTCGTCTCCATGCTGGTCTCCAATATTACTGCCATAATTGATCCGGAGCTTGTCGTACTGGGTGGCGGGGTTTCAAAAACTGGCTGCAAGTATATCGGGGAAATAAAATCAAGGGTCCGAAAAAACACCCAGCACACGCCGGAAATTGCCGCTTCAAAGCTTGGTGACGAAGCTCCATTGTACGGAGGTCTGGCAGTATGCCGGCAGAATATCTCTCAATTCGTCTGGAATGAAAAAAGAAATTCAAGTTAATCCTTTGTTTTTTGCGCATCAAATCGTTAACCACGGGGGTGATTTTCAAGGTATAATTGAAGTTTAGATTCAGTCAACCTTACCAAAAACACTTCACCTGAGGAGTGATTCTAATGAAAAAACTCGCTGTCTTAGCTCTAACTTTAGGTCTTGTTCTGGGGTTAGCTCTGGTCGGAACCGGGCAGGACAAAGAAGTTATAACTTTAAAAGTAATGACTACCCCGCATCCGGGACCCACGCACTACGGTTATCTCGGTCCTGCCGGCGACGGTGAAACCAAGGAGAAGATGCCGGAATGGTACGAGAACTCTCCCGTTCAAATCTACGAGAAAAACCACCCGAACGTAGAAATCAAGCTCGACGTCGACGTCGTACCAAAAAGCAATTACACCAAGCAACTCTACCTTGCGGTCTCATCCAACAAGAAATACGACCTCGTCCGTGTCGACGAGATGCAGGTCGCCCAGCTGGCCGCCACCGGCTACTTTACACCGCAGTTCTCCGAAGAATACGAACAGTGGGCGGAAGAAAAGGGACTTTACGAGAACTTCATCAAGGGTTCAACTTACGACGGAGATTTCTACGGAATTCTCGACCGCACCGGTAGCCGTGCGATATGGGTCTGGAAGGACGTCCTGCACGAGGCCGGATACACGATGGAAGACGTAAGCTCGGCCGAAGGACTGCTGGAAGCCCTTCCGGACATCACGGAGACGGCTAAAGAAGAGTTCGACATGAGCGGAGGTTTTGAGTACCCCTTCGACGGCGGTTGGGTAGTTGACCAGTCCTGGGGATGGCTTTACCAGCTCGGCGGTAAGATCCTGGAGAAGAACGAAGAAGGAGAATGGGAGCCAGGCTTTAACAACGAGGCTGGAGCCAGGACGTTAAATTACGTAAATAACCTAGTTGATAACGGAGCCACTCTCCAGAGGGACTGGCAGTGGCTGCTGGCCAACTTCATTGACAGGAAATACGCAATGACTTACGAAGGTAGCTGGGCCGTAAGCGCTATAACTTCAAAGTACCCGGACAAAAGCCACGAAGAACTGACGGACATGATCGGCGTCATCCCGACCACGAAATTCGAAGGCAAGGAATTGAGGGCGCTTGCCGGAGGCTGGATGTGGATGATACCAAGGGCCGCTCCTAACCCGGACACAGCACATGAGGTAATAATGACGATGCTGAATAACCGAAAATCCTACGCTCACATGCTCATCCAGGAAGGTAACCTGCCTACCAGCGAATGGATGTTTAACGCACCACAGTACAAGGATATGGTGACCAAGGACATTCCAGAACCCTGGTACAATCAGTTCAGACGCGGCGTAGCCGGTGGAGTCCACAGGCCGTCCCTGGAAAGGTACTCTCAAATACAGAAAGCTTTCTGGGATGCAACTCAAAGAGTCGTCGTCAATGACGTACCTGCTAAGGAAGCCCTGGATAGGGCAGCAAAACAGGTAAACGAAATTCTCGAGGAATAGTACTCATCTACTAACTATAGAACCTGAAGGTGCGGGGCCGTCCCCGCACCTTCATCTTGAACTAAGCAAGGTGAGATAATGCATAAATATAGGTCATACGTTCCTTACTTATTTTTGTTTCCAGCACTGGGTATTCTATTCTTCTTTCAGTTCTTTGCCTGGGGCTGGAACATAAACATCGCACTGCATGACGTAACGATCATGAACTTCCGCAGAGCCTGGCCATTTGTCGGGCTAGAGAACTTTAAAGATATCTTCACCGATCCTGTCACTCTCGTAACTCTTCGTAACACGGCAATATTTGCCACTACCGGAATTATTTCGCAGTTACTTATTGGAACCGGTATAGCTTACCTGCTTTTCCGGGCTGAACGAAAAATTGAAAACTTCTTCCGGCCGATATTCATAATTCCCTGGCTGACCTCAGTACTGGTGGCTTCATTTGGCTGGAGGCTGGTCCTCGGTCGAGATACCGGAATCGTAAACATGGTGATCTCGAGCATGGGGTTCGAGCCGATCAGTTTTATCGGCCAGCCGGCCACGGCCATGCTGGCGATCGTCATCGCCAACATCTGGAGGGGCACCCCGTTTACCATACTGCTGATGAACTCTGCAATGACTTCGATATCCCCACAGCTGGTGGAAGCCTCAAAAATCGACGGGGCAAGTCAGTGGACTTTTTACACGAAGATCGCTCTGCCAATTCTGAAACCGTTTATTCTGATGAACACCATCCTCATCACCGTGTGGACGATAAACGCTTACGGACTGATTTTGAACATGACCGGCGGAGGCCCGATCAATGCGACCAGGGTATTCCCGTTGCACGGTTACCTGGCCGCTTTCAACGAAGGGAGGTTCTCGTTCGGGGCAGGAATAACCATATTATCCGTTCTAATGACCCTGGTACTGATTTACTTCTACCTGAGATTTTACGATGCTGACGTGGTTTAATAGGGTGAAATATGTCTGAAAAAACAAACAGAATACTGATTTTGATTTTCTGGGCCGCTTTTACGCTTCTCCCTTTCTACTGGATTCTCGACCTATCCTTTCAGAAACAGATAACGTTTCCGCCGGATTTATTTCCCGCTAATCCGTCGCTTTACCATTATACTAGCCTGATTAACGAGGATTTGGTTTTAACCGGTATCCTGAACTCCCTGCTCGTCAGCCTGGTAGCGGCGGCGGTATCGGTTTTGATTACCACCATGGCCGGATACGCCTTTGCAAGCTTAAAGTTCAGGGGTAAAAAAATTCTCTTCTTCGGCGTATTGATGGCCTTCTTGCTCCCACCCAACTTGAATATTATTCCAATTTATTCCTTATTCAGCGAGCTGGGAATACTGGGCAGCAGAATCGGGATGGTATTTCTCTACCAGCTCCTGGCGACGCCAATCAATATCTTCCTCTTTATGAACTACTTCAATACCGTTGAGGATTCCATAGTGGAGTCCGCCGTGCTTGACGGCGCCGGGGTTTACGCCAGATATTACAAGATATTTGTTCCGCTTGCCAAGCCGGCCCTCGTCGCGGGGTTTATATTTGCCTTCCGATTTGCCTGGTCCGAGTACGTTTACGCAACTACGATGGTATCGGATAATTCCAAGATTCTCTTCACCGCGGCACTCGAGCGGGCGGTATTTTCGGGTCAGTACACCGTCAACTTCGGCTACATGGCAAGTGGAGCAATCTTGCTTGCGATACCTGTCATGGTGATTCTGCTGTTCGGCCAGCGCTACCTGGAGCTTGGCCTGCAGCTGGGAGGAGTCGACTGAGGGGTAAACCCGTTCTCGAGCTATAAAAATTTTCCTTAACCCGATGCTAAAGCCATTAAATACTAGCTGGACTTATTTCAGGAAGAATTTTCTTAACCTAATCATAAGCTTTTGCGTCACCGCGATACCGTTGCAACTAATCGCGACTTTCAGTCCAAAATCGGTGGCCTGGCAGTTATTTCTCTCATTTCTCTTCCTGGTCGGTTTTCTGTCGAGCGCCAGCTTTGACGTGCTAATAGTCAGAAGTTTGCATTATGGCGATCCAATTGAATTAAGCAACATTATCAATAGTATTAAGGCCCGATTACTTTCTCTGCTCGGGCTCGGTTGTGTCATCTTTTTCAGCCTCGTCCTGACTCTTTTTTTGCTATCTCGCTTTCTCAACTTCGTTTTTTCCCTCGCAGTCCTTTTTCTACCCGTCTTTATGGTTTTTTCCATCCCGGAGTTAGTAATCGCAAAATCGGGCACGCTGAAAAGCCTGCGTAATTCGATAGTTTTAAGCTGGGATAACTTGTCAAAAACCGCTATTCTCACTCTGGTACCGGGGGTTTTAATCATATACCTCTGGTTCAATGGCTTCTGGATAGTGGTCTGGTGTTTTCTATTGCCTTTCATGGTTGTCGCGTTTTCAAAACTGTATCTGGACTTAACCTCGGAACAGTTGGACCAGAAAGGAGGATTATGAAACCCAACGTAATACTGATTACCTCTCATGACCTTGGACGTTTCCTCGGTACTTACGGTCGAGGGATAGATACCCCGGAATTAGACCGGCTCGGAGAAGAAGGGGTTGTTTTCGATAACCACTTCGCCACGGCACCGCAGTGCTCTCCGAGCCGGGGAAGCCTTA
>CAZDMI010000095.1:0-5401 GCA_964506635.1 uncultured Thermotogae bacterium
GGACGTTAACATTTCCTCCCCCTTGATGGGGGAGGATTAAGGTGGGGGTGAAGATTAAGAGGAATGCCTTATAGATGGAGTTTAGATTAAGAAAAATGCCCCATAGACACTAGTACCCAGTACCTAAAACCCAGTACCTAAACTTCGGGGAGGAACAAGGTGGGGGTGAGAAAAAAGGAATCCCCCATAGCAAAAACAAGAACCCAACTTTAGCAAATCAATGAGGCGGATATTTTTATATCCCTTACTCACCACCCCTTACTCACCACCCAGGTCGGTACAATTGACTGGAATAAGGAATGTTTATTATTTAACATCTATTTAACGGAGGGAAAACATGTGCCTTGCTATTCCGGGCGAAGTCCTTTCGACCGAAGAAAACCTCGCGACGGTCGACGTAGGTGGAGTTGAACAGGAAGTCAGGCTCGATACGCTAACCGAGGAAGTCGACCAGGGGGACTACCTTCTGGTTCATACAGGATTCGCCATTCAAAAGCTTTCTCAGGAAGAAGCCAACGAGACCCTGGAAATATTTGACGAACTAATCGAAACGAATAAGAAGCTGGAGGAAGAGGGTGAAGTTTAAGTTCAAGGACAAAGAACGTGCCAGGGAATTAGTCAATATAATCGAGCGAGAAGTTCCGGACCGGCGCGTAAAGATAGTTCACGTCTGCGGGACCCACGAAGTCTCCATAACGGAAAATGGAGTTCGTAGCCTGTTACCCGATCGGATCGACATTCGCGAGGGTCCAGGCTGTCCCGTCTGCGTTACCCCGACGAAGGATCTCGATGCTGCCGTCAAGCTCGCCCAGGATGGCGTAACGGTTGCCGCCTTCGGCGACATGCTTAACGTTCCGGGTACGGAGAAGTCACTGGACGAAGTCAAATCAGAAGGTGCCGACGTTAGGCTGGTTTACAGCGTCTCCGAGGCGATCGAAATAGCTGAGAATACCAATAACCAGGTAGTGTTCCACAGCGTCGGTTTCGAGACTACGACCCCCATGACCGCCGCAGTACTATCCAGTGATCCGCCTGATAACTTCAGCATCCTCCCGAGCAATAAGCTGATCCCTCCCGCAATGGAGAGCCTGCTTGAGTTACCGAAGAACGATATAGACGGCTTTATTGCTCCAGGACATGTATCGACGATAATCGGTGCAAAACCCTATGAACCACTGGTCGAATCCTACGAGGTTCCTGTGGTGATTGGAGGTTTTGAACCACTCGACGTGCTTTATGCCCTCGGGCTTATCATGAAGCAGATTTCGAACGGCGCCCCGAAAGTAGAAAACGGTTACGAGAGGGGGGTCGATTACGAGGGCAACCCGAGGTCCCAGCAGCTGATCGAAGGAGTGTTTCGGAAGTCGGACAGCACGTGGCGTGGCGTTGGGGAAATTCCCGATTCCGGTCTGGCGCTAAAGTCCGATTACAAACGATGGGACGCGACGGAAAAATTTGATATCGACTCCGAGTCCGGCGAGGAGGTTTTGCCGAACTGTCGTTGCCCTGAAGTTATTACTGCCCGGGCGACTCCGGACGAGTGTGATTTGTTCGGTGACAAATGTACCCCCGATAGCCCTTATGGACCTTGCATGGTCGGTGAAGAAGCTATGTGTAACATCTGGTACCGCTACGGCGGGAGGCCAAAGCTATGAGCGATCCAGTTGAAGAGACGGTTCAGGTTACCCATGGTGCAGGCGGGAGGAAGATGGACGAACTGCTTGGAAGTCACGTGCTTAACGCTCTTTCCGATAAGAGTGCAGGGAGTATCGGCCTGGACCAGCTGGACGACGGGGCGACGATCGATAACGGGGATGAAGATACTTTAGTACTGACCACTGATAGCCACATAGTTGATCCGCTTTTCTTCCCTGGTGGAGATATAGGGAGACTGGCGGTTTGCGGTACGGTGAACGACCTGGCCGTGATGGGTGCGAAACCGCTGGCATTGACTTCCAGCCTGATTGTCGAGGAAGGGTTTCAAATGTCAAAGCTCGACAGAGTAATGGAGTCGATTGAGAAGGCGAGTAAAGAAGCTGAGGTGCCGATTATCACCGGCGACACCAAGGTAATGGGGAAGGGGGATATAGACGGGCTAGCTATTAACACTGCAGGGCTGGGAAGGGTCGATGAACCCGTTTCAGACGCCGGAATGACCCCGGGAGATAAAGTAATCCTCACGGGAACGGTTGGCGATCACGGTATGGCATTGATGCAGTATCGCGAAGGGCTTAGCTTTAAAACGAGGCTGAAGTCGGATATGGCGCCTCTAAATGATCTGCTGGAAAAAGCCCGGGAGGCTGGCGAGGTTACCTCCATGAAGGACCCGACACGGGGTGGTCTGGCCGCAGCACTTAACGAGATGACCGAGAAGAGCGGTCACGGAGTGACGATCGACGAGGCATCGATACCGATACGGGAAGCTGTTTCCGGCGTTGCGGATCTGATCGGAATTAGTCCGTACGAGGTTGCAAATGAAGGTAAAGCAGTAGTGGTGGTAGGAGCGGAAAGCGCCTCCGACGTGGTTGATAATTTGAGATCACATCCGCTCGGAAAGGATGCCGCCCTGATTGGAGAGGTTACGGACGAGAGGCCGGGCAAAGTCGTGATGGATACGGAAGTAGGTGGCAAGCGATTTCTTGAAGCACCTGTTGGCGACCCCGTTCCGAGAATCTGTTAGCGACGATTGATCTGGTTTGGTTGTACGTCATCTGTTGATACTTTTTTGGTAGTGTAGTATATTTTGCAATTGAGGTTTAAGTTTGGAGGGATAATCGAGTGTCAAAACACAGGGTATACGAAATAGCGGACGAGCTAGATCTGGAGAGCAAGGAAATGCTGGACATACTCGACGAGCTCGGTATGGGGGACTTAACACCCCTCAATACCGTCGATGACGAGGAACGCGACTTGATAGTCGAGTTATACGAGGAAAGGGAGATGGAGACGGAAGGGGAAACCGGTGAAGAAGAACTGGAAGAAGAGGTCGAGGAAGAGGTAGAAGCGGAAGAAGAAGTTGCAGGGGAAGAGGAAGCAGAGGAAGAAGAGGCACCAGGGCGTCCGGCAGTAGTTTCCGTCCTTGGTCACATCGATCACGGTAAGACGACCCTGTTGGATACGATAAGGGAAGCACGTGTTGCAAAAGGAGAAGCAGGAGGAATAACCCAGTCCATCGGTGCTTACCAGCTGGAGTGGGACGGTAACGAGTTTACTTTTATAGATACTCCAGGCCACAAGGCATTCACCTCTATGAGGTCCCGCGGTGCTCAGGCGACTGATATCGCGATCCTCGTGGTAGCGGCGGATGACGGTATTATGGATCAGACGGAGGAAGCGATCTCTCACATCCAGGCAGCTGGCATTCCAATGATCGTGGCGATCAATAAGATAGATAAGAATAATGCAAATCCCCAGGAAACGATGAACCAGCTGGCCCGGGAAGGCTTCACTCCGGACGACTGGGGTGGAGATACTATAATGGTCCAGCTTTCCGCTTTAACAGGGGAGAACGTCGAAGAGCTACTCGACATGCTCAGTCTGGTGACAGAAATGGAGAACCCCACTGGTGATCCGGAAGGAGAACTGGAAGGGTTTATCGTAGAAAGCCATCTGGACTCGCAGAGTGGCCCGCTGGCAACTGCAATAATTCAGCAGGGAACTATCAGGCCCAGGGACGTGCTCGTCGTAGGGAATACGCACGGAAGGGTCAAGCGTCTAACCGACGCGGAGGGCCACGTTAAGGAAGCAGGTCCGGGCAAGCCGGTCGAAATCATGGGGCTAAAGGACGTTCCTCCGGCGGGTTCCAGTATAGAAGCTTACGATGACGTCAGCAAGGCAAAGAATATAGCCGAGGAGAGACAGGAGAAGGAACAGCAGCAGCGCCGAGGTACTCAGCAGTCCGTGGAGGACCTATTTGCTCAGGCGGAAAAGGATAACTTGGACCTCGTGGTAAAGGCGAGCTCTCGCGGTTCCCTGGATGCGGTGAAAAAGGAGCTCGGTGAAATAGAAGTCGAGGATATAGAAATAGAGGTTCTGCACGAGGGTGTGGGAGACGTCTCGGAAAGTGACATAATGCTTGCCTCTTCTTCCGACAACTACTCAGCCGTGCTTGGATTTGACGTAGATATCAGGAGCAAAGCTCAGGCAAAAGGGGAGCAACTCGATATCCCTGTTGAGAGCTACAACATAATTTACGATTTGGTCGATAACGTAAAGCGCGCCATCGGCGAAGTAAAGGGTCCGCAGTACGAGGAAGTAAAGACCGGTGAGATCGAAGTCAGGCAGGTATTCGAAGTTACTGGCTCGGGAACGATTGCCGGTTCTTACGTCAAGTCGGGCAAAGTGACGAATAAATCCAAAATAAAGGTCTGGCGAGATACCGAACTCGTCCACGAAGGCCCAATAGAAAGCCTTAAACGGTTCGAAGAGGACGTAAAAGAGGTCGGAGAGGATTACGAATGCGGTATCTCCGTCGAGGACTTTGGGAACTTCGAAGAAGGGGATACCCTGGAGGCCTTTACCAAAAAGAGGGTAGAAGCCTTCTAGAAAGTCTCCACATGCCGGGGGTCTGAAATGAGCGTCGGCGTCCTAAAAGTCAAGTTCGTACTCACCGGGGTCAGCAGTCTCAAGGAAAAGCGTTCTATCCTGCAGCCATTCATGAGCAGGGTGCGTAACAATTACAACATTTCGATAAACGAGCTAGACGGTGACGACGACCCGACGTCTGCCACCCTTGGATTTGCCCACATAGCAAAGAGCAGCGACCTAAATTACCGGAAGCTTTCGCGCCTCGTGGAGGAAGCTGAGAAGGAGAAGAACCTTAGGATTGAGGATCAGACTACGGAGGTAATCTAATGGGTCAGAGAGCTAAAAAACGGAAAGAGGAAGAGTTCAAGCGGGCACTAGCCCGAATTATCGACGAGAACACCCGTGATAGGAAGTTTGACTTCGCTACGGTAACTGACGTCGAACTTTCCCAGGACTTCAAATACGCCACAGTCTACATTGACCTGATAGGTGACGAAGAGGACAAGGAAAGCTCGCTGGAAAAGTTCAACGACGAAGAGGGCTTTTTCCGGACCAACCTGGCGCACGAGGTGAACCCCAAGTTCACTCCTGAACTGGAATTCAAGCTGGACCACAGCCTGGACAGGCTCAACAAAATCGAGGATATACTGGATGAGGACAGGGAGGAGCTTTAATAGTTACGGCTTGCATGGTCCGTCGATTAGTTGTTCCCTCCCGGAGTCTTCATATCTTTTCATTAACTTCCCTTTAGGCTAAAATTTCGGACGTAGGGTCTTTGCCTCTAAGTTTGAATACTGGTATTGGTACTAGGTTATGAGGCTTTCTTCTAAATCTTCACCCCCATCTATTATCTTCCCCCATCAAGGGGGAAGAT
>CAZDMI010000096.1:0-5397 GCA_964506635.1 uncultured Thermotogae bacterium
GTTACCGAACCCGTTGCCTTTGGGCGGTTTCTGATTTAAACTATTCTGGATTAAAATTATGACTCAATACTATATCGAAACGGACGGCAAAATATATTTGATTGAAGAAGAGGGGAAGTTGAAGTTTCCCGTATCCAAAGAGGAAGTTCCTTTTCCGGTCGAGCCCAAGGGGAAGATGGTAATTGGTACGGAAGAAGTGATATTCTCCGAACCGGAACTGTCCGACCATCCAAGCAAGTGGGTCAATAAAGAAGATGTTCCCCTCCTAAGTGACGTCGACCCCACTGTTAGAAAGGCAGTGGATCTATCTCTCCCCCGAATAGTTGTCGAAGCAGTTATTAGAGAGGAAGAAGAAGGTAAGGTGTTGATGGTCAAACCTTCAAGAGGTTATAACAGAGATAGCTGGACGCTTCCAGGTGGCTTTCTGGTGTACGGAGAGCCACCGGCTCAGGCCTTAGAGCGGGAAGTAAAAGAGGAGATCGGGGTCGAACCGGAAATAGGTGATTTGGTCAATGTCTTTAGCTCCGTTGGTGCCAGTAATAGCCACCAGTGGGTAGTGTTCTATTACTTTGCAAGTATTTCCAATGAAATGGATACACTCAAACCAAGCCATGAGATAAAAGAACTAGGCTGGTTCCCGCCGGAAAAAGTAGTTGATGTACTTAATAGCCCTATTATGAGCAGGGGTTACGAGGAGATAATTACTCAGGGAAAACTGGTATAGTGAGTGGAACCGGAATAGCCGGTTCCAAATCTGCTGGTGTAACTAACCTTCCAGGGGTTGCTTAATGTGGACAACCAGCTGATTCACCTCCGAAGACCACCCGGAGTCGAATCAGCTGGTTGTTAGCGAGAGTTATTATCTGGAGTAAAGGCTATTTTTTAAAACTTTGAAATCCTCCATTGAAGACTGTAGTGATGAAATCCTCTCAGTTAGTTTCGAGTTCAGCTCGGAGAACTGATCGTTAAAGTAATTCCTAATTCGCTGGGTAGCCCATTTTTTGCTTACTTTTTCCTCGTCCAGGCCGTTAATATCTCCTTTCAATTCCTTCATCCTTTTATCCAGTCGGGAGTTTAAGGTATCCAGACGGGAATTGAGCGTTTCTCTGATTTTTTTTAGGGAACTTATTTGCGAATTTAATCTTCCCGTAAGGTTGTTCATGTCCTGTTTTAGCGTTTTTTGCTTCTCCGTTAGACCGGAAACGTTCGAAGCAAGCTTTTTCTGGCTTTTTTGCAGGCTGGAAATTTCCTGTATTATCTCCTGATCCTTTTGCGAAAGCTCTTTAGTCTCCCGCTCCATTTTTTGTTCAAGCTGGTTTATTCTGTCCTGAAGGCTGGATTCCTTTTCAAGCGCCGTGTTAATTGTCTTCTTTAATTCCTGGTTAGTCTGGACCATCTGCTTTGCTATTGACCCCGTTTCCTCATCCAGTTTTTTTAACTTCTGACTTGTATCTTCCAGGGACTTCTGGGTGCTGTCAATAAATTCATTTAGCTTGCTCCTCAATTCTGCATCTACCTCGTAGAGCTGAGCCAGGTTTTCACGCAGCTTGCCGTCAAGATCTTCAAAGTTTTTACTCAGTTCCTTGTCCTTTGCCTGCAGTTGGTTGATTTCTTTTTGAAGCTTGGAGCTTAATTTATCCTGTTTCGAGGAGAGCGAGTAAAGTTTTGTCTCCAAATTTTTTACTCTCTTGCTTAACTTTTCGTTTTCCTGCTTCAATTTCGCCAATCTTTCGTCTACATTGGCTTTCACTTCGGAAATCCGTTTGCGCAGGTCCTGGTTTTTTGATTCGAGATCGGAGATCTTATTCATCAAAGTTTCGTCTTCCGAAGTAGAGCTGGTTTTTATTTCTGCTAACCTATTACCAAGATCACTGGTTGCTTGCTTGAGCCCGCCCTTCAGACCAGCCAATTCCGACTCCAGTGAAGCATCTTTGTTCCTGAGCCCGGAAATTTCCTTTTCTAGTCCCTGATTGACTTTTTCTAATTCTTCTTGAATCCTCGCTAGCTTCTTCTGCAGGTTTTCTGTAGAACTTTTCTGGGTGTTTTCAAGGGAATCCACGCGGGAGACGAGTTCCTGATAGTTCTCTCGTAAGCTATTCAATTCTGTTGAATTGGCCTTCTCGGAGCTTTTCAGGCTGGAGACTTTTTCAAGGAGAGATACGAAGTCTTTCCTTTGAACCTCTATTTTTGTTTCCAGTTTGGAGATCTCGTCCTTCAAAACTGCGTCTTCGGAGCTGAAACTTGCTTTTATCTCTTTTAGCCTGTCGTCAAATTTGGCTGTTGCCTTCTTGAACTCTCCCTTTAGCTCGGTCAGGGACGTTTTCAGTGATTCGTTTCTACCCCTGACTTCAGAGATTTGCTTTTCTAGTGCTTGATTTATTCCTTCTAATTTGTCCTGAATGGTGGCGAGCTCTTGTTCGAGGTTCTCTTTTGAACTTTTCTGGGTGTTTTCAAGGGAATCCATGCGGGAGACGAGTTCCTTCAAGCCGTCTTCCAGGGTACCGATCCTCGAGGTGAGCTCATCCTCCTTTTGCCTGGAAGATTTTCTTATGCTCTCCAGATCATTTTGAAATTCATTCGCGACGGTGTTCAGGTCGCTCGCAATGCCCTCTATTTTCTGTACGAGTTCCTTCTGTTTGCCGGAAAGTTTCTGATAGTTCTCTCGTAAACCCTTTAGTTCGGTGGTGTTGCTTTTCTGGGAGCTTTTCAGGCTGGAGACTTTTTCCTGGAGAGATACGAGGTCTTTCCTTTGAGTCTCTAATTTTTTCTTTAGTTCCGTAGACCTCGTTCCCAGATTATCGATTCGCTCCGTCAAATTTGTCCTGAGATCTTTTACCCTGGAACTGGTTTCTTCGCTTTGACTTTTTAGAACCGAGAGCTTCTGGTTGAAATTTTTTCTTGCTGATTGAAGTTCCTCGGTTAAATTCCCCGTAATTTTTTTCAGCTCCGTATAATTGTTCGTTAGGCTGGCCAGTTTTTCGCCGACGTTTCCTATATCGAGGTCCAGCCCTTCCATGCCTTCCTCTAGTTCACTCGTCCTGGATTCTAGTTTCCCTACCTGTTTTGTAAGGTTTGACTCAAGTTTGGCTATTCGGGCCTGGAATTCGTTCACTGAACTTTCTATACTCGCAAACCTTTCTTGAAGTCCACTTTGCCCTTCTTGAAGGTTGGATATGGCTTCAGCTTGAGAGCTATTACTTCCTTTGATCTCTTCCAGCCGTTTTTCCACTGATTCATTGTCACTGTTCAGGGAGCCAATCCTGTTATTGAAGCTAATCCCTACGAACAGTAAACCCCCGACCAGAACCAAAATAGAACCGTATACTACGATCTTGCCCAGTCTTGTCATTTAAATTCCACCCCTTTTAAATTCTTGGACTAACTGAGTAAAGCCAAATCCAACCAGCAAGGATTTAGCTAGCCCAAGAAAACCCGCTAGTAAAATGTCCGCTCTGGACTTCCTGAACCCCTTTAAGCACGTAAAAAATACCAAATGTTTATCATCGAGATTAATCGGTAGCCCCACTTAATTTACATTATGGGGAATTTAATCGGTTTGTCAAATATCTTCCGAAAAAATGATATTATCCAGAGTTAGGATTTGCCATTTTAATATGGATCCGGTTTTTGCTGTCATAAATGCTGAAGTATTGCGAAAACTATATTGTCTTGCTGGTAAAATTGAAGTATAAATTTGCAGGAGGTGAAAGGATGAAAGGAGAAAACAAAAAGGGGCAGAGATACTTCTTTGTTACCTCATTGATCGTTATTTCCTTCGTTTTGATTTCCTGGTCCTCGGTAATTGCCCTGGCTCAACCCGACCTCATAGTTTCCGAACTGGCAGTAACTCCTTCCGAGCCTCGTCCGGGAGAAAAGGTCGAGCTTACCGTTAAGGTTTACAATCAGGGCAACCGGGATTCAGATAGATTTTACGTTCGAGTTTTCGTCGATGATAATAGTCTGGATCGAAAGGCCGTGACTTTTGGCCTCGATTCCGGGGAAAGAGAAACGGTTGATTTTTCCTGGAACGCGGAGGCGGGCCGACACGAAATAGAAGTAGTTGCGGATGACCCCTTCGACCGTGTCAGCGAATCGAACGAGGACAACAACAGTTTAACGAAAATAATTGATGTAAGTCAGCCGGCGACGGGGGATGCAAGGAATAAGCTAAACGTTGCCGTAATCAGTTTTGAAGACAGGAGCAACTCCGGCTTTGCTAACGTTAGTGGTGGAGTTGCCGACATGTTGACTGAAAAACTCGTAAATAATGGCTTTAACGTTCTGGAAAGAAAAAGGATTGAGGACGTACTTTACGAAAAAAGGCTAAACCCCGAAAACGATTCTGACCTGGCGCGTGCCTCCCGTGTAGTAGGAGCCGATGCTCTGATAACTGGAAGCGTAACGGGAATAGATGTAAATAGATCGAAAATCGATATCGGCTTCCTTTCGGTAACAGGTGCTACGGTTGAAGTCAACTTTTCTTATCGGGTTATTAGCTCATACACCGGAAGGATTATTGCCGCCAATTCGATCTCCGCTCGTGCCGAAGGACAGACGGACGCGTCGTTTAATCTGGGGGTATTGATTGACTCCACGACGGGAATTAGCAGGGACGTCTGTACCGGAGGTTTAAGGACCAGTAAATCAGTCTATGGCACGGGAGAAGTGATTTCCGTCGGGTACCTGGACAATAATCCGCCTTCGGATTATACGGTTCAGTTCTTCGATTCTACGGGTTCAATCGGGCCGTCCCTCTTTTCTAATTACAAGACAAGCAGCAGTTCGAACCGCTGTTTGGTCTGGAACTGGAACCCGCCGTCGACGCTACCGCCGGGAAATTATACCGTGCGGCTTTATTCCTGGCCTCCGGTTTCAGTGCTTGCCACCCGTAATTTCAGAGTGAGTGCCGGTGCAGCTGCCCCGGCATGGGTTGGTGAAATTACTTTTGGCACCAAACAATTTGGTGGCAGCGTCGTTGGTGAAGCCGTTGATAAGGGACTATCCAATATTTCGTCTGACCTGGCCTATAATCTGAACGACTCCGCCTCACGACTATTGGAGGAGAGAAAGAATTACACCGGAGACCGAGAGGGGGAAAGAGAGGAAGAGGGAGAGGAGGAGTTAAAGTGCCGGGTAGTCTCCCTGGAAGAAAATAATAACGTCGTTCTTGCTGGAGTCGAGGGGGATTGTGGTAGCGGCGAAGGTGTTCAAGAGGACGAAATATTTTACCTTTACGCGGCCGAATCTGTTCAGGACCCGAATACCGGAGAGTTGCTGGAGATAATACCAAAAAGCGAAGAACCAAAAGGTAAAGTCGTAATTGTCAACGTATACGATAAGGTGAGCCGGGGGCAAATTATCGGAGATTTCGAGGTATCGGTAGGTGACCTGGCTGAA
>CAZDMI010000097.1:0-5187 GCA_964506635.1 uncultured Thermotogae bacterium
AAGGAGCAAAGGGGCACGCCACCCTACCTTACCACGCGGACGAGGACCTGGTCAGTGAGTCTATAAAAAATCAATTGAAGGATTGAACTGGATAAGTAGTAGAACTAAGAGTTTCTAACTTGATGGGCCCCCCGTACGTAGCAGTGCGGGGTCTTTTTTTATTGTCAACCCAATATACCGTTTTTTTGGTTTTCAGTTTTTCGGTTTTTGACGTCTAAAAAGAACTATTTTAGGTATAATAATGAACAAGAAAGGAGGTTTTAATATGAAACGTGGTAAGTTGTCTATGGTCTTGATTTCTAGTCTGGCTCTGGTTCTGTTGGTTTCAACTGCCGTAATGGCCGAATCCGGTTTTAAAAATGAAAGCTTGCAGAAGGGCGTCAAGTACATGAAGGACATCAAGTCCGGCATGGAGAACATAAAGGACGATATGCAGACCTTTTCCAAATCGAACAACAAGGATTCGTTATCCAAGGACATAAAAGATCTGGAAAAATTGCTGGAAAAGGCCGAAGGCTATAAGGATAAATCAAGGAAGATACTGGCCAGCACTCTGAAGCTGAAAATGCAGGGCCTCAAGAACTCCAGTTCTCACTTCGTCCAGTCCTTCGAGGAATCATTGGTTAGCTTTGCCGAAAGGTACAACGAACTGGCGCGAACCTGGTACGACATGCTGTTCCATTACGAACAAAACGCGGAAAAGCTGGTTGAATCGTTCTTGCTGCTTGGCGATGACGCAACGGAAATAGCAAAAGGTTTTCTGGACAAGGCAAAGAAGGAGATGAACTCCGGAGGTTCCGGTCAGTAGTTTTGGCCGATTTTGCCTACCTTGTCTCGTTTTCGAATATAACCAACCCGGTCGAGCTCAGTGCTCGGCCGGGGTTCAACTTTAGTTAAGTCCTAGGTCTCATTTTTTCAGCCCCGGGAGAGTTAATTATATTTCCGGGTTGGATTTCTTCCAGAGCAGTTCCCCTTTTTTGATCGTCCTTTCCACCGAATTCACTCCGATGTGATAGGAGATGTGTTCGTAGTCGGGCGCGTCGAGAATTACCATGTCCGCCTGCTTGCCCCGTTCGATAGTTCCCAGCTCCTCGGCCCTGCCTACTGCTCCGGCGGCGTTCAGAGTCAGGGCGGTTATCGTTTCGTTTAACGTCATATTCATGTAGAGGGTGGCCAGCGCAAACAGCAGCGGAATGGATTCCGAGTAACAGCTTCCCGGGTTGAGGTCCGTGGCCAGACTTACCGGGAGGCCACGGTCAATCATATAACGTGCCCTGGCGTAATCCTCTTTCAGGCTAAAGGCAGTAATCGGCAGCAGCACCCCGATGGTCCCTTTCTCTCTCATAGCTTCTATTCCTTCGTCGGAGGCCTTGAGCAGATGATCGGCCGAAACGGCGCCTACCTCGGCGGCAAGTTCGGCTCCTCCGGTTCCGGCTATTTCGTCAGCATGGATTTTTGGGGTCAGCCCAAGTTCCTTGCCTCGGTTTAAGACTTCCCGGGATTCAGCCACCGTGAAAGCTCCGCGGTCGCAAAAGACGTCACAGAACTCCGCCCCTCTCTCGGCGGCTTTCGGGGTTACCGTTTCAGTCACGAGCTTCAGGTAATCCTCCCGCTTCCCTTCGTATTCTTCGGGTATCGCGTGTGCCCCCAGAAAAGTTGAGAAGATATCGATCCTGGTTTCCCCGTTTAGTTCTTTCATGACCTCCAGCTGTTTCAGCTCCGTTTGCTCGTCGAGACCGTAGCCGGTTTTTCCCTCGACCGAGGTTACGCCGAAGCGAACCATTGATCGCAATCTATCCTTAGCTTCTTTTTTAAGTTTCGCTACTGAAGCCCCTCTGGTCGAGCTAACCGAGCTAACTATACCGCCACCTTCAGCAGCTATCTCTTCATAACTTTTTCCTTCCAGCCGCAGTTGGAATTCTTCGGCTCGGTATCCGGAAAAAACGAAATGAGTGTGTGGGTCGATAAAGCCGGGTAAAACCGGTTTGCCTCCGGCGTCAATTATTTTCGTATTTCCGGAGGGTTCGCTGGAAAAATCGCCCCGGTCGCCTATTTTGGCGATCCTATCACCTTCGATCAGGATTTCCTTACCCTCGCTGACCTTTAACTGATCCATTTCATCACCGCTTCTCGGGGCTTTCCCGACCGAAGTCACCAGTTGACCAATTTGTTTGACTATCGTCCTGTTCATCGCTATTCGCCCAGTAGTTTGTTTTCAATTATTTGGTCGGACGAGAAATCCTTTAGTTTCAGGTAGTGTTCCGCGACGTCCATCAATGCCTCGGAAGGAACCAGGCCGACTATTTCGCTCTCCAGAATATCTACCCCGTGCCGCTCCGCTTCTACACGTATAAGTTCGAAGGCCTGCTGCAACGACGTATTCTTATAGTCCGTCATGTTCATCGAAACCTGAACTGCGTCCTGGTCTTCGAGGTCCACGCCCATGGCCTTGCAGTACCTCAGGCCGCCGCTCGAGTGGCGGACTTTTCTAGCTACGTCCTCGGCGATCGACAGGTCATCGGTTTTCAGGTTTACGTTGAAGGCGACCAGAGGTTTCCGGGCGCCGATCGCAGTTACGCCGGCTGTGGGGTGTACTTTCTCCGGGCCGAAATCGGGTTTCCAGTTTTGTTTCTTTATTTTCTCGGGAAAGCCTTCGAATTCACCCCTTCTGATTTCCGCCAAATCCCTGCGTTCCGGTCGTGTTGCTGCCTCCTCGTAGAGGTAGATCGGCAGGTCAAACCGTTTTGCTGCCTCTTTTGCAAGTTTTTTCGCCAACTCGACCGCTTCGGTCATCGTCACGTCCCTGACGGGCGTGAAAGGAACGACGTCAGTGGCTCCCATACGGGGGTGCTCGCCGGCGTGCTCGTTCATGTCGATCTCTTCTATGGCGATTCTGATTGATTCCAGAGTCGCCTCAAGTAGGGCTTCCGCGCCTCCGACGTTCGTAACGACCAGCCTGTTATGGTCGGGATCAGCGGAATAATCAAGCATGTTTACCCCTTCGTTTTCCCTGAAAGGGGTGATTATTTTTTCAATTGTCTCCTCGTTATTTCCAACGCTGTAATTAGGTACCGATTCCAGTATTTCTGACATTATTTCACCTCTTGTGAGCTGGATCAGGCCAGCGAAATAAATATAACCAAAAAGAAAGAATTCTTAAATAAAGTCTATTTATCGAATAGTGGCGTTGAGGGACCGGTATTTGCTAAAATAAGCCGAGAACCTCAGGGCTTGCCCTGGAGGTTAATTAGCTCGTCCACTCGATCATCAATTCGTCAATTAAGCCGGCATCCCTGTTCATGGGTTCGACGTTGCAGTTATTTCTTTTCCCATTTTTCTCCATTACGACGTCGATGGCTTCGAGGTCCCTGCCCTGACTGTAACGTGCGGTTATCCTGGCTGCGAGAACGAAGTCCCTCTTACCGGGTTCACCGGTAATTAAAGTAGAAGGGCCAAGAACTTCTTCCAGCTCCAGGTGCCAGAAATCCTCTCGAGAGAACTTTTTTAATTCCTGGTTTTCTTCCTCGTTTCTCCCGATTACGGCTTTGGATCCACCTGGAAGCCGGAAATGTCTCCCGTACTTCAGGAGCTTCAAATCCTCTATAGTCGTGTTCTTCCTGCCTTTGTAATCGAAAACTTCCCTGATTCGGTGTCCGAATTCCGGTTCGGTTAGTACACATCCGCCTGCGGGTTGAGAATAGTGGTTTATCCCGTATTCTTCGGCAAGTTTCAGCTGTCTTTTTCGGGACCTCCCGCTTAGGTCGAGCAGTTCCTCACGGTTTATCCAGCCTTTCTTCTCAGGAAGGGTTGGATCCCTTAACTTCGCGGATAGGGGCCTTAGAAGTTTTTCCCCCAGTTCCGATTCTCGCTTTATTATATCGAGTGTATCTTTCCTCTGCGTCATCGGTCTCTGCCCCATTACTTCCCCGGTAACTACGAAGTCCGCTGAAACCTCCTGCATGTAACTTTTTGCTTCTTTTAATACCAGGATTCTGCAATCCAGACAGGGATTCATTGCCGAACCGTAACCGTGTTTTGGGTTCTTTATGATTTTTAGATATTCTTCCTCATCGACCTGAAGGGTTCGCAATTCTATGCCTATATCTTTCTCGATTTGTGTGAATAACTCCGTGTCGCCCTCGCTGGTGAAGCCGGTTTTGAAGTTAATACCGGTTACCTCCACTCCCTGGTCGTCAATTAACTTCGCTGCCAGCTGGCTGTCCAGACCGCCGGATATAAGTGCCAGAGCCGAAGGTACATCTTTGTTTATTTTGTTCATGCCAATCATCCTTGTAGTATCGTTATAAAAATCGGGTTTTAATCTACTATAATTAAACGATTTGAAGTGAAAAATTTCTACTGAGGCTAACGACGAACTTCGGAACTTGCTCCAGGAATGAGGGATTGGTTGGTTGAATTAGTGACAGGTGTATAGCTGGGGCAGATCAAAGGTCCGGCACGACTCTCTTATCGGTGCCAGGCCCAAGAAAAGACTCGGCCCGTGAGTTCACGTCGGAAACCGGTTGGTTAGGAGTATGATAAAGTGGTAATAGGGCAAATTTTTAAAATAATGGAGGTTTAAAAGAATGAAAGGCAATTTCGGTCGTTATCTCGACGTATCTCTTACTGATGGAGTAATAAGCGATTATCCTATTCCGGAAAAGTGGTACGAAAACTTCCTCGGAGGAAGAGGAATTGGAGCCAGAATCTTGTTTGAGGAGCTTCAGCCGGAAACGGCACCCCTGGATCCGGGGAACATCCTGGTTTTTGCCACTGGTCCTTTTCAGGGTTTGAATATACCCGGTGCCGGGAGACACGTAGTCATGGCCAAATCTCCGAAGACGAATTCCGTCAGCGGCTCCTACGTCGGCGGCTTTTTCGGGCAGGAGCTCGGTAAATCCGGTTACGATGGACTGATAATTCGAGGGGCGGCCGAGTCACCGAAGTACCTGTTGCTGGATGAGGGAGGAGCTGAAGTAAAGGGTATAGCTGACCTCTGGGGTATGGAAACTGCTGAGTTTGAGAACGAGATTCAAAGAAGAGAAGGAGAAGTCCGGGTGGCCTCGATAGGGAAGGCGGGGGAAAATCTCGTAAATTATTCCTGTATTATCCACGACAGGAACCGTTCAGCCGGAAGACCGGGATTCGGAGCGATCATGGGAAGTAAGAAGCTCAAGGGCGTTGCCG
>CAZDMI010000098.1:0-5040 GCA_964506635.1 uncultured Thermotogae bacterium
TGTCCCACAATATTCCTGTTATGAATAAAAAAATTGAAAGACTTCGAAATATTCTGGAGGAAGGAGCAGGCGATAAGGATCGTGTAGACGGTTATCTCGTTCTGAACTTAGAGTCGTCGGACAAAAGCAACCAGCGTTACTTAACCGGGTTCGATTCTTCTCTTGGCTGTACGGTAGTTCTGAATGACCGGGTGATTTTTCTGACCGATTCCAGATATATCGATGCCGCGGAAGACGAACTCTCGGAGATCGAACTGCGGGAGATCGAATCTAAACCCGTCGAAACGACGGCCGAACTGGTAAATAATCTGGAAATCGAATCGATAGCCATAGACCAGAACGACGTCAGTCTGGCACTCTACAACAAGATGAGGGATAAAGTGGACGGAGTTGATCTCGTTCAGGTCGACGGAGCACTTGGGGAGTTACGCCGGGAAAAAGATGATGATGAAATCGATCTGCACCAGAAAGCCGCAAACATAGCTGATCAGGCCTTTGTGTACTTAATTGATACGGTGGAGCCCGGTATGACGGAGCGTGAAGTTGCGCTCGAACTCGAGTTCTTCATGAGAGAAAACCGAGCCGAGGACGTGTCCTTCCCGCCAATAGTTGCCTCGGGGGAGAAAAGTGCTTTGCCCCATGCGAAGCCGGGAGAAGAACCGATAGAGCAGGGCGAACTACTGCTTGTCGACATGGGTGCGAAATACAGGGGTTATTGCTCGGATATGACCAGAACGGTCTTCTTCGGCGATCCGCCCTCTAAAGTCCGCGAAGTATACGAGATCGTACTGGAAGCACAGAAAACCGGTCTGGAAGAGATCGGCCCCGGAGTAGAAGGGGAATACGTCCACGAGAAGGCAGCCGAAGTTATCGAGAACGCCGGTTACGGCGATGAGTTCGGTCACGGTCTCGGTCATGGCGTCGGCCTGGACGTCCACGAGGGGCCCCGGTTGAGCGAGACGAGTGACGATACGCTGGAGCCCGGAATGGTCGTGACCGTCGAGCCCGGGATCTATATAAAAGGCTGGGGCGGGATCAGGATAGAGGACATGGTCAGGATAACGGAAGACGGATACGTAAGCTTTTCCGGGTCGCCCAAGGAAAACGTAATTAACCCTCTTAGTTCACCCGACCTAGCTTAAAACCCCTAATTGATGAAATGATTTTAGGAAGATCCGGACAGGTTCGCTGTACCGGGGCAGTATTCAGTCCACCTCGCTGTCCAGGTATCGCTGGAGAATGAGCGTGGCGGCGGCCCTGTCCCTTTTTTCTTTTCGCTCTTCTCGTCTCAGGTCCGATTTGATCATTACCCGCTCGGCTTCGGAGCTGGTCAACCGCTCGTCTACGGTATCAACCGGTACGGATAACCTCTTAACCAGGTTACCCCTGAATTCTCTGACCTTTTCCGCGGATTGTCCCTCTTCCCCGTTCATGTGCAGGGGCATACCGATAACGACCCGGTTTACGCCCTCTTCTTTGACGAGTTCTTCCAGGTAGTCGAGGTCCGACTCGAGGTTTTCCCTCTGGCGACTGGGCCGCCCCAGAGCGACTTTGCCGGCCCGATCGCTGATAGCTATTCCGATCCGTTTTGTTCCCCAGTCGAGACCAAGGACTTTTCCGTCGGTCATTCGTACTGCCTCCCCTTCCATTCCCCTCCTTTGCCCCTCAACCAGCTGAGCGCCGAATCCACCGTCATCAGAGTATAGAGAACCCCGCCCAGCGGTGCCATCAACGAGTAATAAGCCGATAGGTCGTACCAGCTCAAAATTGGGAGAAAGCTGAAGGCAAGAGCCAGCCAGGTAATCCCTCCCAAACCGGTCACAGCCGCCGCGACCGGAAGGTTCATTCCGGCTAGCGGGGTAACGAGGCCGGATAGTCCCAGGGCAAACCAGCCCGGTGGAACCACGAACAGCAGTAGCATGCCGACTACCGTTACAAAAAGCAGAAAAAAGGAATGGTTCAGCTGGCTGAAGGCGGAACGGGAAATCGTCTTCCAGATTTCACCCAGGCTTCCGTAACTCCTGGTGCTTTTGGCCATGTGGGAAAGTCCGAGCCAGAGATTCCCACCTTCGCCCCTTAGTGTCCGGGCCAGGGCGCAGTCGTCGATGATTGCCTTACGAAAAGCTCGAAAACCGCCCGCTTTCTCCAGAAGAGGTTTACGAAACAGTACGCACCCTCCAGCTGCTGCGGCGGTTTCGTCATCTCCGTCGTTGACCTTACTAAACGGATAAAGCATCCTGAAAAAGTAGACGAAGCTCGGAATCAGCAGTTTTTCCGGATAGGTGCGGGTACTCAGGTCGGCCATTACCGATACGGCATCGCGTTTTCCCGAGGTCAACTTGGTGACCAGATGTTTGAGAACCGCTGACCCGTGATTGATGTCCGCGTCGGTCAACCAGACCAGATCACAGTCCGTCTTTTTTGCTCTCTGAAAGCCCTGGTGAAGTGCCCAGACCTTTCCGGTCCAGTCTTCTGGGGTTGGCGGAGGCTCAATTTTACTGAATTGATCCCCCTGGTCTGTAGCCTCTGCCAGGTCCCCGGCAAGTTCTCCAGTACCATCCTCGCTGTGATCGTCCACGAGAAGGAACTCCAGTTCGCCCGGGTAATCCTGTTTGAGTACTGAAGGCAACGTCCCCGGCAGCACCTCGGCTTCGTTACGAGCTGGAATTATCGTACAGATCGAAGGCCAGTTTTCGGGCGAATCTCCCGTATTGCCCGGTTCAAGACGTTCTTCGGTCAGCCAGAAACGATCCCTGCCTACAAGGAGAAATACCCAGGCCAGAAGCGAAATACTCCCGGTTAAAATTAGAAAGGAACCGATACTTACCAGCCTCGATTAATCCGAATTATGAAATTTATTTCAGTACTTTTATGTAGCAAGTTCAGCTGTGCTTCCAACCTCTTTGGAAAGCTCGGGCAAATCAAGTTCCTTGAGCGTGTTTTTCAGTGGTATTCCCTCGCTATCCCAGCCTCGAACGGTGTAATACCGGTCCAGCTCTCGCTCGAACTTTTCTCTGTCTATCGATTCGCCCTTTGAGGGACCGTCGGTAATCTCTTCCTGGAAGACTCTTTCCGGCAGGCTGTCATCCTCACGGGAGAAGCCCTCTCTCACGTTGAAGGCCTTTGAAAGGTTGTAAACTCTTTCTCCGGTGGCCATCAGTTCCGAATTCGAGAGATCAAATCCGGTTACTGCGTTAACCAGTTCCCTTATTCCTTCTTCGTACATGATCCCGCGGGTGAATTTACAGACTCCGGTCATGTCGTATAGCGTCATCAGGTCTTCCATAGCTTTCATTGCAAGTGCCTTTCCTTCCATTTGAGTCCGGTCGTAGTTCTCGAAGTCCCAGAAGCTACCGCCCATCTCCAGTGCGTAAAAACAGGAGGTCAGGTGGTCGGCACCCCGTGGCGCCACGGCGAAGGCCAGCGCCATTCCCTTTATCCCTCGAACCTCAAAGCCGGCGGGCACCATGCCCTTGACGTGAATGGTAAATTCCTCGCCCGCTCCGAGCTTTTCGGCTGCTCTTACGGGCCCGTCCGCGAGGAGCTCGCCGAGATCGCCCTTCCGGTGGGCAATTCTCTTTAAAGTTTCCAGCATTGCATCCGCGTTCCCGAATTCCAGGTCAAGGTCGGTCTCCAGAATTCCCTTTTCGTAGGCCTCCATTGCCCAGGCAATCGTCATGCCGGCCGTCATCGTGTCCAGACCGGTTCTGTCACAGATCTCGTTCGCCTTCGCCACGGCCTCTATGTCGTCGATTTCCGTCGCGCCGCCGAGAGAATACTGAGTTTCGTACTCCGGCCCGTCCACCGCGATGTCACCGTACTCCGTGTCCTCGGCAACGAAATACTGGCTGCACGGTTTGGTGCAGTGTGGGCAGGGCCGCCTTCCCTGACGGTAGATATCGACCCACTTCCGGGGGTCGAGGTCGATTCTGTCCTCCTCTGGGTCTTCCAGTCTATCGAATGCCTTTTTGAAGTAGCCGGACTGCCAGTTCCGGGTCGGAAACATGCCGATTTCCCTGTTCTTGACGTTTAGCGCTTCTCCCGTCCCGTACTGCATGTCCACCGTCGCCGAACCGGTCCCGGAAAGCTCGATTTCCCCCTTTCCGGTCGTCTCCTTTCTCCACTTGTCGTTTAGTTCCTCCAGGAGTTCCTCGTCCCAGATTTCCGGGGATTTGCCTCCGCTGGCAGCAATTGCCTTTAGTTTTTTCGAACCCATAACGGCTCCTCCGCCGCCCTTGCCCGCCTGGCGATCCTCGCACTCGATCATCGCCATTTCGGATTGCTTTTCGCCCGCCGGTCCAATGACGGCGGTGCGGTACCGATCGTATTTTTCCTTGATTTTCTCGTCCGTTTCCCTGGTGTCCAGACCCCAGAGGTCGGAGGCATCTTCCAGCCTAACTTCTTCTTCCTCTATTACCAGGGTCGTCGGTCGGGCTGCCTCCCCCTGCACCACCAGGGCATCGTATCCGGTTCGTTTGAGCTGGTCCCCGACCTTTGCGCCAACCAGGGATTTGCCATATCCTCCGGTTACAGGGGCTTTAAAACCAAAAGTAGTTTTAGAAGCTGTCGGAACGTTTGGCCCGACAAGTAGACCGGGTGCCATGATCAATACGTTTTCCGGTCCGAGAGGGTCAGTCTCCGGGCCGACCTCGTCGTAAAGGAGTTTTGTCGTAAATCCGGTTCCTCCGAGGTACTTTTTGAGAAAATCGCCGGTTAACTCCTCCGCCCTGTAATTACCATTAGAAAGGTTTACCCGCAACAGCTTACCCCAGTAGCCTGGATGGTTTGACATAATTACCTCCCGTTAAATCAGCCTGACTTTACCTGCCAATGATCCTAATTAATTTTTTTATTTTTAGCAAATGAGGGGCGCTATTTTCTAATCGAGGGAGTTGGGCCCTGCAAAGGATCAGAACATAGCCCTTTTTGTCCTCCCGTTTAGATGTTTAAAGTAACAGTATCTCATTTCTTTCACCACTTAAAATCCCTCTTAAATTTGGTCGAAGCCAACTAAAATATACCTTCTCCCCAGCAGCTCGA
>CAZDMI010000099.1:0-5024 GCA_964506635.1 uncultured Thermotogae bacterium
GTGGATGGTTCTCCCATCTGGAAAGTCGAAAGTAGGTCGAACGAGCACCCCGTCTTCTATCCCCGTAAATTGATTGGCGATCCAGGTCTAAACCGGTGGTAGGAACTCCGGCTATCGTCCATTATAAATTGTTTCCTCGGACTGATGTTTTACCTGGTTGTAGTTTTCAGGTTCCAACACCCCCCCAAAATCGTCAAGCAGTTATATAATGGAGAAAAACTTAAATGTTAGACACCAGCTCGAGCCAGTACAGTTTGTCGCACAACTGATCCGATTTGTGGTTGCGGAGGAAATCCTTATAATAAAAGTGGAGTAAATTAATCCAATTTCGCTCCACCGAATCCTGGAGGGGGTTCAAATGTATGGCCGAAGACGCACAACCGAAGGATCGGACGACAAATGGACCTGTACCCGCCGAGTTTGCCGAAAGAATATAGAGAGGCGAGATCGTTTTCAGGATAATCAGCAGAACAGGGAGAGGCTACTCTGTAAGATCAACCTTTGTTAAGCGGATTTACCCCGGCACAGATATATTTTCTCTAAAAGGGCCGGGTCACTCCCGGTCCTTTTTCTATAATCTCAATCCCGCCACCTTTATAAATGTAACATGATTTTTATCGGGCAGTTCGTTGCAGGCGACCCCTCAGTCCGGCACGGGGACCCTGCCTACTCTTGTTATTCACCCAGTAGCCCCGGTCCCCGTGCCGGGGCGGAAGGACAGCATGCCTGGAAAGGGCTGCTTATCGAAGATTTGAAGTGGTGAAAGAATTGAGATAATAAAGAAGAAAGATATTTACCCTGCGATTAACTGGGTTTAGGTTTAGAATAAAATAATTAAGATTGCCGGCCGAAAAGTATATTAAAACTCCGAAAAAAAGGAGGGGAATAGTTTTGAATCACGAAAGTCGCGAATTTTTCGATCTGTCCTACCCAATATCATCCGAGAGCCAGGTCTGGCCCGGGGAGGAAAAACCAGAGTTCGAGTCGGTTGCATCGTTACCGGAGGACCCTGCTAACGTTTCTCGAATTAACCTGAACCTCCACTCGGAAACGCATGTCGATTCGCCCCGGCACTTCGTCCGGGGAGGAACTACGATTGACGAGATGCCCATCGGAAGGTTTTTTGGAAGAGCTGCCGTTTATCACCACCCGAAAGAGCCTGACGGGGGAGAAGTGCAGCTGGAAGAAGTCAGGAATTCTAAGGTCAACCTTCACGGTAAGAGTATTTTCCTCCTGGATTCCGGCCTGGAGAAACTGAGGGGTAAAGATAGCTATTTCAAGGACTTCCCGGTCCCTTCAGAGGAGCTGCTCGGTTGGCTTCTGGATAGGGGGATTAGCTGTTATGGAACGGACGCTCCGAGCGTTGACCCGCTTGGAAGCGAATCCCACGAAAGACACCACAAATTACTTTCAGAAGAGGTGCCGATTATCGAAAACCTGGCGGGGCTAGGAAGAATAGGGTCCGGAGAAGACGTACTGTTTTTCGCTTTTCCTCTGAAACTAAAAGGGTTAGAGGCTTCACCGTGCCGGGCGGGTGCGATAAAGGCTCCCTAACAACTGGCCACCTGTAAACACTGAATATCCAATATTCCACCTCAGACAGCTTGGAATTCCGAACAATTTTTAATATTGTCGATAGAGTCTTGAAATATTAGCTTCCAGGGAGGGAAGGATATGCTTACTTTTAAATGGTTCGGACAGGCCTGTTTCAAGGTAGAAAATTCCTCTGTTCTGGTCACGGATCCGCATAACGGTGATTCTATTGGTCTGAACCCACCCGAGGCCAATGTGGCTGATCTGGTTACGGTTTCTCACGATCATCATGACCATGCTTCCGGGAAGGAACTTGTTTCTCAGGAAGATACAAAAGTTTTCGAGGATTCCGGAGATTACGTGGAAGGGCCGGTAAGTATTACCGGGATCACGAGCTATCATGATAAGGCGGAAGGCGAGAAGCGGGGAGAAAACATCATTTACGTAATAGAGATGGAGGGGACGAGGATCTGTCACCTCGGGGATCTCGGCCATGGATTAAGTGAAAGCTACCTGGATAAGATAGGTTCGGTGGACGTTTTGCTGGTGCCGGTTGGCGGAAACTATACGATTGATGGAAAGGAAGCAGCTGAGATAACGGAAGAACTTAACCCTCAGGTGGTAGTGCCTATGCACTACAAAGCTGGAAGTCTTACCGTCGATATTGCCGGCCCGGATGAGTTTCTTGAAGAAATCAGCTCGACTTATGAAGTCTGTGAGAGGGAATCCCTGGACCTGGAAAGTTTGTACGAAAACAAACAGCGTGCAGTCGTGCTCGATTGTCTGGGCTGTTGATCCTAATTAAAAAAGCCCCGCTCGAGAGAGCGGGGCTTTAGTGAAATATTCAGGTCCAGGTTATTTCGGATCGCTCATAATGGCGAACTTGGAAAGGTGGTAAGCACTGGCGATAACGGCGTTTCTGTCGGAATTTACACCGACTTCCTGACATCGCCTCCAGGCGCTCTGTTCCGTATCCCAGTAGTACATTTCAAGATGATTTTCGTTCTGCAGAATTGAGTCCTCAAAGGCAGCCTGGGTATAATAGATTTCAATTGTCATCGGCCACTCGATCATATCGGATGGTATCTCGGACTGTATGCTTACTTCAACTAAAGGCTTATGGACACCAGCTACTGCAGGCGAGCCTGATGTATCCGGTGTTTTTTGCACCCTAACGTATCCGGAACCGCCTTCTTTTGTTTCTATATGGACTCTGGCATTTGCTTTGGCTATTCTCGCGTCAACGACTGATTTTTCTCCCCCGGGGACCTTTTCCAGGTAGAGCGAGGGGTTGTCAACTACGGAAGAGACTTCAAATAGTGCTATTTCCTTGCTTCCGGTTCTTTCTTCGTAGGCTTTTCCGAGCTCGGTTTCGGTATTTACTTCACCGATCGGATAGTAAAACGCCTTCCAGTTATCTGACCAGTCGTAAAGGCCGTCGGACTGAAGCGTCATGTCCGCTCCGACCCCGGCGAGGATTTTGTTCTGGACCTCGGCCCAGTTGTGACCGCCGTAATCGTGAGCATCCATTACCAGCAAACCGTTTCCCTCACGGACGAAATCTTCTATGGCGTTGACGTCCGACCATGGAAGTAAATCCGGATTTCCACCCTTGAGTGGATCTCCCAGACCAAGCTGGGGAATTACGAGTATATCGTAACCGGATAAAAGCTCCGAGTTTATTGGTTCGCTGTCCTTTCCGTCAATCTCGAATCCCGCTTCTTCCAGAGAATTAACTAGTTCGGAACATTTTTCTACGGGATAGTTGGCATCATAGCCTTCGTACCAGAGAACCTTTACCGCGTTCGGGTTCAGCCTGTCGAATAGAAGTTCATAAAATACGTCCAGTTCACCGGGTTTCCATTCTCCGTTAACTGAAGACCAGGCAAGGCCACCTGCTCCTACGGTACCGTCTCCGACCTTTGAGACCTTCATGATCGGTATTCTCGCGCCTTCTTCGAAGTCTATAAGGGGAGGTGGGCCGGTGCTGTCTTCGGAAACACCGGTCTCTTTCGTTTCCAGAACCGTTTGCGGTTTTGACAGTTCTTTATGTATCTCCATCCTGTCCAGCACGTTTCCTTCCGTATCGTAAGCTTCCATTTCCAGCGAGTTTTTTGAAGCTTCAAATATCGTGTAAGAGTACTTACTAATCGGTCCTGCGGCATGCCACCAGGCCGGACTGGCCGAATAGATTGGAGCTCCGCCTCCAGCGGCAATTACGTGAACGGTTCCCTGATCATAGGGTACGTATTCTCCCGGTGAGTTAGTTGGGTTCAGGGGTTGGGACCGGGCGTACATGTGGAAGTCCCCTTCCACACCGATATCCATATGGTACTGATCGAACAGAGGTAAGAACTTCGAAGACGTGCCCTCACCACCGTAACCTTCACCGTAACTTGGTCGGTGATAGGCCGAAAACTTCCAAACGCCATCCTCCGTCTTTTGAAGTTCCTGCTCGAGCCACTGATACTGCTCGCTTGCCGGACCGGTATAAGTCTCACTGTTTAAACCGAAGAACTTGAAGTAAGGAGCGAGGTTTAATTTGTACCAGCGTTCGTTGCCCGGCAGATCAAATAAGGAATGATAAACGCGGGCGTCGTTTTTGGTCCGGGCTAAACCGTAATCTCCTCCTACCTCGTGGTTTCCTACCACCGGTATCATTGGAATTAGATGCCCTTCCGGGTCCACGTATAGGGTTTCAACGTGATTGAAGTATTCTTTCCACTCTTCCCAGCTAAATGGGTCCTCGATGAAGTCCCCGGAGTGAACCATGAACTGGGGATCGTGCGCAGCCATGGCTCGCGCAACGGCGTTTCTTCCTTCCGGAAAGTCCAGAGCTCCCTGTCTTGTATCTCCAAATGCTGCAAAGTGAAGTTCCTCGGGATTTTTTGGTAAAGTTTGGAACTTGAATTCTTCGCTAAATTCGCCATCTTCGCCTCCGCAGACGAAGTAATAAGTTTTTCCGGGAGTTAAGTCTTCAAGTGTGACGTGGTGAGCGTATCCTGCTTCTTTCCCCTCTTCTCCCGTAATTATTTCACTGTCACCCTGGGCCCGGTGTTCGTATTCTCCTGTGTTCCCGGACCTTGATTCTTCGTCGTAAAGTACGACAGGTCCGTCACCCTCGGATTCCGTCCACCATGATACGTTTATCGTGTCATGAACTTGATTTAGGCTCCAGGTGAGATGTACACCTTCCGGTGAGTGGCTGCTCGCAAATGAAACCGGAGTGAAAACCAGCGAAAGAACGAAGAAAAGACTGAAAGAAATCAGTACAGCACGACTATTAAGCTTGTGGTTTTTCATACTACCTCCCTCTTTTTGGTGATTGGGTACTTTCCAGCTCCAGTTCTGCCCTAACAGGGAAGTATTCCTGGTCTCTTTTGGTCTTACCACCTCCTGGTTGACGTATTGAATTAAATACGAGAGCGCAGGTCTAAGGTCCTTATAGATACATTATAATGAAATATATATAATTACAAGTCAGTGTTACT
>CAZDMI010000100.1:0-4993 GCA_964506635.1 uncultured Thermotogae bacterium
CGGTTCGACCAGGAATATCTGGAAAGCCAGCGTTACTTTGACCCTTACCCTCGTGAGCTGGTGGATATCAGTGATTCCGGGAAGGGGCGGGATTTGTGAAATTTTTTTTACAAAAAGCCTTTTCTGCCTTGGAAGATTTACTTTCAGTGTTTTTATTTGTCAGTTACTTTCTCCAACCACAGCACTTCATAAGGCTTAACCCGTATTTCCGGTAGCTCATAAGTTTGCCCTGAGATTAAGTCCTCCATCTTTCTTGGTCCATTGACTACTTTGTAGGGAATGTTTACAGTCAGTTCTTTTTCTGAGACGCTGTGAATACAGAGCACCGAATTTTCCTCGTTCTCCGGTATCCGGGAAAAGGCGAATACTCTCGAACCGAGGTCCAGTACTTGCTGGTCGGAGGCGGGGCTGAAGGCGGCGTGGTTTTGCCTGATCCGCAGTAGCTCCTTGAACCTGTTAAGGACCATGCTTCGGATGGAGTTAGGATCTTCAAGCTCTTTTTCGATCTCCTCGAGAGAGAACTTTTCTCGGTTGATTGTCCTCTTCCGTCCGGTTTTCTCCATCCCTTCGACCCAGTTCCTGGAACCAAAAAGGCTATGGACGTAAACACCGGGCACGCCACGGAAAGCGAGCATGATGGCCTGAGAAGACATGAACCGGGATACCTGAAGTTCCTTTGGTTCGTTCCCGTTCGGATCGGATAGAGCGTCGAAATAGGTTATATTTAGCTCGTAGGGGCTCTTACCGCCGTCGGAATCTGATTTGTACGAGACTGCTCCCCCGTGTTCTCGCGTTCTTTTGACCATTCTTTCTATCGAGCTTTCCGGCAACAGGCCCTCGGCGGGGCGGACGCCTATTCCGTCGTGAGATGCCAGGAAGTTAAAGAACGTGGCTCCGGTGTCCGGAAACTCCAGCCCTTTTGCCCAGTCCGTCAGGCTTTTCGTGTTGCTCCGCACGAAGGCGTCCAGTACCAGTGGCGGCAGCGGGAACTGGTAGACCATCTGGGCTTCATTTTCACCGTCCCCGAAGTAGGAGACGTTCTGTTCGTGGGGGACGTTCGTTTCCGTTATTAATGCAACGTCCGGCGCGGCGAGGTCGAGTACCTTTCTGAATATCTGAACTACCCGGTGAGTCTCCTCCAGGTGGATGCAGGTGGTTCCGGACTTTTTCCACAGGTAGGCAATTGCGTCCAACCGGATGATCTCGGCTCCCTGTTCTACGTAAAACAAAAGAAGGTCGATTATTTCCGCCAGGACGTCCGGATTGGCGTAATTTAGATCTATCTGATCGTCGCTGAAAGTGGTCCACAGCTTCTTCGATCCTTCCTTGCCCTCTATTTCGGTTATGAGCGGGTTATCTCGGGGGCGAACCACCTGAGATAGGTCCCAGGAGTCGTCCACCTCGATAAAGAAGTCTTCGTACTTCGGGTCGCCCTGCAGGTAGCGCTGGGACCATTCACCCTGACGGGAGACATGGTTAATTACGGCATCGAACATCAAATTGAAGTTTTCGTCGAGTTGCTGGATATCGTCCCAGTCTCCCATGTCAGGGTTAACGGTTCTGTAGTCGGTTATTGAAAATCCGTCGTCAGAAGAATAAGGAAAAAACGGCAACAGGTGGACGGTGCTAAATTCGTCCTCGACGGTTTTCTTCAGGAATTTACCCAGGGTGCGTAACGGTGCCTCATCGGTTGTTTTTACTTGATCGCCGTAGGTAATTAGAACCGCGTCCTCTTCCGAGAAGTAACTATCCCTATCCGCTTTCTCGGCTCGAGAAGGGTTTCGTTCGCGGAAACTCTCGATTTTGCTCCTGACCTCTCCGAAAAGCCACTTGGCATCGTCTTCGTCGTACAAAAAGTTCAAATGTTCTTTGAGCCTTTGTTTATCTGAGTTCACTTCTGAGTGCCTCCAGAGGAGTTTTTAAAGTAATTCTAGGAAATTCCTCTAACCAAACTCGGCCACCGCTTTATTGAGTGCTTTCAGGTTTTCCTCGGGCACGTTAGGCAGTACGCCGCCGGCAATTCCGAGAACTAATCCCTCTCTGCCCCCGTCTTTTATGCACCGCCTGACGTCGTTCCTGACGTCTTCTGGCTCCCCGTTGAGGAGGATTTCGGTGGTCGAGAGGTTACCTACTAAAGCCATGTTCGGCAGGGCGGTCCGGACCTCCCGGAGATCCACGTTTTCCTGTGGTCCCAGCTCGAACACCTCGGTTGAATCCGGAAAGAGTTCCCATAGGTGCTCCGAGTCCCCGCACTCGTGGACCACGTTCCATCCCTCCGTGTTCTCGAACAATTGCTCCGAATACGGGAGCGCGAATTCCTCGTAGTGCTCTGGCGAAACCATCTCTGCGATGTCGTCGGAGTGGAAGATAGGAATCTCCGTCCCGAGCACCTCCTCCTGTGCCCTGGCGTACTCGATTGCTACTTCCGTAGCAAATTCCATCAGTTCGTGAGACCAGGATGGGTCTTCGATCAAATCCGTGAAGAACTTCTTACCTCTCAAGTAATAGGCCAGGCTGAACGGGTGTAACGCCATCGCTGGCCGGATCGGAATATCTTTGTCCACCTCCCTCCTAAGCCACCCGGCGAGTTCCAGAATTTTCCCCATTTCTCCATCTTCAAATGGGTCTGGAACCTGTAGATCCAGTAGATCGTTTCTGGACTCGATTGGAAAGCTCCTGATAGCCGTCTGTTCTTCTTCAACTTCCACTTTGCCGCCGAGAGTTTCGGTTTCTACGAAGGGGCCGTGGTTGGGACGGGGTAAAACCCAGTCTCCCAGGTCTTCTCTTATCTCCATCTGCGCTTCCAGCAGTTTTTGTCTATCCGAAAGGTACTCTTCCAGTTCTAGACCCGTTCGCGAAACGATGTATCGTATCGTTATCGTGCCAAATATAGGAATGGTTCCGGGATCTTCGTGGTTTAGAGCCAACTGAAGTCTTTCCGAGTATGGTTTGTCACAATTCATGATTTAACTCCTCGATTTATGATTGGTTAGTGGATTCTTTCGCTTCATCCGTCATTGCCTGAACGTTTTCTGGTGGAGTTTCCGAAGGTAAAAAACAACCCGAAGACAAAATAAACCTTCCGGAATCCTCTCCTTGCTTGATCCTGTCACGAGTCGTCTCCCTGATTTCTTTTTCCTCGGCGTTTGCAAGTAGCAAAGGATCTATATTTCCCTTAATGATGGTTCCGCTGTCGGAGGTTCGCTCGAGAGCTTCCGAAAGGGTAAGCCCCGAGTTGTCGGGCGAGTCCACCTCAAAGACGTCCGCGCCGGAGTCGGCTATGGGTTCGATTAGTTCCCTGGTCTTCCCACAAACATGATAGAAGACAGGTAGTTCGTTCTCGTGAGCCCGGTTAACGAGCCGTTTAAGGCCGGGTAGCGCCAATTTACGGTACGTCTCCGGGCCTATCAAGCTTCCAGTAGCCAGACCGTCGCCAATCCAGACTCCGTCCACGGGGTAAGCGGATAATGCATCGACCATCTCTAAGCTGGTCTCCGTCGTAAATTCAAGCACCTTCTGGACGAAATCCTCGTTTTTGCTCAGATCCAGCATGAAGTTTCGGGGACCGCGGAGGTAGGCAGCGAAGGAAAAAGGTCCTTCCGGGACGCCGCCGAGAACAAATGCCTTTGGGTTGACCGCCTCGAAAGCTGATTCCAGGTGCTTAAGTCTTCCGTCGTCGAAGTCCGGGGCCGATAACTCGTCCAGGTCCTCTAGATCGGAAACCGCCGGTTCCTTCGACCTTGGGGTATCGTCCGGTGGGGCAATTGAGCTACCACCGTACTCGTCTTCCAGAATCCAGCTGCCGTTGCTTTTACCCACAACCTCTCGTCTTCCGTACTTCACCTGACTCCCTGCCAGAACTATGTCGTAACCGTGGCGGTCCAGACCTCTGATTTGAGCCCTGGAGTTTGATTCACCGCCCGGCCAGAGGAAGTCAGGCCCGTAGAGTTCTCTTACTTTCTTGCCCTGCAGAGCAGAAAGATACCTGGTATCGACCAGTGGAGCCACGGGAATTTCCCTATCCAATTCAAGGCTACTGTTTTCCTCTAGAAGCTCTCTGGCTGTTTCTTCAAGCAATTCTTATCTCCTTTTTTGGTATCATTATCCTTTTATGCTTCCTGCCGTTAATCCTCTTATCATATACCTCTCGAAGACCAAAAAGATGATCACTATCGGGATCGTAATGATCATTCCAGCTGCCATTACCTTGTCCCATGCCGTGTGGTAGCTGCTGAACAGGTGTTGCATCCCGATTGGAAGCGTGAATTTGCTCGTCGAATCCAGGAACATGAAGGCAAAGAGGAATTCGTTCCAGGCGATCATAAACGTGTACAGGGCCACGCTCATTATTGCTGGAACTGAAAGGGGAATGGTAATCCGCCATATAACTTCCAGCCGGTTGCAGCCATCTACCAGCCCGGCCTCCTCGAGATCCGGGGGAAGCTGTTTGAAGTAACTGCTCAGCATGTATAACGATACCGGTAGTGTCTGAGCCAGATAGACAAGGATAAGTCCTCCCAGTGAATCCCTCAGTCCCAGAGTGGACATTAGAACGTAAAGAGGGATGACCAGAACAATAGGCGGAAACATGTATATTAAAAGAATGCTGCGCTGCATCATGTTTTTGCCTCTGAAGTAGAGCCTGGTGACCGCGTAAGCGCCGAGGGTCCCCAGAGAAACGGTCAATAAAACCGTAGAGAGGGTCACGATGGCGCTATTCTTCATGTAGTTTAGAAATCCGTGTTCGAAAAGCACCGACCAGTACGCATCGAAGTCGAGCTCGCTCGGGACAAAGACGGGAGGCCAGGCGAACAGTTCTCCCATGTTTTTCATGGATGAAATGATCATCCAGTAAAAGGGGAATAGGACGGTAGTAAGGAAAATTGTAAAACCAACGACCACGAGAATCCCAACAATAGTACGTTCACCGTATTTGCCTAAATTTACCATTCTTCCATCACCCAGCGGAAGTAAAAGAATATGAATACTGCAA
>CAZDMI010000101.1:0-4941 GCA_964506635.1 uncultured Thermotogae bacterium
TCCAATCTACACTTACTTGTTGAATCCAAAGAGAAGAAATTCTTTGAACCGTTCTACTTACTTCCATCTACAGTTTCAACCCCTTATATTATAACCAAATTTACGCTAGTCCCATCTCATCCGGAGCCCGTTCCCGATGGCCAGCAGTTCGGAGCCCTCGTGAGCGACGACTGCAATGGCAATCCCGATCAGACCAAGTAGCGCAGCCGGGATAAAAGCTGCCAACACGAGCAGGGAGAAAACTATATTTTCGCGACTGATCCGCTGTGCCCGCTCTCCGAGCGCCAGTGCGTAGGTTACTTTCGTGAGATCATCCGCCATCAAAGCGATGTCTGCCGCCTCAATAGCGGCATCCGTTCCTGCTGTACCCATGGCGATTCCGACCGTGGCTTGTGCTAGTGCAGGAGCGTCGTTAATTCCGTCACCTACCATAGCAACTACATCGTACTTTGCCGCGAGGTCTTTAACCGCTTCGACCTTCTTTTCCGGCTTTAGATCCGCTCGGACGTCGTCAATACCAAGTTCAGATGCAATTGCCCGCGCCGTCTCCTCGTTGTCTCCAGTGAGCATGAGGACTTCAACCCCTCTTTCGTGAAGGTCGCTAATGACGTCCCTCGCTTCCGGCCGGGGCTCATCACGCAGAGCGATTATTCCCATAATCCGGTCCCTTGTTCCGACAAGCACAACTGACTTACCTTCGTTTCGCAGGGTTTGGACGTCAGAAATTCCTTCTAAATCAACCTCGAAGCGCTCGAACAATCCTGGTTTTCCAACATAGATCGTATCATCCTTTAGTTGAGCTTCCGCACCGTAGCCGGTGATGGAACTAAATTCCGACACCTCTGACAGTTCAAGTTCGCGCTCGGACGCAGCGTCCACGATTGCCTCGCCAAGATGATGCTCTGAGTACTGTTCGATACTCGCTGCCTGTCTTAGCACGTCATCATCAGCCCCTTCAAACGCCACTACGTCCGTTACCACCGGCTCGCCACGTGTTAGAGTACCCGTCTTGTCAAAGGCTATAGCTTCAATCTTCCCAAGGTTTTCAAGGTGAATTCCGCCTTTAACGAGAACGCCTTCGCGACCACCACGTCCGATACCGGCTGCGATAGCAATCGGCGTAGACATCACCAGAGCGCACGGTGCCGCCGTGACAAGGAACACGATAGCTCGTCTCGCCCAGTAAATTGGTAGTCCAAGCAAGAACGGTGAAATGATTAGCCCCAGAGCGACCAATAAAACAACTGGTGAATAGACGCTCCCGAATTTCTCGATGAACAGCTGTGATTTTCCCTTCTCTTCCTGAGCTTCCTCAACTAGATGGATCATCTGTGACAGCGTGTTATCCTCAAAGGTGGTTGTCGCTTCAACATCCAGGACACCTTCCTGGTTGACCGTACCGGCAAATACCTGATCACCTTCTTGTTTGTCAATGGCCGTAGATTCACCTGTAACTGCTGCCTGGTTAACAGCGGAGCGTCCATCGATAACGCGGCCGTCAGTCGGAATGGATTCGCCAGGTTTGACGCGGAATTCATCACCTATATCGAGTTCCCGGGCAGGAATCATATCCGTATTACCGTCCGCAATGAGGCGCGCTTCTTCGGGGGCAAGATCGAGCAGACTTCGGATCGATGAACGCGTTCGGGCAAATGTATATTCTTCCACGCCTTCCGCGGCTCCATAGAGGATAACGAGGAACGCTGCCTCTTCCCAGAGACCGAGAAATATTGCACTGGCAGTAGCAGCCAACATGAGGATTTCAATATTTATTTCGAACTCGCCAACCAGTTCTTCGAGCCCCTCTTGCGCCCAGAAGAATCCCCCGAAAAGTATAGATATCGCATAAAGCCCGTTTTCCGCCAATAGGGGAAGGGAATCGAATAAACTGAGCCCAAATGTGAGGAGTGCAAAACCCGCTCCAATTAGCGCGTTCCTGATCGGCGGGAAGGTATACCACGGCCCGCTCCAGGAGGCACCGTTTTCATCCGTGTCGTTTGTTTCGCTCAATTTGTATCAAATCCCAGTTGAATCCTTTTTGACCTGATTATTTTAGCTCTTGCCTCATTTTTCTAGATCAAAGTTGCACTTACTTGTTGAATCCAAGCCAATAAACGCATTCATGCCATTGCGAGGGCTTTTAAAGTTAAGACATATTTACGACCGGTCCCCACCGTAACTAATCACTTTTTCCAGCACCAGCCCGGTACCAAAACCGATAGCTATATTAGTGAACAAAGAAACGACACCTACCAGAAGCGTAATCTGCCATCTATCGGTTTTGGTCGCTGCCATCCCCAGCTCAATGGCGATAAAAACCAGCAAAGCTCCCAGCACGGAGAGGGGGAAGAAGCTAAGAAATCCCGCCGAGCCGGCAATAATCGCTATCCCGAGATAGACCGACCCCAGGATCAGGTTGGACCCACCCGTCCGCGCACCAAACCTGTACTGCCCGGAGAGGCCACCAGAACCGTGACAGGCGGGGAAACCGCCAAACAGACTGGAAGCTACACACATCACTCCCATTGACTGTGAAAGTCTATCCGGGTTCACGTCTTTCCCAAGTAGATCCTTGAACAAGAGAGAAGTTGCCAGAACCGCATTGCCAACGCTGAGAAAGAACTGGGGTAAAGCTCCAAGAGCGACACCTCCCGGAAAATCAGCCGGGGCGGGAAATCTAAAAGCGGGTAGCTCCATAATCGCTATATCAGGTATCCCGTGAAGATATATTCCGTAGATCACACCAAGTACAAGTACGACGAATGCAGAGAGATCCGGGATTGAATATTTCTTTTTCAGAAGCAGGAAGAGGAGTACAATACCTATCCCGGTAGCCGAAAGCCAGATCTCATCAGTTATATAACCGATCGATGTCCTCAACAAAAGCAACCCGAGACCCAGCTGGACCCCCCGAACCACGCTTATCGGAACGAATTCGTCCAGCCATTTCATCAGGCCGGCGGTGCCGGTGGCGAGAAGCATTACGCCGAGCACCAATCCGGCGGCCAGGGCCTGATCATAAGTTAACGTTCCGGCAATGGTCAGGCTCGCCAGCGCCTTCATCGGTTCTACCGGCATCGGCAGTCGATAGAAAAGCCCGTTGGCTATTTGAAATACTCCGAAAAAGAGGAGCAAATGAGCCAGTGCCACTTCCGTCGTAATTCCTATACCGATCAGAAGAGGAATAACGGTTATGGAATCACCAAAAGCACCGGAAAACTCTTCTAGATTGAAACGAAATCCTCTTGAAGGGTTATCCATATATCTCACATTTGAGGACGATTTAACTGCTTTTACTAAGGGGCTTGAAGCAACGAGAGCTTATTATTTTAACCTCCTCCTTTTAACAGAGGTATCACCTTCTCTCGCAGGGCGATCAGGGCAAGTGATCCGAAGATCGCAGCGGCAAAGACGATCAGCGTCCCGGTCAGGCTATTCATTAGCTCCGGCGCGAAGAGGAAGCTGACGGCGAGAGCCAGCATTAAAGTGCCCCCGACCAGCTTCAGCACCCGACCATGCTCCTCCTGAAGCTTGCTCGACTGAAGGGTGATGCTTACGGTGCCGAATACGAGGAGTTCGTCGAGCAGATAAATAACCATGTAGATAATGAATAGGACGGCGAAGGTCGACCCCGAAACACCCTGAGTATTCAGAATTCCTGTCCACACGACCGGAAACCCGGCCGTGCATGGGAGTTCCGCCAGCGTAATCCCAAGGGCCATGAGTACCGTGGCGCCGAGCAGTGCAGGTAAAGAACGGCCTTTCTGAGTCAAGGACCGAAACCTATCGGCTATCTTCGGTTTTACCTTCTCCGGAATGGTGAAAGAAAAACCTTCTTTAAACCAGAAGTAGTCCTTGATATTGACCAAACCGAACGAGAAGGCTATGACTGCCACCAGTACACGAATCCAGAGGAGCTGGCCGATATACTGGAAAGCGCTAAACAGGCCGAGAATAAACAACCCGTAGGTCGCCGCGGTAATGGTAAGGAAGGTCAACCCTACGGCGATTATCTTTTTTCGTGACTTGGTATAAATCAACAAACCAAGCAGGAACGTCAACACCCAGAGGGAACAGGGATTAAATCCATCGACGAACGCAATCAGGGCAGTAGACATGAAAGCGGACATAGACGAGAGGTCGACCGAACCGACAAACGGCAGGTTGATCGTCTCCTTCCGGTTTTCTTGAGACCTCTGCGGAGCGGCTTCCTCCCCTTTGAGCTTGACTATCGGATTTACGCAGCTTTCCTCCATGCAGGATTCGACCTTCTGCTCTATCTGGTTCGCGATATCCTCCGAAAAACCAACCCAGACGTCCTCGCCGACGAAAGTTGCCGGAACACCCCTTATCTGCCTGCCGTATTCCTCACCCATATCCGTGAGCAAATCGACGTTTTCCTGGCTGTCCGATATCTCCTTATCCACGACCCTTAAGGAAGGATACTCCTCCTGCAGGTCATCGAGGAAAGGTTCTTCTCTGGCGCAGTACGGGCAACCTTTTGACTTAAAAAAGTAGAGAACTACCTCGTTTTCAGCCCCGCTAACGGCAAAGGCAAAAGAAAATACGAAAACCAAAGCCAGGGTTGGCAGCAGAATTTTAGTCAATCTATCCTTCATAATAGACCCACCACGACCTTCGATTATTCTCTGTAATCACAATATCAAAAATTAGTTTTTAAAATAAAGCCGAGCGACCTTCTCAACTAAGCCAGGACCATAGCCATAAATCTCTTATAAAGATAGGGCTTTAAGAAAATTAATTCAATTAGAGTTAAGGTATGGGGATATATTGGTTTATCTTAATGGTTATACTTTGTCAATATTCGAGGCGTTTTGCCTACAGTTATTCACCTGCGCAAACAAAAAGGGCTCCTCGGTAAATTCTGGTAAGGGATCGGCTCTGAAGGCTGTTTATCCTATATAATTTCTCGCTCATCAC
>CAZDMI010000102.1:0-4930 GCA_964506635.1 uncultured Thermotogae bacterium
AAGCTAATTACCCCGTAACCATCCTATCGATAATCATGGCCAGAACTACTATCCCTATTCCTGCCTCAAATCCCATACCAACGTCAATCCAGGAAAGTGACCTGAGAACTTGCTGGCCCAGACCTTTCGCACCAATCATCGCTGCAATTACCATCATGGAAAGGGACAACATGATTGTTTGGTTTATCCCCATCATAATCGAAGAAAAGGCGGTTGGAACTTCAACTTTCCACAATAATTGCCAGGAAGAAGCTCCAAAAGCCTTGCCTGCTTCGATTATTTCTTCTGGAATCTCCTCGAAACCCAGACGAGTTAATCGGATTGAAGGCGGTGTTGCATAGATAAAAGTGGCCGCAATCGCCGGAACCTTGCCCAGCCCAAAAAACATCATTGCCGGAATCAAATAAACAAACGGCGGAATGGTCTGCATGAAATCCAGGATCGGCCTGACGATGGTTTCCGCCAGCCGACTGTGAGCCGTAATTATTCCAACGGGGATTCCGACAACTATCGAAAGGAGTGCCGCGGTTAAAACCAGTGATAATGTCATGAGGGTTGCATCCCAGAGACCCAGGTTAAACATCAGCAGTAACGCCAGTAAAGCGAAGACCCCGTACTTCCAGTTCCTGATAAAGCCCATGAGAGCCGTTACAACGGCAATAAAAAGCAGAGGTGGTATGGTTAAAAAGGCATAATCCAGGCTGCTGGATATAGTTAGCAGAATGTTGGAGAAAACGTCAAGCGGAACGGCCAGAGTCGAGGTCAGGAAATTTATCGCAACTTCCACTCCGGTATCGAGCGGTATTTTTGTCTTCAAAACCGCCATCAACCATTCATACCACTTTGCAATCACCATCAATATCACCCAATTAGAAAAATGGGGCCCACCGAACTCGGAAAGGCAGGCCCCGAATTAAGCTTATTCGTACTTTTCCCTGATAACGTCGCGTGCTCTTTTCCCGTCGATTGACTTCACTCCGTATACCCACATATCAACGACGTCCAGGTGGTTCTTTATCCACGTCTCCGCCACGTTTCCCGGCTCTTTCTCATCATAGGTATAACCATAAATCCAGTCACTCTGCCAGGCAGGCGTAACTTCAAATTGCTTAAAGAACTTGTATAGGTTCGGCTTGTCCCCCTCGAATCCTTTTCGAGAAAGGGTCCAGACGACTTCCTTACCTGGTTCGGGCCAGATTCTTTCCGGGTCCTTCAGGTACTTCAGGTCCCATTCGATGTTCATCCAATGAGGCTTCCAGCCGAGAAAGACTATCCATTGATCATTCTTCGCTGCCTTTTTAACCTGTGACAGCATCCCGGCAGTACTGCTTGGTATAAATTCCCAGTCACCGAGCCCGTACGTGTCGTTTTCTATTGCCTGGATGTCGATCTTGTTACCTTCGTTACCCGGTTCTATCCCGTATATTTCCGGCTTTCCGTTTCCGTTCAGGTCGAATTTATCACGATATTTGGGCTTATCCAGATCAGCCAGGGAGTGGACTCCCTTTTCCCACACGTACTCGGGAACTGCATTACGGTATACCGTTTCGTTCAAGTTGATTGCCAGCTGCTTGATTGACCCCTCTTTTAGATACGGGTCAAGGTAGGTCTTCATGGTCGGTATCCAGCCGCCGAGAAATAAGTCCAGGTTCCCAATCGATAGGGCTTTATAGGTAGCGGGAACCTGCAGCTGCGTCATCTCTACCTCGTAGCCAAGAGTGTCGAGCAACTTCCTGGCCACATGAGTCTTAACGGTTACCCCCGGCCAGTTGATATACCCGAAACTTACCTTGTGACCCTTCGCCTGGGCAGCAAATATTCCACCCGCCAGGAATACAAACACCAGAGACAGAATTAGCAAGTAGGTTAGTTTAGTTTTCATAAAATACCTCCCGGAAATTAATTTGAAAATCAAAAAATCTACTCAAAGAAAACTAGCCTACCACCTCCAGGCAAAACTTTTTCTAATGAGTTTCGAGCCCTCCGCTTATATTGATCGCCTGCCCGGTCATCCATTCAGTAGCCGGTGAAACCAGGAAGCCCACAACTTCCGCAACGTACTCCGGCTGGCCAAATTCCCCAAGAGGAATTCCGGCAATGGCTTCTTCTTCTATCTCTTCTTCCGATTTACCAGCCGCTGCGGCCCATTGTTCAAGAAAGTCCCAGTGCATATCCGTCTTTATATAACCAGGACATACTGCATTGACGTTTATCCCCTCACCAGCTACTTCTTTGGCCAGTCCCCTGGTAAAACCAACTATGCCGTGTTTTGCCGCCGAATAAGCGACGAGTTCGGAATAACCTGATTTACCCGCATCGGAAGAAATATTGACGATCTTACCGTGACCTCGATCGATCATCCCGGAGAGGAATTCGTAAGTATACATGTAGGTGCTATCCAGGTTCAGTGCCATGTAACGATTCCAGTCCTCGAGATCCATCTCGGTAAATTGGATCGCTTCGAAGAGGCCTACGTTGTTGACAAGTATATCCACCCGACCGAACTCTTCCTTTGCAGTATCGGCTACTTTTTTAACGTCTTCCTCATCCGTGGCATCCCCTACGGTTACTAAGGCCTCGCCGCCAGCGCTTTTGATGTCTTCTCCCGTTGCCCTGGCTTTCTCTTCGGCTATATCGTTCACTACCACCTTAGCACCCATCCCCGCAAGCTGTTTTGCTATTGCTTCCCCGTTACCGGCTCCGGAACCCGTCACTAAAGCAACTTCTCCGGTCAATTGACCATCTGACATTTACTATACCTCCTTTTTTCGTTTCGTTATTTAGGCCCAATCTTCCAGATCCAGCTCAAATAGTTTTTCTTTTTTTGGTCGACCTTCCTCGTCCCACCCCCTGAGAGAGTAATATTCGTCAAGCATCTCCTGAAATTCTTCCTCGGAAATGGAGTTACCGCGGGCCGGTCCGTCCCCTTCCAGAGGTTTCTTCATTCTTTCCGGCAGCTTATCGTCCTCTCGGGAGAACCCTTCCCGAACGTTGAACAGACGCGTCAGGTTCCAGATCCTCTCCCCGGTAGTTTTGAGCTCGTCCCCTGAAAGATCGTAACCAAAGGCGGTTAACCAATCCTTTACCTGGTCCAATTGATAGGCGGTAAAATCGCAGGTAATCAGAGAATACGTCAGACTCCGTAAGTTCTGATCCGGTATAACCGCAGCTGCGTGACCTTCGGTGGCATAAGGGTCCCTATCTCCGCCCAGAGCATCCGTTCCAATCGGGTAGGCTCTCTGGTGGCAGGCACCGCGATCGCTCGTCGCGTAGGCGAGTGCCATGCTGAAGGAGCCTCTTGGTTCGAAAGAAGGAAGCTCAAGCCCTTTCACCTCAACTGACGCTTCCCGGGCCTCTCCACCGACTTTCTCACCGGCGTATCTCGTCCCCTCGGCCAGCAGATCCCCGAGGTCATCGCGACCCGCGACTTTTTTAACCAGCTCAGCTGCTTTTTCACCGTCCCCAAAACCAATCGAGTAATCGATCAGGTTCTTTTCCGAAACCTCCATGGCCCAGCTAATTACGTTACCGGTACTGATGGAATCCAGTCCCAGGCTATCACAGAGGTTTCCTATCCTTGCCACGTCTTCGAGATTCCCTATTTCCGGAAGTGAACCGTTCATTACGGTCGTTTCGTACTCCGGTCCTTTGTGCGTTTCCCATTCGTTTTCACTACCGGCGGCAAACTTCAGGTTGTATCCGCAGGCAACGGGACAGAGGTAACACGATTCCCGGTTGGCCGTTGCCGCCGTTACTGCTTCATCGTCTATATCGCCGGCTCCCTCAAACCTTCCCTTTGTCCAGTTCCCAGTTGGAAGCGCACCCGCCTCGTTCATCGGGTCAAGCGTTCCTATAGTACCGACATCCCGGGCCCACTTCGTGTTGTCGCTGGAACTAAGATATTTAAGTTGATCTCCCCGTAACTCCGAAAGATCAGGTAGGGTATCGGGTTCGTCAATTTTACTTACGAGAACGGATTTCAGGTTTTTCGACCCCATTACCGCCCCGGCCCCGCCGCGACCGGCGTGATGCTTGCCTCCGTCCGACGATATGGTCGCGAACTTGACCAGGTTTTCCCCGGCCGGACCGATAGAGGCTTCCAGAAAACCTTCTTTAACGTCGGCCATTTCTCTCGTCGTCTTGCCCCAGTACCTTCCCGCGTCCTTGAATTTGACCTCACCTTTGTTGATCTGAAGCGTTACCGGCTCGCTGGCTGCGCCGGAAATGACAATTGCCCGGTATTCAGGAAGGTTAAACCTCAGGTAGGTAGGGAAATGTCCGCCCGAATAACTATCGAGAAAAGTGCCTGTAAGCGGGGATTTAGTAACGACACAGTACCTGGAAGCCCCCGGAGCTAGCCCGAGAAAAGGGCCCCAGGAAAAGATAAGCTTGTTGTCTTCCGAGAGAGGGTTTACATCAACTTTATTTTCTTCATGAAGGAGTGCGGCCCCGAGTCCTTTACCACCGATAAACTTTTTCAACCAGCTTTCCGGTATCTTTTCCGTAGAAACGTTTTTTTTCGTTAAATCGACTTTTAATAATTTGTCCTGATTAATCTTACTCACCCCTTTTAAGTTCAAAAAATCAAGAGCCCCGCCTCAGTATGCGGGGCCTATAATGAAACCCCATACGGTTAGTTATTGAATACCACGTTAATCTAACCCGCCCTTTTCATATAGAACCTCTGTCTTTTTCGTGTTGCCGTCAAGATCAACTAAATTAACCCTTACAATTCTGGATTATATAAGTATATAGCAAATATATCAAATTTTTTGGGATCGGTTCAAATAAAAATACCCCGCATTACGCGGGGTATTTTGCCATCATATCTGCATTAAAATGAAAATTTACCTAGTAAATAAATGTATATAAATACTTACTTAAACTTCTCGTACTCCTCTTCCGGCATCCTGTAACAGTGCTCCTCCTT
>CAZDMI010000103.1:0-4929 GCA_964506635.1 uncultured Thermotogae bacterium
TCAGGGGGAAGCGTGAAAGCAAAAAAGATACTTCAAAAGTTGACTCCTTACGGTTTTCTTGCCCCGGCGGTTTTGGTCTTCGGTCTTGCCCTGTTCTATCCGGTATTCTATAGTATCAGGCTGAGCTTCTTTGAATGGCGGTTGGTGGACGTGTACCGCAAGGCACCGGAGTTCGTCGGGATTCAGAATTACGTAAAAATAGTCCAGAGTCCTGCTTTCCAGACCAGCCTAAAAGTGACTGCCATCTTTATTACGGTTACCCTGGCCGCGGAACTCCTGGTAGGTATGGGGCTGGCTCTCCTGGCGGAAAGAAAGATAAAAGGGCTCCATATATTTCGGACGATATTTCTTCTGCCGATCATGGTTGCACCGGTCGTGGTAGGAGTTCTCTGGAGGTTCATGTTCAACCCGAACTACGGCCTGGTAAACTACTTTCTCGGTTTGGTCGGAATTGAAAACGTGCTCTGGCTGTCAAAGCCGTTTCCAGCATTGACTGCCGTAATTCTCACTGATATTTGGCAGTGGACTCCGTTCGTCTTCTTGATGCTTCTGGCAGGGCTGCAGAACGTCCCCGATGACGTACTTGAAGCATCGATCGTGGATGGTGCATCTTACATCCAGCGACTTCGCCACGTAAAGATTCCCATGATCAAGTCGATCATCGGGCTGACTATAGTGCTCCGCCTTATAGACGGTTTAAGAGCTCTGGTGGTAATGTACGTGATGACGAATGGAGGTCCCGGACGATCCACCGAGGTACTTTCACTTCATATATACAAGAAGGCGTTCGTCAGTCGCCGGCTTGGAGAGGCTTCCACGCTGGCCGTATTCTTGATTATGATACTTTTGATCGTGTCGACGCTGTTGTTTCAGTTCTTCAATACCGGAAGGAGAACTCAGGCTTAGCTTTAGTTGGGCTTCATGAGTTATCTCAGGTCTCCGTGAATTGGATTAGCCCAGTTCGATCGAGAAAAGGATAAAGACGGCTGTACTGCTAAAACGCGATCGTAATTTTAAAAGAGAGGTCTTATATTGAGATGACCCGAATTAATAAATGGCTGAACGACTTTAGTTTCGATAAGATAAGAAAAGCTGACAAAGCTCAGATAACCCGATACGCGATGCTCATAGTGGCTGCGGGTATAGTCCTGTTCCCGATTTTTATCATGATTACTACTTCGTTCAAAACCAGGACTCAGACTTTCTCGATGCCTCCCGTCTGGATATTTAAACCAACCCTGCAGCATTACAAGGAAGTTCTTTTCTCCGGAAACTTTCTCAGGTATCTGGTAAATAGCCTTATAGTTGCCACTTCTACGGCTTTTTTCTCGATTTTGATAGGTGCTTTTGCCGCATACGGGCTTGTAAGGTTCAAATTCTTTGGCAAACGAGCCGTGTCTACAGTTACTTTGCTGCTGCGGATGATTCCACCCGCCGTTCTAATAGTCCCTCTGTTCGTACTCTGGCTAAATATTGGAATTTCCGGTAGCAGGGCAGGTCTTATATTTGCCTATATTGCCCTCAACCTCTCCTTTACTATTTGGATTCTTCGCTCTTTCATGAATGAAATTCCGGTAGAAATAGAGGAGAGTGCCGTGATTGATGGTGCTTCTGAACTGGGGATTCTTTTCCGTATCGTTCTACCCTTGATAAAGCCAGGGTTGGCCGTTGCCAGTATATTTGTCTTTCGAATTTCCTGGAATGAGTTCATACTTGCGCTGGTATTGACTGATCGAACTACCAGGACTCTTCCGGTGGCAATATCGCTCAACATTACCCAGGTAGGTGTCCACTGGGGTGAAATTACGGCCATGGCTACCATAGTTGCTTTGCCCGCTTTCATCTTTACCTTTCTCTCGGCCAGGAGCATTATTAGGGGCTTAACTGCTGGAGCCGTGAAGGGGTAACGAGGGATGAAGTAATTAGGTATTATCGTAAGTTGTTTTTTTGGCTTGAAGCTCAGTTGGAACTAATCCTTTTATCATATAATCATTAGGAGGTTTTTATGGGCTCTAGTATCGACGATATCGATCGAGACCGCTGGCTGCACGACGTATTCCCCGAGTGGGGTACGTGGCTCAATGAAGAAATAGAAGAAGAGAACGTACCCGAGGATAAACTGGCAATGTGGTGGTTGGGATGCACCGGAATATGGCTCAAAACTCCGGGAAATGCCAACCTGGCCTTCGATTTCTGGGCAGGTAGAGGTAGGTCCACAAAGGATCAGCCCCCATTTGAAGAAAGAGAGGACTTCCAAATCAGCAGAATGTCTGGTGGAAGGGACCTCCCGCCAAACCTGAGGGCCATACCGATGGTTATCGACCCGTTTGCTATTCAGGAGATCGATGCGGTAGTTTCTACTCACATACACGACGACCACATAGATCCCTACGTGGCATCGGCAGTCCGTGAGAATACGGACGCACCTTTTATCGGTCCTCAGCTCTGTGTTGATAAATGGGAGGACTGGGGAGTTCCCGAGGATAGAACCAGAGTCGTCAAACCGGGTGATACTTTTTCGATCAAGGACGTTGAAGTAAAAGCACTGAAGTCGTTTGATCGAACGGCTTTAATCACCGAACCTCCCTCCGGCGACCTCCGGGGAGAAATGCCCCCCGACATGGACGAGAGAGCCGTAAACTATCTTATAGAAACACCAGGTGGCTCCGTATACCACAGCGGTGATTCCCACTTTTCAAACCACTACTTCAAACACGGCAAGGACTACGATATAGACGTTGCCTTCACTTCTTACGGCAAGAACCCGCCGGGCAGTACGGACAAGATGACCGCCTGTGATTGCCTGAGAGCTGCTCAGAACCTGGATACCGAGGTACTAATTCCCTATCACTACGACCTCTGGTCCAATCAGGTAGTCGACCCCAGGGAGATAGAAATGCTTCATGAATTCAATAGCCATAGACAGGATTTCTCTCTCTTTATCTGGAAGGTTGGCGGCAAGTTTATCTACCCGGATCACAAGGACAAAGATCGTTACGAGTACCCGCAGGGCGGCGAGGATTCCTTTACTGACGAACCGAACATACCGTACCCAAGTTTCCTCTGATTCGTCCGAGCTGGATAATGAACTAAGTACCTGGCAGGGAGTCGGTCTTCGGGCTTCCTGCCAGTTTTAACTCGAGAAAATTTTGCCAGTCATAATATTTATCCCGCAACCAATATATTTATTTGGATTTTTTTGAAATAGCTAAGGGGGGGTTGTACAAAATGAAAGTAGAAAGAAATTCTCTTAAAGAACTCGAAGACGCCTACGCAACAGGGTTGATCGATCTCGGTGGAGAAAGTTGTCTGCTGGTCGGGCCAGAAACCCGTGGAAGACCATTGAAGTTCACATCTCCGGACTGGACGGACGGAGAGCCGATTCTGGATGAGCTCGGTGGCTGTATGAACGTCAGGTCGTTTTCGCAAATTGAAGACGGCTTCCTGGCCATTGAGGGTTTCTATCCGGTGTTTCAGTCCGAAGGAGCGGGAGTAGTGCTCGCACGCCGTGACTCCAGGGGTAACTGGAGGAAGCAAAGGATCCTTGACCTGCCTTTCGTCCACCGGATCGAAGAGATAAAGGTCGAGGACGAGTCATTTTTGGTCGCATCGACACTGGCTGCAGCCAAGGATTCGCCCGAAGATTGGTCCCGGTCGGGCGCGACTTACGTGGGTAAAATCCCAGAGGAACCTTACGAGGATATGGAGGTGGAGGAAGTACTTTCCGGAATCCATAAAAACCACGGTTTGCACGTACAAGAGATAAACGGCAGCAGGGTAATTTTGATAACCGGACAGGAAGGGATATTCAGTATATCCGTCCCGAGCAGCGCTTCCGGTGACTGGGATACGAATAAATTAGTTGACCACGAGGTCAGCGATATCTCCATGGCCGACCTTGATAAAGATGGAGAGCTGGAGTTCGTGACGATTGAACCGTTCCACGGCGATACGCTGGGGTTGTATAAAAGGAAAGACGGGACCTGGGAGCGGCAGTCCTCCTATCCGTTGAACTTTGGTCACGTAGTCTGGGCCGGTGAGCTGCTTGGAGAGCCGAGGGTCATCGCCGGTAGCCGTGACGGTGAAGCAGAGCTGACCTGTTTAAAAGTAGCGGAGGATTCCCTGGAGCTTGAGGAGGATTTCGTCCTCGATCGGGGAGTTGGGCCGGCTCAGATTTCGGTATTAAGTCTTCCCGATTCGGATATCGTATTTTCCGCCAACAACGGAGCGGATGAAGTGGCAATGTACAGGATTGATGAATGATACAAGTTAACCGCTAATGAGTATCTAAGGGAGGTAGCATGGAAAACCTGCAGAACTTTGAGTTAAAGAACAGGAAGGTCGATGAAGCCGCTCGGGAGGCCGTAGAAAACGATCCGGAGTTGCTTGATGGAAAAATTAACTTTTCCTGGAGCAACTGGGGCTTCGGCCAGGAGGACCTCTACGAGTCGGCCAGGCGCCTCAGGGAAGCCGGAATAGGTTACATCGAGCTCCACGGAAACAGGTACGGGGATGACTTAGGTTACGAAGTCCAGGAGGTTCGTAAAGCCCTGGACGAGTTCGATCTGGAAGTGTCTGGAATCTGTGGAATGTTTTCGCCAAGTAGCGAATTGGCAAGTAGTCAGGGTGGAATAAGACAGGAAGCGATAGATTATCTGAAGAGGAATATTGAACTTGGTCACGAACTCGACGCCGAATACTTCTTAATCGTGCCCGCGGCGGTTGGAAGGTCCAAGCCTATCGACGAATACGAGATCGATAGGTCCGTTGAAACCCTCGCGAGGGTCGCCGATGAACTGGAATCGGCGGGAATAAAGGGCGCAATAGAACCGATAAGGGCGGCGGAAACGAGTATAGTCCACACGTTTGCCGAGGCGGAAGAATATATAGAGCGGCTGGATCACCCGGCCGTTCAGTGGATCAACGGCG
>CAZDMI010000104.1:0-4829 GCA_964506635.1 uncultured Thermotogae bacterium
TGAAGGTTATTCGACTTTATCATCGTATTTGACAAAAAATGTATTTTTTGTTATGATACGTTTCAGGTTTGTGCAGTTATTTAGTTAAAGGAATAGCTCTACAACTTCGAGGCGATACTGGAATGAGTCAGACATACGATGTTCTAGTGATAGGAGCAGGTGTTATCGGATCCGGGATAGCCCGGGAACTGTCACGTTACGATCTAGAGATAGGGGTTCTCGAGAAGAAACCAGACGTAGGATGGGGAACGACAAAGGCAAACAGCGGGATAGTCCATGCCGGTTACGATGCTAAACCGGGAAGCGTTAAGGCCTCGTTTTCGGCACCGGGAAACAAGATGTACGGACAATGGGTGGAAGATCTTTCCGTTCCATTTAAAAGGATGGGCTCGTTTGTCTCCACGAAGGACCAATCACAGCTGGGTAAGCTAGAGAAGCTACTGGAACAGGGTGAGGAAAACGGAGTTGAGGAACTGGAGATAATAACGGATCGGGAAAGGATCGAAGAGCTGGAGCCGAACATCACGAAAGACGTGGAAGCAGTGCTTTACGCCCCAACTGCGGGGGTCGTTGCTCCGTACAAGCTCACAATTGCCCTTTTCGAGAACGCGAGATCGAACGGGGTAGATTTTCACTTCAATTCACCCGTTGAAGAGATAGTAAACGGGCCTGACGGGACCGACTTTACCGTTGAGGCTGGCGGATCCAGTTTTGCGGGAAGCTACGTCATCAACGCGGCCGGTATTTATTCCGACGAAGTGGCCGGCATGGTCGGCGACGACAGTTTCTCCATCTCTCCCGCGAGAGGGGAGTATCACCTGCTGGATAGCGAAATAGAGGGTTACGTAAGAAGGATAAACTTTCCCATGCCCAGCAAGGAAAGCAAAGGTATTCTCGTTACTCCTGCTGCCGAGGGAAGTATAATATTTGGACCAAACCACCAACCGCTGGAAGAACCTTCAGTGGCAACGACGAAGTCCGGCCTGGACCAGGTACTGGACGGAGCCGTGAAGCTATTTCCGGATATCGATACAGGGCAGATCAGGACCAACTTTGCCGGTTTAAGAGCCAAGGCCGGTTCCGACGACTTCGTCATCGGTGAATCGGACGCGGCGGATAACTTCATTAACGTTGCCGGAATTCAATCTCCAGGACTGACTGCAGCTCCGGCAATTTCGGAACACGTCGTCGGACTTCTCGGAGACAAAGGGCTCGAGCTGGCGGAGGACCCGGAATTCGATCCAAACAGAGAGCCGATTCCGAAATTCGCCGCGATGGATATGGACGAGATAGCTCAGTACACGGACAAGTACCAGGCCGCTAAGGATATCGTTTGTCGCTGCGAGGAAGTGACGCGGGCGGAGATAGAAGAGGCAATTGATCGCGGTGCGACGACTCTGGACGGGATCAAGTTCAGAACCAGGTCCCGGATGGGTAGTTGCCAGGGCGGATTCTGTACCCCGAGATTAATAGAGATCCTCTCGGATAAACTGGGGATTTCCCCGAAGGAAGTAACCAAGAAGGACGATGAATCCTACTTGCTTGTCGAAGAAACCAAGAAGGGCGAGTGAAATGAACTCAAAAACTAAAAGCATAAGGAAGGATATAGTAGTTGTTGGAGGTGGACCGGCCGGGATGGCTGCCGGTCTCAGGGGAGCCGAGGAAGGCGCCGACGTAATGATCGTGGAGAGGGAGATAGAACTCGGTGGAATTCTTAACCAGTGTATTCATAATGGCTTTGGCGTGGAGATTTACGGAGAAGAGCTTACGGGTCCGGAATACGCCGAAAGGTTTACCAGCCAGATAGGAGAGAGTTCGGTGGACGTGCGGTTAAACACTTTCGTTTTGACAATGCGTCCGGACAAATCCATGACGCTTTTAACCCCTGATGGGCTGCTTGAAGTTGAAGCCGAGGCGGTAGTTCTTGCTACTGGTGCGAGGGAAAGGTCGCGAGGAGAAATACAGATACCTGGTGGTAGACCGTCGGGCGTTATGCCGGCTGGAACGGCCCAGGAGATAATTAACAAGAAGGGTTTCATGCCCGGCAAGAAAGTATTCGTACTTGGGTCCGGTGATATCGGCCTCATCATCTCCCGGAGGTTGACCTGGGAGGGGGCCGAGGTAGTCGGGGTTGCTGAATTAATGGACTATCCGACCGGATTAAACAGGAACGTGGTTCAGTGTCTCCACGATTACGACATTCCGCTTCATTTAAGCCATACGGTTACCGATATATACGGATCGAGCCGGCTGGAAGGAATCGAGCTTTCGCGCGTCGACGAGGACCTTCAGCCGATCGAGGGAACGGAAAAGGATATAGACGTGGATTTACTCCTTCTGTCCGTAGGGCTGGTACCGGAAAACGACTTCTTCAAAGAGGCCGGAGTTACTCTCTCCCAGAAAACCCGGGGGCCGATTGTTGACGAATGGTTCCAGACTGACGTGCCGGGGATTTTTGGCTGTGGAAATTCTGTTCACATTGAGGACCTGGTTGATTGGGTAACGATGGACGGTTTTCGGGCTGGTGACGGTGCTGTTGCTTATGCCGGTAACGGTAGTCTGCCGGAGTCGGAAAAGGAAGTAGTCGCCGGGGAAAACGTCAATTACGTAGTTCCTCACAAGGTGAGCGGTGAGGACGAGTTCCGCTTTGCTTTTCGTGTGGAGGAACCAATGGAAAATGCGGATATTTCTATCAAAGATACGGATATTTCCTTCTTTGAGCAGATAGTTACGCCGGGTGAAATGGAAGTTAAGGACGTCGAGGAAGACGATCTCGAGGAATTGGAAGATCTTGACGAGTTTGAAGTAGAGGTTACGAGGAGGTTCTGATGCCAAAAGAAGAATATACCTGCGTCGCCTGCCCGAAAGGTTGTACAGTAGAAGTAGAGTTCGAAGGTGACGAGATAAAGGATATATCCGGCTACAGCTGTGCCAAGGGTGAGGAATACGTCAAGAGCGAGTTCCACGATCCGCGGAGGATTCTGACCACGACGGTAAAAATCAAGAACGCCAAGTATCCAAGAATCCCGGTCCGTACTGAGACCGGAGTTCCAAAGGACGAACTGGATTGTTGTCTGGATAAGATAAATGAAGTCGAACTGGAAGCGCCGGTGGAAGTCGGGGAAGTCGTCATCGAAGATATCTGCGGAACGGATATTCCCCTGTTAACCAGCAGATCCCTCGAACTGGTTTCCGAAGACGCAAAGACGGAAAGCAAAGTTCAGCTTTAAAGCTTGCGACTATATAAAGATAAAATTTTAGAAAATTACTGCGAATGTTTGGGGTGAGGGGCAGTTCGAAATTTCGATGCCCGGATTTATGGAGTTTTCTGATATGAATTTAAAGGTGGTGGCAAAGTAATGGGTAAATTTGTTGGCGCAATTGATCAGGGGACTACCGGAACGAGGTTCATAGTATTTGACCGTGAAGGGAACCAGATAAGTTCGGCTTACAGGGAGCACGAGCAGATCTATCCCGAGCCCGGCTGGATTGAACACGATCCGAGCGAAATCTGGGAGAAACTGGAGGTAGTCGCGGAAGAGGCTCTCACCGAGGCCGGGTTGACTGCCGATGATCTCGTCAGTATCGGGATAACCAACCAGAGGGAAACGATATTTACCTGGGACCAGGCCGGTGAGCCTTTGCATAACGGGATCGTCTGGCAGGATAGGCGTACCGCAGACAGGTGCGATGAACTCGAAGGGACAAAGATCGAGGGTGAGGTACTGGAGAAAACCGGATTGCGGCTCGACCCTTACTTCTCCGGAACGAAGATAGAGTGGCTACTGGAGAACGTCGACGGTTTGAAGGAAATGACGGAGCAGGGAGAAGCCCTCTTCGGAACCATTGAAAGCTGGCTAATCTGGAAACTGACGGGAGGGGAGGCTTACGTAACTGATCATACAAACGCTTCCCGTACGATGCTCTTCGACATAGAAAAGCAAAGCTGGGATGAGGAGCTTCTGGACTTCTTCGGCGTACCAAGAAAGAGCTTACCGGACCCGGTTGAAAACGTGGAAGAGTACGGAAAGGTAAGTGAGCTCGAGCCTTTAAACGGCGTGCCGATAGGTGCTGCTCTGGGGGATCAGCAGGCAGCTCTATTTGGTCAGGGTTGTTACGGTGAAGGAGCCGGCAAAAATACTTACGGTACCGGATCCTTTCTGCTCGTCAACGTTGGAGACGAGCCATCTTATGGGGAAAACCTTTTGACAACCATCGGTTTTTCCTCGAACGGAGAAACCAGGTACGCCCTGGAAGGTTCGGTTTATTCGACCGGGGCAACTATCCAGTGGCTAAGGGACGGACTCGATATCATCGACGAAGCAGCGGAGAGCGAAGGGCTGGCCAGGAGTCTCGACGGCAACGATGGCGTCTACCTCGTACCGGCATTTGCCGGTCTGGGAGCTCCGCACTGGGATTCCAACGCCCGGGGTACTATCGTAGGCTTGACTCGCGGTAGCGATGAAAGGCACTTTGCCCGGGCAGGTCTCGAGTCGATTGCCTACCAGGTGGAGGACGTAATTCGAGCCATGGACGAAGAGGCGGATCAGGAACTCTCCGAACTCAGGGTCGATGGAGGGGCGGCAGAAAACAACTTCCTCTGTCAGTTTCAGAGTGATATATCCTCGATCCCCGTACTTAGAACAGGGGTATTTGAATCGTCCGCCCTCGGAGCGGCGTACGGTGCCGGACTTGCCGTGGGGTTCTGGGATAACCTGGACGAGCTAAAGGAATTGATTCAAAAGCAAGGCAGTCAAAGATTCGAACCCGACATGAAATCGCGCGAAAGGGAAGAACTATACGACCGCTGGGTCGAGGCTGTCAAAAGG